>NZ_JASE01000005.1:315846-631692 GCF_000622325.1 Sulfitobacter geojensis
ACCCGGGCCGGGGGAAACCATTGCAGCGGATAGTTTCCAACAGGGTTTAGGCGGCAAAGGGGCGAATATGTCCGTTGCCGCAGCCCGCGCCGCGGCCCGAGTGGTGCATATCGGCGCTGTGGGGCCGGATGGAAAATGGGCAGTGGACCGCTTGCTGGAATACGGAGTCGACACGCAGCACATATCCGTTGTCGAGCAACCGACAGGCCATGCGAACATCAATGTCGATGCGCAAGGCGAGAACAACATTGTGTTGTTTTCAGGTGCGAACCATGAGGTCGACGACCGGATGATTGGTGCGGCCCTTTCCGAAGCAACGCCAAACGATTTTCTTTTGATGCAAAATGAAACCACCGGCGCGGAATTTGCAGTGCAAACGGCCAGAACGCTGGGCCTACGGGTCGCTTACGCCGCTGCGCCGTTTTCTGCGGATGCGGTGCAAACGGTGATCGCGCATGTTGATTTACTAATATTGAATGCGGTTGAGGCTGCTCAATTGGAAGAAGCGACAGGGTGCGACCTGAAGGAGCTGCCGGTTGATGATATTGTCATCACCTTGGGCGGCGACGGATGTAAATGGGTGTCTAACAAGGCGAATACGGTCCAGAGCTTTCCGTCATTTCCTGTTGAGGTTGTCGATACAACGGGTGCGGGCGATACTTTCACCGGTTTTCTGGTCGCAGGTCTGGACCGTGGATTTGATATGGCCACGGCCCTTGATCTTGCCCAACGTGCAGGGGCGCTCATGGTCGGGCGGAACGGTACAGCAGATGTGATCCCGGACCTCAAAGAAGTCCAGGACCACGATTTTTCCTAGTTCACGAACGGGGCATCGGCCCCCCAAAGCTGTTTGACCCGCGCATCACGACCGCAACCCTTGCGATAGCGTTTATAGGCGACTGATTTTTTCACTCCCAAGCCAACAGAAGTCACCGCCAAACGGTCGCTGCTTTTGTAATAATCCTGATGATAATCGTCTGCCGGATAAAAGGTGCTGGCCCCTAAAACCGGTGTCACGACCTTCTGCCCCAACGCTGCTTGTGCTTCTGATTTCGCTTTTTGAGCGGCCGCTTTCTGTGTGTTGTTGGCCGCGAAAATTGCGCTCCGATAGCTTTCGCCACGGTCACAAAACTGGCCGCCTGCGTCCGTGGGGTCAATGGACCGGAAGAACATATTTAAAATGGTTTCACGACTGACAACGGCGGGATCGAAACGGATCTGGACCACTTCGTAATGGCCCGTTCCACCTTTGGTGACCTGCTTATAGGTCGGGTTTGCCGTTTTACCGCCAGCAAAGCCGGAAACAGCTTCTTTCACACCGCGTACAGATTCGAAATCGGATTCCACACACCAGAAACATCCACCTGCGACGGTCAAGGTTTCGGTTTCAGCAGCTTTTGCAGCGCCAGATTGCGCAAAAAGCCCAACAGAAATAAGGGCGGCAAGTGCGAGGGGTTTGAACGTAGAGATATTGAACATGTCTGTCTCCTTTTCCCTATGCTGCGCTTCTCGCGGATTTTGGGCAAGGTCGCACGCGGACGCCTCACGCGGTGGTGATGGTACTTTACCGCTTGGCAACGGGTCGTAACATTTCTAGCGTCACCCGAAAAAGGGAAACAATGATGCGTATCGCAATGTGGTCCGGGCCGCGTAATCTTAGCACGGCCATGATGTATAGT
Source organism: Sulfitobacter geojensis (assembly GCF_000622325.1). Classification (NCBI taxonomy): domain Bacteria; kingdom Pseudomonadati; phylum Pseudomonadota; class Alphaproteobacteria; order Rhodobacterales; family Roseobacteraceae; genus Sulfitobacter; species Sulfitobacter geojensis. The sequence continues at coordinate 317,526 of NZ_JASE01000005.1, forward strand.
TTTGGCGCGCGGCGTGATTTCGCAGTGATGGATGAACCGTTTTATGCGCCCTATCTGGATAGGACGGGCACGATCCACCCAATGCGTGAAGAGATATTGGCGGCCCATGAAACGGACCCTGATAAGGTGAGCGTGGCCTGCCAGCGAGACGGCGAACCGCACCTTTATATGAAACATATGCCCCATCACATGGTTGAGGGGTTTCCGATGGATTGGGCAGCGGGATGCGTGCATGTCCATCTGATCCGGCATCCTGCGCGGGTCATTGCCAGCTATGCGGCCAAACGCGAAGCTCCCACATTGGAAGATATCGGGTTTAGCCAGCAAGCACGTCTGTTTGAAACATTGGGCGGTGTGGTTATCGACAGTACTGATATCCGTGCCGATCCAGAAGGAATGTTACGAAAACTCTGTGCGGCGATTGATCTGCCGTTCGATCCGGCAATGTTGCACTGGCCCGCAGGTCCGCGCAGTGAAGACGGAGTTTGGGCAAAACACTGGTATCATGCGGTTCATCAAAGCAACGGGTTTGCCGGAGCAGAAGGCGCTTTGCCCGAACTCGACCCTGAAATGACGGAGCTTCTGGATCAGGCGATGCCATACTATCAGAAAATGAAGAAAATTTGTTTGAATTGAAAAACTTCTGAAACTATCCGGTTTATCGCCTCGTGGTTCTCTGCATCCAATGAGGAGATACACTGTGAAATATCTATTGAGTTCTGCAATCGCCCTTACCTGTGCTGCCGGCGTGGCCTTTGCCGCTGCGCATGCGACACCTATGGTTGAAGCCGCTGATCAGGACGTGTCAAACGGCGTCGTAAGCGCTGATAAAGTAGTTGCCGGCGAAAACGGTTGGCTGGTTGTGCACCGCACCGACGCCGAAATGAAGCCCGGTCCGGTTGTCGGTTATGCCCCGCTGCGCGGTGGTGAAAACACCGACGTTGCAGCAATCCTGCAAGAAGAAGTGAAATCCGGCGAAATGTTGATGCTGATGGTGCACGCCGAACAGGGCGGCATGAAAACCGGCGTATTTGAATACACTCTGGGTGCCAAAGAAGACGGCCCGATTAAACCAGATGGTAAGCTTGTCATGAAAGTTGTGAAGGCGAAGTAAGTTTCGCTGAAACTTTCTGACGCGTAACGAGTATGAGGCCCGGACCGAATGGTTCGGGCCTGTTTTTTATCATTTCATGCGTTTGTCGCGTGCCGCCAGCAGCTTGAGGCGCAGGGCATTCAGCTGGATGAAACCGGCCGCGTCTTTTTGATCGTACGCACCGGCATCATCTTCAAAGGTCACATGTGCCTCCGAGTACAGGGAGTGATCCGACCAGCGGCCAACAGTGCGCACATGTCCCTTATAAAGTTTCAGGCGCACGGTGCCTGTCACATGGGTTTGGCTGGCGTCAATTGCTGCTTGCAGCATTGTGCGCTCCGGGCTGTACCAGAAACCGTTGTAGATCAATTCGGCATACTTCGGCATCAGCTCGTCTTTAAGGTGCATGGCACCGCGGTCGAGCGTGATCGATTCAATCGCACGGTGCGCTTCAAGCAACAGGGTGCCACCGGGTGTTTCATAGATGCCGCGTGATTTCATCCCGACAAAGCGACCTTCAACCAGATCAAGACGGCCACAGCCGTGCTTGCCGCCCAGCTCGTTAAGCTTGGTCAGGATTGTCGCGGGGGACATTGCCTCGCCGTTGATCGACACTGCGTCGCCGCGTTCAAAACCGACCTCGACATATTCGGGGGTGTCAGGGGCGTCTTCCGGGTTAACCGTGCGCTGATAAACATAATCGGGCGCGTCGACTGCAGGGTCTTCCAGCACTTTACCTTCAGAGGATGTGTGCAGCAGGTTCGCATCCACGCTGAACGGCGCTTCGCCGCGTTTGTCTTTCGCGACAGGGATCTGGTTCTTTTCAGCAAATTCCAACAGCTTGGTCCGGCTGGACAGGTCCCATTCACGCCACGGTGCGATTACTTTGATGTCGGGGTTCAATGCGTAAGCGGCCAGTTCGAAGCGTACCTGATCGTTGCCCTTGCCGGTTGCCCCGTGTGCCACGGCATCAGCACCGGTTTCAGCCGCAATTTCGACCAGTCGTTTGGAGATCAAAGGCCGGGCGATAGAGGTACCAAGCAAATACAGCCCTTCATAAACAGCATTGGCGCGGAACATCGGAAAAACGAAATCGCGCACGAACTCTTCGCGCACATCTTCGACATAGATATCTGACGCGCCCATCATTTCGGCTTTGGCGCGGGCGGGCTCCAGCTCTTCGCCCTGACCCAGATCGGCGGTAAAGGTCACAACCTCACAGCCGTATTCCGTTTGCAGCCATTTGAGAATGATCGAGGTATCAAGACCGCCGGAATAGGCGAGAACAACTTTTTTAGGGACAAACATGGTCGGCTCCTTTGGCAATTAGACGCGAGGTATCGGGTTTTGTGGGTGCGGGCAAGATGCTGCCCTCGCGTTGACCTGTCGTGCGCGCAGGCCTAACGATGGGCCAAAAGCGAAAGGCGGACCCGTGACCGAGAATTTTCAAGCGATGGCGACCCTGGCAGCGGCCAAAATGCGGCCGGTATTTCCCGAGACCCCGTTGATGCGTAATGAACTGCTGTCAGATAGGTTTGGCGCTGATATTTACCTCAAACGCGAGGATCTGAGCCCGGTACGGTCTTATAAATTGCGCGGAGCGTTCAACGCCATGCGCAAGGTGATCCCGGAAAAATCGCTGTTTGTTTGCGCGTCTGCGGGCAATCACGCGCAAGGGGTGGCGTTTATGTGCCGTCATTTCGGGGTAAGGGGCGTTATTTTTATGCCAGTCACCACGCCAGAACAGAAAATCCTGAAGACGCGGATGTTTGGCGGTGAACAGGTCGAGATCCGTCTTGTTGGTGACTATTTTGATGCCACGCTTGAGGCTGCCCAGACATTTTGCGCCAGCGAAGGGGCGCATTTCCTGTCCCCCTTTGATGATGAGGATGTGATCGAAGGCCAAGCGTCGGTCGCTGTCGAAATAGAGCAGCAGTTGGGGCGTGTTCCTGATCACATTATTCTGCCGGTTGGGGGCGGCGGGTTGTCCGCAGGTATCTTCAGCTACTTCGATACCGAATGCCGCTATACATTTGTTGAACCCGAGGGTGCCAAAAGTCTTGCCGCCGCGATCAGCGAAGGGAAACCCGTGGATGTTTCACCGGTAAATACCTTTGTTGACGGTGCATCGGTGGCCAAAATCGGAACGCGCACCTTTGCACGGCTCAAGCCGATCCGTGCGGAGGACGTCATTGCGTTGGAAGAAGACCGGATATGTTGCACCATTGTGGAGATGCTGAACGTCGAAGGCATCGTTCTGGAACCTGCCGGTGCGATGGCACTTGAGGCGCTGGGCGAAGTGGCCGAGCAAATCAAAGGTAAAACAGTGGTTTGCATCGCATCCGGCGGCAACTTTGATTTCGAACGTCTGCCCGAAGTCAAAGAACGAGCGCAGCGTTATTCTGGCGTAAAAAAATACTTTATCCTACGCTTGCCGCAACGCCCCGGTGCATTGCGGGACTTTCTGGATGCACTCGGGCCGAGCGATAACATCACACGGTTCGAATATATGAAAAAATCAGCCCGCAATTTCGGTTCCGTTCTGATCGGCATCGAGACGGACGCGCCGGAGAATTTTCCGGCGATGTTCCAACGCATCGAAACGGCTGGTTTCGCCTATACCGACATCACCAACGATGAAACGCTCGCCCAGTTTGTGATCTAAGGAGAGACCCATGAAGTTCGAAGGCAGTTCGGTTATTGTCACAGGTGCAGGCAGCGGCATCGGCGCGGCGATTGCCCGTCACGCAGCAGCCAAGGGTGCGAAAGTTTGCGTGTCCGATTTGGATGGGGACAAAGCCAGAGCTGTCGCCGACGAAATCGGTGGCTTGGCAATTGTTTGCGATGTGCGCGACGAAACACAGATCAAATCTATGATCGCCGAAGCATCCAAAGCGCATGGTGACATCGACATTTACGTTTCAAACGCCGGTTTGGGTAAAGGCGATCCCGATCATGCGGCGTCCCAGTCTGATGCGCATTGGGAACTGAACTGGCAGGTTCACGTGATGAGCCATGTTTATGCGGCGCGGGCGTTATTGCCGGGCATGATTGAACGCAAATCTGGCCATCTGGTGAATGTTGCCTCTGCTGCCGGATTGTTGAACCAGATCGGTGATGCGGCTTATTCAGCGACCAAACATGCGGCCGTCAGCTTTGCTGAATCTCTGGCGATTACGCATGGTGCTGACGGGATCGGCGCGTCGGTTGTGTGCCCGCAATATGTGGCAACGCCTTTGTTGGGCATGTCGGATGCGGATGCTTCGAAACAAGCATCATTGCTAACCGCGGACGATGTCGCGGCCGCAGTGATTGACGGGGTAGAGGCCGGGCGGTTCCTGATCCTGTCCCATCCAGAGGTCCAAACCTACGCTGTACATCGCGCGAAGGATCACGACCGTTGGGTTGCCGGGATGCAAATGCTACGTGCCAAAGCGATGGACACCTTTGGCGGCATTCAGGTCGAAAACTTTTATAAACTAATGTAGCGTCACGCGGCCAGTTTCATAAGGTATTCAGCCATGAACGCCTGTTTAGAGTCTACATAGCACTGAATGACCGCACCAATGTCGACACATTGTGCATTGCCGGTGGCTGCGGTTTTTTCGGCGCTATGACACAGGTTCGACATCTGCGTGAAGCCAAGTGTTAATGCGCTGCCTTTCAGGAAATGCATGTCCTCTGCCAAACCCGATCTGTCCGTTTGGTTATCCAGTTTGTCGATCACATCTGCCACCTCTTCAAAGAACAACGCGATGACTTCATCAAAATCCTCCGCGCCGACTTCGTGACACAGTTTCTTTACTTGCGCCCAATCAATCACTTTAGAACACCCCTTTTGAAACGCATGTTTCGCTGATCTTGCTTAAAAAATCGCGAGCCTGTGTCCGCAATTTTATCCAACTTTGGGCTTTCACCTGCTCTTAAGGCAGGTCTGCCAAAGAGCCGGAGTGAGAGCTTTGGATCAGGAATAAGATGGAACACCGGCAACGCGCCCCGAAGGTGACAGGTGAGGTGCCGCAACAGGCCAGACCCCATCGCATTCTGATCGTTGACGACAGCCGGCTGCAAAGGCGGGTTCTGTCAAAAATGCTCGGCAAGTGGGGCTTTGACGTGACCGAGGCGGCAAGCGGTGCCCAAGCTTTGGAATTCTGCGCAGAGCGGATGCCGGACCTTATCGTCAGCGACTGGATCATGCCCGGTATGTCGGGCATCGAGTTTTGCAGTGCGCTGCGCGAGATGCCGCAAGACGATTACGCCTATTTCATCCTGCTCACCTCTAAAAGCGAGAAGATCGAAGTGGCAGAGGGACTTGATTCAGGGGCCGATGATTTCCTGACGAAACCGGTTGATGCCGACGAGTTGCGCGCAAGGATCACGGCGGGTGAACGGATTTTGCGGATGCAACGGGAACTCTCCCTAAAAAACAGGTTGGTCAGTGAAACGCTTGGCGAATTGCAACGCGTGTATGACTTGCTGGATCAGGATTTGCTTGAGGCGAAGAAGCTTCAGCAATCGCTTTTGCGAGAACGACAGCGCAGTTTCGAGGAAGGGCATCTTTCATTGATGCTGCGGTCGTCGGGGCATGTTGGCGGTGATCTTGTCGGGTTCTTTCCCGCAGATGACGGGCAGCTTGGTCTTTTCGCCATCGATGTGTCCGGTCACGGGATCAGCTCGGCGTTGATGACGGCGCGGCTTGCCGGATATCTGTCGGCCACGGCACCGGATCAGAATATCGCCCTGTCCCGACAGCCGGATGGTAGGTATCATACAAACCCACCTGCGAAGGTCATCGAAAAGCTGAATGATCTGGTGCTTACTGAGATGGATACCGAGCATTATTTCACCCTGCTGCTTGCCTTTGTCCATATGGCAAGTGGCCGCGTTACGATTGCACAGGCGGGCCATCCGCATCCCTTAATCCAGCGTGCGGACGGGTCGGTGGAACAATCTGGATCAGGCGGGTTCCCCGTGGGCTTGATCGAAGGTGTCAGTTTTACACAGTTTGATGTGCAATTGTCAGCCGGCGACCGCTTGTTGTTGTTGTCGGACGGGGTCACGGAATGCCCCGATAACAGTGGTGAAATGCTGGGCGAGGAAGGGCTGACCGCGATGATTGAACAAATGGGCGGTGTTCGCCAGAATGCTTTGCTTGAGGCTTTGATGTGGGAGCTGTCCAGTTTCGCCGGCACCGAGGAATTTCCCGACGACGTCTCTGCGATCCTGTTCGAATATAGCGGCCCGCCTAGCCAATAAACCGACGCATGAACATGCTATCGCCCGCGTTGCCCAAGGCATCGACCGCGTCATTTCCCGACATGACCAGCGTGATGTGATCGGGTTCTATCGGTTCTGCGATCTGCCGTACGGGATGTGCGACATAGACATGGCACAGTTTTTCGGCCCAAAGATCGTATTCCGGCATATATACAAACCGGCGGAACGCACCCAACCTAAGAGGTGTCGCAATACGCCAACCGATTTCTTCCAGAACCTCGCGGTGTAGCGCCTGCAAAGGGGATTCTCCGGGATCAATGCCACCTCCGGGCAGCTGAACATCGACTTTGTCCGTAACCTGTGCTGTCAGCAAAAACCGTCGCTTGAGGGGCAAGATGGCGTAAACGCCGGGACGCATGCGGTAGTGCTGTTGCGCCAATGGTGGTGCGCCTACGCGTCTGATCATTCGTGTTCCCCTTTATCCTGCGCTTGCTGCGCCTATATAGACGCGGTATGCCAAGCGGCCCAAGATAAGGAAACCCTCCATGACAGCGCCCAATCAGCACGGAAACCAGATCGCATGGGATGACAGTGTTCTGCCGTTCCAGCTTGATCACAGCGATATCCGCGGTCGTGTCGGGCGGCTTGACGGGGTCCTTGAAGGAATTCTGAGCCAACATGACTACCCACCCCAGGTCGAGGCATTGGTTGCCGAGATGGCTTTGCTTGCGGCGCTGATCGGGCAGACGATGAAACTGCGGTGGAAGTTGCAACTGCAAGTGCAGTCCAAAGGGCCTGTGCGGATGATTGCCACCGATTACTACGGCCCCGAAAAGGAAGGCGGTTCCGCGCGGATCAGAGCCTATGCAAGCTATGATGCGGATCGTTTGACCGATGCAGCACCGTTTGATCAGGTCGGCGAAGGATATTTCGCCATTATGATTGATCAGGGCGAGGGCATGACGCCGTATCAGGGAATTACACCCTTGGAAGGTGGATCGTTGTCTGCCTGTGCCGAGGCCTATTTTGCGCAGTCGGAACAGTTGCCAACGCGTTTCTCGCTGAGCTTTGGCAAATCGTCAGGCCCGAACGAACCCGAGCATTGGCGCGCAGGCGGCGTGATGTTGCAACACATGCCCAAGGCCTCGCCTTTCGTCGCCAAAACCGAAGGGGAGGGCGCGTTGCTGTCGGCAAATGATCTTGTTGACGGGGAAGAAGCCGAGAATTGGAAACGTGTGAACGTCCTGCTTGATACGGTCGAAGACCTTGAACTGATCGGTCCTTCCGTGCCGCCATCCGATCTGTTGTTGCGCTTGTTTCACGAGGAACAGCCGCGGGTTTATGACGCGCAAGCGGTCCGGTTCGGGTGTTCCTGTTCGGCAGATCGCGTGCGGCAAAGCCTGTCGATTTATTCAGCCAAGGATATTGCCCATATGACAACAGATGACGGACGGGTCACAGCAGACTGCCAATTCTGCGGGGCGCATTACGATTTGGATCCGAAAACAGTAGGGTTCGAAGCAGAAACCCCCGCAGGTGACTGATCATATCTCTGATATCAGGGCCGCTTTGGCTTCGTCGGGAACGCAGTCTTCCGACTTTGATCTGAACCCCGAAGCGGTTCTGCCGGCAGATCGTGTGTTGCGTCCTGCCGGCGTCCTCGCTCCTATTGTCGAACGCGACGACGGGCTGCATCTGCTGCTGACCAAACGTTCGTCGGCGTTAAAGCACCATCCAGGACAGATCGCGTTTCCTGGCGGCAAGCAGGACGATACCGATGCAGATGTGATCGCTGCTGCATTGCGCGAAGCCCGCGAAGAAATCGGTTTGCCGGAAGATATCGTCGATGTCTTGGGGACGCTTCCAACCCATGAGACAGTTACAGGGTTTAGCGTTACGCCTGTGATTGCCCTTGTTAGAGATGATTTTGATATCAAACCGGAACCGGGCGAAGTTGACGAAGTCTTTTCCGTACCTTTGGATCACGTGCTGGATCCGCAGAATTTTGTGATCCAGTCACGGCGCTGGCGCGGTACGCGGCGACATTATTTCACAGTACCCTACGGCCCCTATTACATCTGGGGCGCAACTGCGCGTATGCTGCGGGCATGGGCCGACCGCATGACATGATACCAGCCGACACAAGCTGGCTGCAAAACCCCGAAGCGCAGGACGTTTGCGCCGTGATTACCGCTGCGGGATATGATGTTTTCTTTGTAGGCGGCTGCGTGCGCAACGCGATCATGCGGCTGGCCGACAGCGACATCGATATGTCGACTAATGCCCATCCGGAAAAGGTTATGGAGCTTGCGACATCTGCAGGGCTCAAGGCCATTCCGACGGGGATCGATCACGGAACGGTCACGGTGGTTGTTAAGGGCACCCCATTCGAGATCACAACCTTCCGTCGGGACGTGGAAACGGACGGCCGACATGCGGTGGTCGCGTTTTCGGATAATATCCACGATGATGCTCGCCGGCGCGATTTCACCATGAATGCGCTATATGCAACGCCCGACGGTCAGGTCGTCGACCCGCTTGGCGGTATGGGCGATCTATTGGCGCGGCGTATCAGATTTATCGAAGACCCTGATGCGCGGATCAAGGAAGATTACCTTCGCATCCTGCGGTTCTTTCGGTTTTCGGCATGGTACGGAAATCCCGTTGAAGGATTTGATGCGGAAGCATTGGCCGCAATATCGACGAATACTGAAGGGTTAGAGACACTTTCAGCGGAACGTGTCGGGCAAGAGATGGTCAAATTGCTTAATGCGCCTGATCCCGCGCCTGCCGTTGCGGTGATGCGCCAGACAGGTGTGTTGTCGACAGTTCTGCCGGGGTCCGATGACCGCATGCTCGCGATTTTGATCCATATGGAAACCGCGCTGGGCATAGCGCCAGATTGGAAGCGTCGGCTTGCTGTGTTGGGCGGGGAAGACCTCGCAGCACGCTTCCGGCTGAGCAAGGCAGATGCGCAAAAACTCGCAGTCCTGCGCGAGGTCGGATTTTCGGGTCCGCCGGTTACTGAAATCGCGTACCGATATGGTACCGAGGTTGGGCAAAGCACTGTGTTGCTGCGCGCGGTTCTGGCCGAACAAATGCCAGAAAGGGCCTTGCTAGAGACTGTATTAAGCGCCGCAGAGGCGAAATTTCCCGTGACGGCCAGCGATCTGATGCCCGAATTTCAAGGACCCGCGTTGGGAAAGAAGCTGCGTCAGCTTGAACAGCGTTGGATCGATTCCGGCTTTACCTTGTCTGCGCAAGAGATCTTGCGCGGTGCATAGCCCTCGACAAAATGCCACATCTTAGCTAGTCAGGTGTGAGAATATGGAGGATTGCAAAATGATTGCCGGGATTTGGTTCAGCTAAAGCTGTCTTAACCATTTTTCCTGCCGGGTTGTACGACAGTACTGACCGGTCATTTTGTCTATTAATTCTCAAGGCCCGCGCCCATGTTCCGTTTCTTTGAAAACCTCGTTAACCCCTATACGCCCTACACTGAAAAAGACGCGCCGCCGCGCAAATTGTGGCCGTTCATGCGGGATTATTGTGGTCCGTTTAAGGGTGTCTTTATCCTGACCGGCCTTATGTCGATTGTTGTAGCCGCGATCGAAATCGGGCTGATCTATTATATGGGGCGCATTGTCGATCTGCTTGATACGGATCCGGCAGAGATGTGGCGGACCTACGGGACTGAACTGCTACTGCTGGCCGGTTTTGTGCTGATCATCCGCCCTTTGATGCAAGGCTTGGATGTCGCTTTGCTGAACAATGCGATCTTGCCGAATTTCGGCACATTGATCCGCTGGCGGGCGCATAAACAGGTCTTGCGTCAATCGGTCGGGTGGTTCGAAAATGACTTCGCGGGGCGGATCGCCAATCGCATTATGCAAACGCCCCCGGCGGCGGGTGAGGTGGTGTTTCAGACCTTCGATGCGATTTCCTATGCACTGGCCTATATGGTCGGCGCCGCGATCCTTTTGCTTGCCTCGGACTGGCGGCTGATGCTGCCGCTCTTGGGGTGGATGGCCCTTTATGGTGGGCTGATCCGCTGGACGGTGCGCAACGTTGGGCCCGCGTCCAAGGCGGCGTCGGATGCGCGGTCGCAGGTTACCGGGCGTGTTGTTGATGCCTATACCAACATCCATTCGGTCAAAATGTTCGCGCATCACGACCTTGAGGTCGATTTTGCCAAGGAAGCCATCGAAAATGCCCGGGTGACTTTCCAGAAAGAGATGCGGATTTTCACCGTGATGGATGTCACGCTGGTCCTGCTGAACGGCTTGCTGATCGTTGGTGTTGTGGGGTGGGCGCTGGCCTTGTGGACATGGGGTGAGGCAAGCGTGGGTGTGGTTGCTGCTGCTGCTGCGCTGACCTTGCGGCTGAACTCCATGACCGGCTGGATCATGTGGGCGCTGTCATCCTTCTTTCGCGAACTTGGCGTTGTGGCCGAAGGGATGGAAACGATTGCCCAGCCGATTACGCTGGTCGATAAGGCGGAGGCCAAGCCGCTTAAGTTATCGAACGGTCAGATTGAATTGCGCGGTTTGACCCATCACTACGGGCGTGACCAAGGCGGTTTGCAATCGCTTGATCTGGTTGTGAAACCGGGCGAACGTATCGGTCTGGTGGGCCGATCCGGCGCCGGTAAATCGACCCTCGTTAAACTGCTTTTGCGGTTCTACGATGCGGAAGGCGGGCAGGTTCTGATCGACGGTCAGGATATCACTTCCATCACCCAAGACAGCCTGCGCAAGAACATCGGTATGGTTCAGCAGGACAGCTCCCTGTTGCACCGCTCGGTGCGCGACAACATCCTTTACGGGCGTCCCGATGCCACTGAGGCGGAAATGATCGCGGCCGCGAAACAGGCGCAGGCGCATGATTTCATACTGGATTTGTCCGACCCCGAAGGGCGCAGCGGCTATGATGCGCGTGTGGGCGAACGCGGTGTGAAACTGTCCGGCGGGCAGCGTCAGCGCATTACATTGGCACGGGTTATCCTTAAGAACGCGCCGATCCTGTTGTTGGACGAAGCCACAAGTGCGCTTGATAGTGAGGTTGAAGCGGCCATTCAGGAAACGCTTTACGGAATGATGGCGGGCAAGACCGTGATCGCTATTGCGCACCGCCTGTCGACGATTGCCGAAATGGACCGGATTATCGTGCTTGATGCGGGGCGGATTGTCGAAGAAGGCAAGCATGACGCGCTTTTGGCGCAGGGCGGGCTATATGCAGATTTCTGGAGCCGTCAATCAGGCGGATTTCTAAAACTGGATGACGTGACCGATGACTAGTCTTCACAAGATTTCCGACTGGATCAACCCCTTTGCGAAAGCCGACGGCCCGCCGCCGCAAACCTTGGGGGCTTTCATCCGGTGGAGTTTGAATGGCGCATGGGCGGTTTTGTTTCTTGCCGCGCTCCTTTCTGCTTTGGCAGGTGCGATGGAGGCAGGGACCGCATGGATTTTGGGTCGCGTTATTGATGCCAGCATCAGCGCCGGACCGGAAGCTTTCTTTGACGGGCGCAACATCGGGCTGATCCTTGGGGCGATTGCGTTTTTCCTGATCGCGCGGCCGGTGTTGTTTGGTCTGTCCTCGGGCGCGAACGCAATCATGGTCGCGCCGAACGTAAATCCGCTGGTTCTATCGCGGCTGCACCGTTGGACATTAGGGCAGAATGTCGGGTTCTTCGACGATGATTTCGCCGGACGCATCGCGCAAAAACAGATGCAGACATCGCGTGCTGTAACCGATGTTGCGGTCGAGATGATCAATGTTGTCGCCTTTGCGTTGGCGTCACTCGCGGGGTCGGTGGCTTTGCTGGTGGCGATTGACTGGCGGGTCGCGGTTGGTTTCGCCTTTTGGCTGGTCGGGTATTTCGCGCTGATCAGGTGGTTCCTGCCAAGGGTGCGCATGCGCTCAGCCGCGCGGGCAGGGGCCAAGGCGATGGTGTCGGGGCAGGTGGTGGATACGATCACCAACATCAAAACGGTCAAGCTGTTCGCCCATGCAGATCACGAGGACCGCGCGGCGCTGGGCGCAATGCGGGCCTTTCGCCAGCGCGCGTTGGAGTTCGGGTTTCTCGCGGCCGGTTTTCGCTTTGCGTTGATGAGTCTCGCCGGCGTTTTGCCGGTTCTGTTGATCGGCGGAACAATCCTGTTGTGGCAACGCGGCATCGCCACCGAAGGGGATATCGTGGCGTCGGGCGCGGTTGCCATTCGGATTGCGCAAATGACCGGTTGGGTCAGCTTTACCCTGATGGCGGTGTATTCAAATGTGGGCGAGATCGAGGACGGGATGAAAACCCTGACGCCGCGCAACAGAGTTGATGATTTGGCCGATGCGTCCGCTTTGGAAGTGCCAAGCGGCAAGATCGAAATGCGCAACCTCAGCTTTGCGTACGGGCGTCAATCGGGTGGGATTGAAGGGATCAATTTAACGATCAACCCGGGGGAGAAACTGGGGATTATCGGTGCGTCTGGTGCAGGTAAATCCACACTCGTCGCATTGCTGATGCGGCTCTATGAAGGGGAAGACGGCGAAATCCTGATAGATGGCGTAGATATCCGGGGCGTGACCCAAGAAAGTTTGCGGCGCAATATCGGGATGGTCACGCAAGAGACCGCGATGTTCAACCGGTCCGCGCGTGACAACATCCTGTACGGGCGACCCGATGCCACAAAAGACGACGTGATAGCCGCCGCCAAACGTGCGGAGGCGGACGGGTTCATTCAGGATCTGGAGGATCACAAAGGTCGCAAAGGGTATGATGCGCATTTGGGTGAACGGGGTGTGAAGCTGTCGGGTGGGCAACGGCAGCGCATCGCGCTGGCCCGCGCTATACTGAAGGACGCGCCGATCCTTGTTCTGGACGAGGCGACAAGCGCGCTGGACAGCGAGGTTGAGGCGTCGATCCAGTCTGCACTGACCCATGTGATGGAGGGCAAGACAGTGCTGGCGATCGCGCACCGCCTGTCGACGCTTACCGAAATGGACAGGATCATCGTAATGGATGCCGGGCGGATCGTTGAAAGCGGAACACACGCGGCGCTTTTGGCCCAAGACGGGGTATATGCGCGGTACTGGCACCGCCAATCTGGTGGTTTTTTGAACACGCAGGCTGCCGAATAGGCTTGGGATGTGCGCGATTGCAGGCTAGAGCAGGCGCATGACGGAATATAACATCATCAGACTGGGTCAGCACGGCGACGGGATCGCCCATGGACCGGTATTCGCACCAATTACCTTGCCGGGTGAGGTGGTAACAGGCGCACTTGAGGGTCAAAACCTGAAAGACGTGCGCATTGTCACGCCATCTTCTGATCGCGTGGCCCCGCCATGCCGGCATTTCAAATCCTGTGGGGGATGTTCGTTGCAACACGCGGCGGATGATTTCGTGGCGGATTGGAAAGTATCGATTGTCCGTGCGGCCCTGGATGCCCATGGAATTGAAACCGACTTTCGCCCGATCCAGACATCGCCTGCCAAGTCCCGCAGACGGGCAACCTTTGCGGCCAAACGAACCAAAAAAGGTGCGATGGCCGGATTCTACAGCCGCGGTTCCGATACGGTTATCGAAATTCCTGACTGCCAGTTGATTCACCCTGAATTGATGTCGGGTCTGGATGTTGCGAAAGAGATGGCCATGGTCGGTGCCAGCCGCAAGGCTGCGTTGGCGGTGACCGTCACCCTGACATCTAACGGTCTGGATGTGGCTGTTGCACAGGGCAAACCGCTTGACGGGCCGTTGCGCCAGATCCTTGCAGAGCTGTGTGACCGGCTAAAGCTGGCGCGGCTGAGTTGGGACGGGGACGTGATTGGCACGCGGTTACCCCCGTTGCAACGGTTCGGCAAGGCAGACGTGGTGCCGCCCCCCGGCGCATTTCTGCAGGCCACCAAACATGGTGAGGCGGCATTGCTGGCCGCTGTCAAAGAAGCCGTTGGTGATGCAGGATCTGTTGCGGATCTGTTCGCCGGTTGTGGCACCTTTGCTTTGCCCCTGTCACAAAATGCCCGCGTGTTCGCCGTTGAGGGCGATGCCGCAATGACCAATGCGCTTGATCAGGGGTGGCGCAAGACAAAGGGGTTAAAACCGCTTAAGGCCGAGGCCCGCGATTTGTACCGCCGCCCGATTTTGCCAGACGAGATGCGCGATCTCGATGCTGTTGTGCTTGACCCGCCTCGTGCCGGTGCGGAACGTCAGGTTGCGGAAATTTGCACGTCGCATGTTCCGCGCGTTGCCTATGTGTCGTGTAATCCGGTCAGCTTTGCCCGTGATGCGCAGATGCTGGTGCAAGCGGGCTATAGCCTTGACTGGGTTCAGGTTGTCGACCAGTTCCGCTGGGCTGCACATGTTGAGCTTGCGGCTTGTTTCACAATTTCCGGTGGACGCCCGCCTGAACTGAACCTCACGGCTTTTTGAACGCGAATTTTTTTGGTATATGATAGCGCCATAAGAAACGCGCCGGTAACATCCGGTACAAAAGGCAGTCGGGTATGAAACGCAGAAATCTGATTCTCGGGGGCACGGCGCTTGTCGCGCTGGGCGCCTGTGGTGGTAACAGCAAATTCAAACGGTATTACGGACCAGAGGTCACCTATGTTGTGGTGAACAAAGGCGCGCGTAACATGTATCTGTTGCATCACGACAAGGTGCTTGAAAGCTACCCGATCAAGCTTGGTTTCGCACCGACAGGTCATAAAGAGATCGAAGGCGACGGGAAAACACCTGAAGGCATCTATTGGATTGATCGCCGCAACCCCAATAGCCGGTTCCACCTGTCGATCGGTATTTCCTATCCTAACGAACGGGACCGTCAGCGGGCGGCGGCCATGGGGAAGTCACCGGGTGGCGAAATCTTTATCCACGGACAGCGGGTGCCAACCCGGAAGGACAAGGATGATTGGACCTGGGGCTGCATCTCGGTCACGAACAAGCAGATGGAGCAGATTTATGCGATGGTCGGGGACGGGACGCCGATCCAGATCAACCCTTAAACGGCTGGGGCGTTAACCGCCCCGCCCTGATTTTAGCGTCAGTTTCTTGATCGATGATATGGGGCTTTAGCTGCCCATCACCAATGTCCACCAGATCTTGCCGCCCGATTCCTGAAACCACGCAAACCCCATGTTGCGGGCTTCTTCGGACATGATCACACGACGGGTGTCGGGCTGGTCCATCCATGCGGCCAAGGTCTCCAGCTCTGATTCATAGGTTTCGGAAATGGTTTCGCCCACCAGTTTACCAGCATATCCGACGCGGCTGATCCGGTCGATCGGTGACGATCCGTCTGATCCGAAATGCCAAGGGCGGTTTTGAACAGACATGTCACGGGCATGGGTGGCGGCGGCGGCGTTCAACTGCGGGCTAAGCTCGATAGCGCTGCGACCTGCAGCCTGCCGCAGTGCATTGACCGAATCAAGCATGCGAAACTGGATTTTGCCGGTATCGGAGCGACTGATGCGATATGCCTTGGGAAGGGGTTTTCCGTCCGGACCAAGTTGAGGTGCAGACGGGGCGCAGGCTGACAGGGTGACAGCAACTGCAAGCAAAACAGACAAAATTCGCAACATAAAACCGCTCCAACGACGTTTGTGTAACCCTGCCTTACCCTGCAGGGCGTTGCAGTTCAAACGCACATCGGCGTTACCACGCCGGATGACGCTTGTTTGATTTGATACTGCGTCTTTCGGGCCATATGTTAAGGAAAATTCCTTCACAGCGATGGAGACTCTGATGTCTGACAAGCGATTTAACCTGAAAAGCCGCCGTAGCTTTCTTGCCGGCAGTGCCGCACTGCTTGCGACACCCGCCTTGGCGCAATCCACATCTTCGGTGAATTCTGCCGCAACAACCGAGACAGAGCGCGACCTGACCGAAGTCGTCCGGCGCAATATCTCTAGCTTTCGTACACTGGATTGGCAGCCATACTTCGACAATACGAAAAACGGGGCGATTCTGGTCGATATCGACAGTCGCGCCGTCCACTATTGGTCCGAAGATCAAAGCGTTTACAAGCTTTACCCCTCAAGCGTTCCGCTGACCGATGATTTGACGCGCCGCGGGCGCACGCGTGTGATTCTGAAAGATCCGGAACCGTCCTGGCGTCCAACGCCGTCGATGCTCAAGCGTAATCCTGATTGGCCCCCGTTCATCGGACCGGGCCCGGAGAATCCGCTGGGAACACGTTCGTTGCACCTGAGCTGGACCTATTATCGCATCCACGGCACCCACGATACGCGCAAGATCGGGCGCAAGTCCTCGAACGGCTGTATCGGGCTTTATAACGAGCACATTGAAGAGCTATACGAGATGGCAAACGTGGGTACGCAAGTGTTGCTTATTTGACGACATCGTGTTGCTTGTAAGGCTAAGTCGCTGAATCCGGGTTTGCAATCTCGCGCTGATGCTGTTTAGAAAGTCTTACGAGGTAAGTCTTGGGCGCGTGCGCACAATTGTGCTGTACGCCTTTTATCGGAGGTTATAACTATGAAAAAACTCGTTCTCGCCGCTGCTCTGACAGCTGCTGCATCGACTGCATATGCCGGTTCTTTGGCAGATCCAATCATCGAAGCACCAGTAATCGTTGAAGAAGCATCCGGTTCTTCTGGCGGTATCGTACTGCCACTGATCCTGTTGGCTCTGGTTGCTGCGGCTGTTGCTTCCGACTAATCGGAATCGACAATCCAAACGAAAAAGGCGGTACTTCGGTGCCGCCTTTTTTGCATTTTGGGTGATGGAATCAGCGGTTTGCTAGCAAAGCGATGGCAACAACAGCCAACATTGCGCCGGCCATGCCTATGTTGATCGTGCGTTGCATGCGGTGGCTTAGGTCCAGACTGCCCAGTTTCGCACCGGCGGCCAACCAGATCAGATGCACAGGCACCCAGATCGCGTTAAAGATGATTACTTTGATGATGACTTCCCAGACTGGCGACTGAGGCAAAAACGCAAAGCCGGAAAACAGCGTTGTTGGCACGACGTATGCTTTGGGGTTGATGAATTGCAGTAAAAACCCGTTGCGAAACCCCAAAGGTTTGGTTGCGGCGGTAAATCCGATCCGCGTACCGGCGCTGGCAATTCGCCACGCCAAATAGGTCAGATAACCGACCGAGGCCAATAGCAATACAAACCGCAGCCAAGGGACAGCGAGCATAATTGCCGCCAGCCCCGTAATCACCAGCAGCATCGTGACGCCACCCCCAAGCATCAGCCCGCCCAAATAGGCAAAACCGGCGCGATAGCCGTAGGCTGCGCCAATCCCGGCTGTGGATAGCACCCCGGGACCGGGCGTGATCAGCAAAAAGAAAACCGCCAGCGCAAACTCAATCATCGGTGCGCTGGCTTGTCGTTACAGATGCGCACATTCGGGCACGGCACTGATGACGGTACCATCCTTGAGATGTTGCAACAGGTTATCGACGGTCAGGGCCCCCATTGCGGCGCGTGTTTCAACGGTCGCGCTGCCGACATGCGGCAAAAGCACGGTGTTGTGCAGGTCGCGCAGGGCTTGGGGCACATGCGGTTCACCTTCGAACACGTCAAGACCTGCCCATCCAAGAGTGCCGTCTTGCAAGGCTTTGATCATCTCTTTTTCGTCAACAACAGAGCCACGGCTGACATTGATCAGCGTGCCCTGCGGCCCGAGGGCGGCCAGAACTTCGGCACTCACGATCTTGTTCGTCGACGGCCCGCCCGGCGTGATGCAGATCAAAACATCCGCATCCCGTGCCATATCGGTCAGATTATCGTAATACGTGTAAGGCACGTCTTTTGGGGTGCGCGTGTGATAGATGATCTTGGCGTTCCACGGGGCCAGTTTGTCCGCGATCGCCTGTCCGATCCGGCCCAGTCCCAAAATACCTACGGTCTGGTTATCTGCTGAACGGGTTAGCGGCGCGCCGCCCTTGGTTTCCCATTTACCCGACCGCACATAGGCATCATCGCGCAACACTTCGCGGTAACAGGCGAGCATCAGCATTACCGCAGTGGTTGCGACCTCTTGGTTCAGTACGTTTGGCGTATGGGTCACGATGATCCCGCGCCGCGCGGCCTCGTTTGCGTCAATCGCATCATAACCTACACCGTAGCCGCTGACCGCTTTGAGGTTCGGCAGGGAAGCCATCAGATCAGGGGCCACACCGGAATGGCCGTTTGTCACAATATGGGTGATCTTTTCGGGATCAAAGTGATCCAGTTGGTGGATCGTAAAAGCCGCTGAAAGCCGTTCGCGCATCGTGTCGGTGATGCCACCGATTTGCAAAAGATCAGGCATCTTGATCAACCTTTTGCCGCTGATGGCCCAGCCCCTGAATGGTCAGATCCATAACATCCCCTTTCTTAAGGAACACCGGTTCCGGTTTCATGCCCAGACCGACACCGGGAGGGGTGCCTGTTGTGATGACGTCACCAGGATGCAGGGTCATTAAACTGGAAAGATGTTCGATGATTTCAGCCACAGTAAAGATCATCGTGGCGGTATTGCCCGTCTGCATCCGCTTACCGTTTACGTCCAGCGCCATATCAAGGTTTTGCGGATCCGCGATTTCGTCGCGCGTGACGAGCCAAGGACCGGTCGGGCCAAAGGTGTCGCAGGATTTGCCCTTGGTCCACTGGCCTGTCAATTGGGTCTGGTAATGGCGTTCGGACACGTCGTTGACGATGCAATACCCCGCAACATGGTCCAAAGCCTCCGCTTTAGAGACGTATTTTGCGGTCTTGCCAATCACCACACCCAGTTCGACTTCCCAATCTGTTTTGGTCGATCCGCGTGGCATCACAACGTCGTCATAGGCCCCGACAATGGCTGAGTTCGCTTTGAAAAACAGGATGGGGTGTTCAGGAATGGCGGCACCGGTTTCCGCGGCATGGTCGGAATAGTTCAATCCGATACACAGGAATTTGCCGATATTGCCGACGCAGGGTGCAATGCGCTGTTCGCCTTCAACGATGGGAAGGTCGGCAGGATCAAGCGCGCGCAGTTTTGTCAGCGTCGCATCGTCCAGTGTGTCACCCGTGATGTCAGCAATGTGGGCGCTCAGGTCGCGCAGCAGGCCGGCATCGTCGAGCATTGCAGGTTTTTCAGCGCCTTCGGCACAGTAACGAATGAGTTTCATGAATTTGCTTTCTTTAGCTTAGTGGTTGTTGCGCGGCATGAACGTGCGGGCGATATCTTTGTATTGATCGGCACCTTGCAGGGTCATCCCCTGATCCAGACGGCCAACTTTTTCGCGGAATAGTTCCTGCCAAGGGGTTTGGCTGACGGGCATGTCATAGCCGCCGTTGGCGACCAGTTCTCGCGCACGTTCGTTCAACTCTTCCAGCGGAACCAGCATGTCGGCGGTGCCTTTGCCCAGATCAATCCGCACGGTATCGCCTGTTCTCAACAAAGCCAGCCCGCCGCCGTCCGCCGCTTCAGGTGAGGCGTTCAGGATCGAAGGGCTGCCCGAGGTGCCGGATTGACGGCCGTCCCCAATGCAAGGCAAGGCCTCGACCCCTTGTTTGATCAGGTAGGACGGCGGGCGCATGTTCACAACTTCGGCCGCGCCGGGGTACCCTTTCGGGCCCGCGCCACGCATAAACAAAACACAGTTTTCGGTGATCTCTTCAGCGGGATCGTCGATACGGTGATGGAAATCTTCGGGCCCGTCAAAAACCACTGCGCGCCCTTCAAAGGCGTCAGGATCATCAGGGTTTGAAAGATAGGTTTTGCGAAACGCGGGCGAGATGACAGAGGTCTTCATGATCGCGCTTTCAAACAGATTGCCGGACAGGTTCAGGAAACCGGCCTGTTCTTTCATCGGTTCACTGGTCGTTTTGATCACGTCCTGATTTTTGGAACGTTGGGTTTCACAATTCGCGCCCATCGTCTGCCCGTTTACCGTTACCGCATCGGGGTGGGGCAGCAATCCACCGGCAATCAATTCACCCACGACGGCGGGAACACCCCCTGCCTGCTGGTAATCTTCGCCCAGATATTTGCCCGCAGGCTGCATATTCACGAGCAACGGAATGTCGTGCCCGTGCTTTTGCCAGTCGTCGTTGTCCAGCGGTACACCCAAATGCCGCGCAATCGCGTTCAGGTGGATCGGCGCATTGGTCGAACCGCCGATTGCCGAATTGATCACGATGGCATTTTCAAAGGCTTCCCGCGTCATCACGTCTGTCGGGCGCATGTCCTCCCAAACCATATCGACGATGCGCTTGCCGGTTTCGTAGCTGATCTGCCCCCGTTCGCGGTAGGGTGCCGGGATCGCGGCAGACCCGGGCAATTGCATGCCCAATGCCTCGGCCAGCGAGTTCATCGTCGTGGCCGTGCCCATGGTGTTGCAATACCCGACAGAGGGCGCAGAGGCGGCGGCGATTTCCATGAATTCATCAGTGTCGATATCCCCCGCGGCCAGCTGTTCACGCGCTTTCCATATCACCGTACCTGACCCTGCACGTTCGCCTTTCCACCATCCGTTCAGCATCGGACCAACGGATAGGGCAACGGCGGGAATGTTCACCGTAGCAGCGGCCATCAACAGCGCTGGCGTGGTTTTGTCACACCCGATGTTGAGGACAACACCGTCCAGCGGATAGCCAAAAAGCGTCTCTACCAAAGACAAATAGGCAAGGTTCCGGTCCAGTGACGCGGTGGGGCGCTTGCCGGTTTCCTGAATGGGATGCACCGGAATTTCAATGCACGTGCCCCCCGCCGCGATGATCCCGTCGCGCACGCGCTTGGTCAGTTCGATATGGTGGCGGTTGCAGGGCGACAGGTCGCTGCCGGTCTGCGCGATGCCGATGATCGGCTTGCCCGATTGCAGCTCTTCGCGTGTCAGCCCGTAGTTCAGATACCGCTCCAGATAGAGTGCCGTCATTTCAAGGTTATCGGGATTCATGAACCATTTGCGTGAACGTAAATCGTCTTTGGTAATGCGTTTTGTCATTGGCCTGACCAGCCTCCGTCGATGATATGTGTGTGTCCGGTGGTAAAGGCGCTTTCGTCTGCTGCAAGGTAAACAACAAGCGCTGCGATTTCTTCTGGGGTGGCCACGCGGCCCATCGGCTGGCGGGCGACAAATTGTGCCATCGCGGCATCATAATCGCCCAGCTCTTTGCCAAGTGCTATTACGCGATCATGCCAGCTGGGTGATTCCACTGTGCCAGGGCAGATGCAGTTACACCGAATGCCCTGTTTGATGTAATCAACCGCCACGGATTTTGTCAGCCCGACGACTGCCGCTTTGGTGGTCCCATAGATGAACCTGTTCGGTGCGCCCATGATGGAACCCAATGCAGAGGACATGTTGATAATCGACCCGCCCCCCCGTTCCAACATTCCGGGCAACGCGGCACGCATCGTGCGCACCATCGAGCGGACATTGAGATCAAAGGCAAAGTCGAGTTCATCATCAGTCGCTTCCAGAATTGTACCGTGGTGCACGAAACCAGCGCAGTTAAACAGGACATCCGGATTTGCCTTGGCTACACCTGCTGTGACGCTGTCAGTGCTACGCGCATCGAGTTCGAAAATTTGGATATTTTCGAGATTCTCGTCGCGAATCGTGGATAGCGCCGTCATGTTCACGTCGGTCGCAAAGACCTCTGCACCTTCTTTTGCCATGGCGATCGCGCTGGCGCGTCCGATCCCCTGACCCGCGGCAGTTACCAGCGCACGTTTACCCTCAAGTCTTTGACCTGTCACAATAATACCTTCCTCTCCCTGATACGCAGGACAGGCCCGTCTGAGCGGAACTTGCCCTCCTTGCCGGTATGTTTTCCGGCTCAATCAACTGCGCCCTCTGGCCCTTTTGATCTTTGACGTTAGCGTATGACAGAGATTTCGATTTGACCATAACCCGCCTGCGCCTCTTGCAGAAAAGGACATACACATGAGCCAGACCAGCAAAATAACCCTGATCGGCACCGGCCTGATGGGCGCGCCGATGTCGCGCAACCTGATGAAAGCGGGGCATGATCTGACCGTATGGAACCGCAGCCCTGAAAGGGCGGCACCCTTGGTTGCTGAGGGTGCCAAGACCGCAGTAACCGCCGGCGAAGCGGTTGCCGGTGCCGAGGTGATCATCACGATGTTGAGTGATGGTTATGCGATCGAAGCCCTGCTTGCGGACGATGATTTTCGCGGCGCGCTGGCTGACGGTATGGTCTGGATCGACATGTCTAGCGCCAAGCCTGAACATGCACGCGCCCAATCTGCTCAACTGGCTGCGATGGGCGTGAGCCATCTGGATGCGCCGGTTTCCGGTGGTACCAAAGGGGCCGAAGCCGGGAGCCTTGCGATTATGGTGGGCGGGGATGCATCCGTGTTTGCAGCCATATCTGATGTGTTAAGGGCCATGGGCCGGCCTGTGCATGTCGGGCCTTCGGGTGCGGGACAACTGTGCAAACTGGCGAACCAGACGATTGTAGCCGTGACGATTGCCGCCGTGGCCGAAGCGACATTGCTGGCAGAGAAAGGCGGTGCTGATCCGGCCGCCTTGCGCGCGGCACTCAAGGGCGGGTTCGCCGACAGCGTGATATTGCAACAGCACGGCGAACGCATGTCTGAGGGCAATTTTGTGCCCGGTGGCCCGTCAAAGTTTCAGGTCAAAGACCTCGACAATACCTTGGGTGAGGCGGAATCCTTGGGTTTGCAGTTGCCAGCAGCCCAAGCAGTGCGCGACCGGTTCGCATATTTTATCGATGAAATGGACGGCGGTGATCTGGACCATGCCGGTCTGTATCTGGAACTCAAGAAACGGAACAACCTGACATGACAAATATATTGATTCTTGGCGGCGGCGGAATGATCGGCCAGAAATTGGCAGGTCGGATCATCGCCCATGACACTTTTAAAGGCGCAAACCTGACCTTGTTTGACCGTGCCTTTCCAGCTGTCGGTGTTCCTGCCAAGACGATAACGGGGGATGCATCCGACCCGGCGATGGCCCAGACATTGGCGGCCGCACGGCCCGATATTATCTTTTCGCTTGCCGCTGTCGTGTCAGGGCAGGCCGAGGCTGAGTTCGCGCTGGGCTGGAATGTGAACATGATGGCGATGTGGCATTTTCTGAATGCATTGAAAGCGGAGCATGACGCATCCGGTGGCACCTATCGCCCGCGGCTGGTCTTTACCTCGTCGATTGCTGTTTTTGGCGGGCCTTACCCTGACAAGATCGACGATGAATTCCTGTCGGCCCCCCAAACCAGCTATGGCGCGCAAAAGGCAGCTTGCGAATTGATGGTCAGTGATTTCAGTCGCAAAGGTTACATTGATGGCCTATCGCTGCGGCTGCCCACCATTTGCGTGCGACCGGGCAAGGCGAATGCGGCGGCATCGTCATTCTTTTCCGGGATCATCCGCGAGCCCCTGAATGGCGTCGAAGCGGTGTTGCCGGTCGCGGATACGGTGCGCCAGACCCATGCCAGCCCCCGTGCCGCAGCCAAGTTCCTGACCCATGCTGCGGGTTTGGACACCGATCTGTTGCAGGGTCGGCGTGCTTTGAACCTGCCCGGGTTCGGTTGTTCGGTCGCTGAACAAATCGAAGCGTTACGCCGCGCCGCAGGGCAAAAGGCCGTCGATCTGATCAAACATGTGCCGGATGAAACGATCATGGGAATTGTTGCGGGTTGGCCACGCGATTTTGCGCCCATTCGGGCGCTTGAATTGGGATTTGAGGCCGAAAGCAGTTTTGACGAGATTATCGCGGTCTATATGGAGGACGATCTGGCGGTTTAGGGCGCACCGTCAATCGCCAAGGGTGGTGCCGGTCAGGTGGCGGGCAAGGTGGTCGTGAATCTTTTTGCGGGTCAAGGCTTCGTCGCCGGAAAGGGCAGCGTCAAGGATTTCGGCGTGGTGCTCAATATTCTCTGAAATGAAATTGAACCGCCGGTCCGAGACCATCAATTGCTGACGAAACTGCGCATAGATCCGCCCGTGCATCTGCTTGAGCGTTTCTGAACCGCAGGCAGAAATCAGCGTTTGGTGGAATTCTCTTTCCGAGCTGAACCAGATCTCGACCAGGTCGGTCGGATCATCCGTACCATGAATTCGCTTTTCGATATGACTGAGCTGATGATGCGCTGCGGTCAGGCGTGCTTCCCATGCGACACCGCCGTTGCGGATCGACAAAACGGTGCCTTCGCCTTCCAGCAGGACTCGCATATGGGTCAGCTCGATCAGCTTTTCCGGTGACCTTTCGGGTACGCGAAAGCCGCGCTGTTCTTTGAAATCGACCAAACCGACGGTGGACAGCCGAAACAGAACTTCGCGCACCGTGCTTGCAGAACAGTCGAATTCGCGCCGCAACGCCTCTGCGCGCAGTTTCGATCCGTGGGCAAATCCGTTCGAGGTAAGCCGCTGTTTCAGTGAAAGATAGATGTCGGCATCTGGCAGCATAGGGAAAGGGCCTTGTGTTGGTGCGTACGACGGTACTGCAGATTATTTCGATAATATAGTAAAATCTCGAAATTATGAGTAATTTCATTTTTTTCTTGTTGGAACCGATTCTTCGGCCTAGCATCGGGCAGCGTTATTCGAGCGGGGGCATGCAGACCTCCGAAACCACACGCTCAATGTCTGGGAGGACAACATGAAACTTTTGAAGACAGCGGCCACAGCGGCCGTCGCCGCGGCAATGGTTGCCGTTACGGCAATGGCAGACGGCCATGCAACAACCAAACTGCGCATTCAGACACATTTCTCGCCCGAGACGCTGTCGGGCAAAATGGCCGCAAAGTACATCGACGACGTGCAAACCATGTCCAACGGTGAAATCGCCATCGAGATGTTTTATTCCTCATCCGTGGTTAAGTCGGTTGAAACATTCGACGCCGCTGCAACAGGTATCCTTGATTGCGACATGACGGGCGGTGCCTATCAGACCGGTAAGAACCCTGCGTTCCAGTTTGCCGGTGACTTGATGGGTGGCTACCAGAACCCTTACCAGCAAATGGCGTGGTTGCTGCATGGCGACGGTCGTGCGGCGCTGAACCAGCTTTATAACGGGTATGACATGGAATTCATCGGTTGGTGGATCCCTGGCCCTGAATCACTGGCCTCAACATCACCGATCCGCAATGCCGAGGACTTCAAGGACTGGAAATTCCGCTCGCCCCCCGGCCTTGCGACCAAGGTTTTCGCAGCGATGGGTGCCTCGCCGATCGTGATGGATTTCAACGAAATCTTTACGGCACTCGAAACGGGTATCATTGACGGTGCCGATGCGGCGAACCTCACCAATAACGTGGGTCTTGGTCTTTATGACATCGCGACGCATACCAACTACCCCGGTTTCCACTCAATGCCAGCGGACCACCTTGCCTGCCGCAAGGACGTTTGGGATGCGATGCCAGACGGGCACAAGCGCATTATGACAGTCGCGATGGATAGCCTTGCGTTGCACAATGCGACGATCAACGAAGTGCAGAACGCCCAGACCGCCAAAGACCTGACCGCCAAGGGTGTGAACCTGTATGAATGGACACCTGAGGATCTGCAGTCTTACCGCGATGCGGTGCAGGTTGGCTGGACCGAGTTCGCCACGACACCCGAAGCCAAAGCGCTTTTGGAAAGCCACATTGCGTTCCTCAAGGACATGGGCGCGATGAAGTAATTGGCACATCGCTGATTAACCTATGCGGCAAGGCTGTTCACATAGCCTTGCCGTTTTACCCTCTGACCTTCGGAATCCCATGAAAATCACGCGTATCATCAGCCATGTGTTGTCCTACGACATGCCCGAGGTCTTGGGCTATTCGCAGCAATATTATGCCAAACGCTCCGCGCATCTGGTCGAGGTGCAAACGGATGAGGGTGTCACCGGCTGGGGCGAATGTTTCGGGCCGGGCAATGTCGCGATTGCCAACAAGGGGATCGTGGAAAAAGTGATCCAGCCGATGGTGCTGGGGATGGATCCGATGGATCGGGACGTGATTTGGCACAAGGTTTATAACCTTCTGCGAGATCACGGGCAAAAAGGCATGCCGATGCAGGCGTTGTCGGGTGTCGATATTGCGCTGTGGGATATCGCAGGCAAGGTCGCAAACCTGCCCTTGCACAAACTCATCGGGGGGGCCCATCGCGATGATGTGCCCTGCTATGGTTATGGCATGATGCTGCGTGATGAACCGGTCGCGGAACTGGCGGCAAGGTTCGAAGATGAGGCTGCGGCGATCAAGGATATGGGGTTTGCCGCGACCAAGATGAAAGTCGGTTTCGGGCCCAAACCCGATGTGAAACTTTGCGAAGCGGTCCGGCGCGGCGTTGGGGATGCGTATAAGTTCATGGTTGATGCCAACCATTGCTACACGACGTCCGACGCGTTCTATGTGGGCCGCGCCTTGGACGAGCTTGACGCCTATTGGTTCGAAGAACCTATCGCCCCCGAAGATCTTGACGGTTACCGTGAATTGCGGGCCGGTTTGCGCGTCAACATCTCGGGCGGTGAAGCGGAGTTCAACCGTTGGGGTTGGCGTAATATTCTGGAAAACCGCGGGCTGGATATCGCTCAACCGGAAGTTTGCGCGCTGGGCGGGATCAGCGAGTATTTACGCGTGCTTGCGCTGTGTCACGCGCATTTCACACCTGTGATCAACCACGTTTGGGGCAGCGCCATTGCTGTAGCGACCAATTTGCAATTGCTTGCCGCCATGCCGCCCTTGCCAGGGGGAATGCACCCGTGGGAACCGATGCTGGAGTTCGACACAACGGACAACAAATTCCGCGATGAATTGCTGGCCGAACCCTTGGATATGCAGGGGCAAGTCAAAGCCAACAAAGGGCGGGTGCGCATCCCGACAGGGTCGGGGATCGGCGTGACGCCTGACATGGATTTTATCAAACACTACGAAATTGACGCTTAGGGCAGGGGATGACGGGGATGCAAAGAAGCACGGGTGAAATTACCGAATGGCTGGTTCCGCTGGCCTTTGTCGCCACGACCTCGTGGTTGATCTGGCATTTACCGGCGTTCCTGCTGGACTGGCTTCCCTATACGTCAGACTCGATGCGCGGGCAGGTCGAAGCGATCTATCTGCGGGCAGATGTAACGCCCAATCTGGCTGGAATCTTTGGCGGTCACATCGACATTATCGACATGCTGGCCCTGATCCTGACCCCGATCATTGCGGTTATCGGGGCGCGGGGCGTGCGGCCTGCGGGGATGGAGTTTTTGGGGGCCAGTACAATTGACCGCGCTGCGCTGTTTATCGGGCGGGTCACGATGATGATGATCGCGGTCATGACTGTCGTGATGCTCTACGAAGTTTTCATGCGGTATATCATGGAAAAGCCCACCGAGTGGGCCAATGAAATGACTCTTTGGTTTGCCAGCTTCACCTTTCTGCTGTCGGGATTCTACGCCATGCAGCAGCGCAGCCATATCCGCATTTTCCTGCTCTACGATATGGTGCCGCGCTGGTTGCAACGGGTGTTTGACAGCTTCTCGACCCTCCTGATCGTGCTCTTTGCCTTCTTTCTGGTTTACGGCAGCTACAAGCAGGTTTTCGTGAACAAGCTCTACAAATGGGAACTTTACGGCTCGGCCTTTAACCCGCCGATCCCTGCGACCCTGCAGCCGATGGTGTTGATCGTGATTACGTTGGTCGCTCTGCAAGCGGTGCTGAACCTTTTTCAAGACTGGAACAAAATGCCGGAAATCCACACGGATGAACCGGATCAAGATGAAATTGACGCGCTGAAACGCGCAGTGGGGCAAGACTGATGGATATTGGAACAATCTCGCTTATCCTGATGCTGGCGCTTATTGTGCTCCTTGCCATCGGGATGCCACTTGGTCTGGCCTCGGCCTCTTTGGCCGTTCTTGTGCTGGTGATGAAGTTTGAACCGGCGTTGCTGACAAACCCGTTTTCCTTTGGTGATGGTATTCTGACAGGCAGGCCGGGGACCGGACCGCTCTATATTCTTGCGCAAAAGATATACGGGCTTTTAACGGATTATGTCCTTATATCGGTACCGCTGTTCATCTTTATGGCGTCCCTGCTGGAACGGTCCGGCATTGCAAAGGACATGTATTCATCGTTGAACGTCTGGCTGTCGCGTACCCGTGGGGGCATCGCGATCGTGACGTCGATCATGGCGGTGATTATGGCTGCGATGTCGGGGATCATCGGCGGCGAAGTTGTCTTGCTGGGCTTGATCGCGCTGCCGCAGATGCTGCGCCTTGGATATAGTCAAAACCTCGCGATTGGTGTGATCTGCGCATCCGGTTCGCTGGGCACGATGATCCCGCCATCCATTGTCCTTATCATCTACGGTTTGATCACCGAAACCTCTATCAAGGCGCTGTTCACCGCGTCTTTCATCCCCGGTTTTATGCTCGCCTCGATGATCATTACCTACATTATCGTGCGCACACAGCTTCATCCCGAAGACGCGCCGCTGCCAGAAGAGGACCCAAACGATCCGCCCCGCGCAGAGAAACGTTTGTTGTTCATGGCATTCATGTCCATCGTGGTTGCCGGTTTTTCGACATTCCTGTTTTTGCGCGCCACATTCTTTGAGCTGTCGGGTTCTAACGCGGCCAGTGACGGTGATCCTGCGCGCCTTGGCACAGCGGCACATATGCCGTGGCTTGCCGGCATTACGATTGTGGCGTTGCTGTTGATCTACTTTGTTTTTGGCAAGGAGCGCGCAAAAACCGGTTGGGATATGGGCAAAGGACTGGTCGCGCCCATGGTCGTGATTGGTGTCGTGATGGGATCCATCTATGGCGGCATCACCGGCATCACGGAAGCTGCCGGCATGGGGGCCGCCGCGGTGCTGATCATCGCGATCTTGCGCGGGGAAGGGTCGTTTGCGCTGGTCTGGGAAAGCCTGATGCGCACGCTGCGCTCAACCGGCACGATCATCTGGGTCACCATCGGTGCGGCGTCCCTTGCGGGGGCCTATACCATTGCGGGCGGTCCGCAGTATGTGGCGGATCTGATCGTCGGGAAGGACCTGCCAACTATGGGTGTGATCCTGACCATGATGCTGATCCTTTTGTTTATGGGGGCCTTCATGGATTGGGTCGGCATTGTGCTGCTGATCATTCCCGTCTTCCTGCCTATCGTCTTGCGCCTGCCCATTGAGGAAATCGGTTTCATCGGCCAGCTGGAGCCTCAACATGTCGCGATCTGGTTTGGTGTGGTGTTCTGTATGAACATGCAGGTCAGCTTTCTGTCGCCCCCCTTTGGCCCTGCCGCATTTTACCTGAAATCCGTGGCACCGCCCCATATCAGCCTGACAGATATCTTTCGCGGCTTCCTGCCCTTTATCGGTATCCAGATACTGGCGCTTTCGGTGCTGTTGATCTGGCCCAACATCATTTCACTTTTGCTGTGACCCGATCGGGCGCGAGAAAGCGTTAGACCATGGATTATATACGTTTGGATCGTGCCGATACCGTCGTCACCGCAACCCGCGCCCTAGAGGTTGGGGTTGCGATTGAAGATGTCACAACAACTGCTTTGATCCCGTCGGGTCACAAAGTCGCGACTGTGGCGATGTCTGCAGGTGATCCCGTGCGCAAATACGCACAGTTGATCGGCTATGCTTCTGTGGATATTGCAGCAGGCGATCATGTGCATACCCATAACGTGGCCTTTCGAAATACCGATATGGCCTATGAATTCTCGACGGATTTGCGACCCGTTGCGCCGGCAACCAGTCGAGATACCTTTATGGGGTATCGTCGCGAAAACGGGCGCGTGGGCACCCGCAATTACATTGCGATTGTTACCTCGGTGAATTGTTCCGCCACTGCCGCACGGATGATTGCGGACCACTTTACCCCTGAGGTTCTGGCAGAATATCCCAATGTTGATGGTGTGGCCGCCTTTGTGCATGGCACGGGCTGTGGCATGGCGGGCGATGGTGACGGTTTCGAAGCGCTGCAACGCGTGATGTGGGGCTATGCCAAACATCCCAACCACGCCGGCGTTCTGATGGTGGGTCTGGGATGCGAAATGAACCAGATTGATTGGCTGCTTGAGGCTTACGGCCTTGAACAAGGGCCGACGTTCCAAACGATGAACATCCAGAATGTTGCGGGACTGCGCCGAACCGTCGACATGGGCATCGACAAGATCAAAGCCATGCTGCCAATCGCCAACAAAGCGACCCGCACCGCATGCCCCGCGTCTGAATTGATGGTGGCCTTGCAATGTGGGGGATCGGATGCATGGTCCGGTGTTACGGCAAATCCCGCGCTGGGCTATGCGTGTGACCTGTTGACGGCTCAGGGCGCGACCGGCGTGCTGGCCGAAACGCCGGAGATTTACGGAGCCGAGCATTTGTTGACGCGCCGTGCGGTGGATCAGGCCACAGGCGACAAACTGATCGGGTTGATCAAGTGGTGGGAGGATTACACCGCGCGCAACAGGGGGTCGATGGACAACAACCCGTCCCCTGGCAACAAGCAGGGCGGTTTGACCACGATCCTTGAGAAATCATTGGGCGCTGCGGCCAAGGGGGGCACAAGCCCGCTGACCGGTGTTTTCAAATACGCAGAACCGGTCACCACGCGCGGATTTACCTTTATGGATTCTCCGGGATATGACCCTGCTTCTGTGACGGGCCAGATCGCGGGCGGGTGCAACCTTGTGTGTTTCACAACTGGCCGCGGGTCGGCTTTCGGCTCCAAACCCGCGCCAACGGTCAAGGTCGCGACAAACTCGGAAATGGCGAAACGCATGTCCGAAGACATGGACATCGACGCGGGGGAGATCCTGTCGAAAGGCGTCAGAGTTGAGGAAAAGGGCCGCGAGATTTACGAGATGTTCCTGCGTGTGGCATCGGGTGAGGTGACAAAATCCGAAGCGCAGGGTTTGGGCGATTACGAATTCGTCCCATGGCAAATCGGAGCGGTCATGTGAAACGCATTCTGGTCGTCGGTGGCGGGCTGATCGGCATGCGCCATGTGCAGGCAGTGCAAGCGCATGACGGCTGTACGCTGGTCGGGCTTGTCGATCCCGACCCGTCAATAACCACGGATACCGCGCGGTTTGCCACGATGGCGGAGGTTACAGCGTCTGTTGACGGCGTCATTATTGCGACGCCAACAGATTTGCACGCCGCTCACGGCTGCGAAGCCGCCGCAAGAGGGTGGCATATGTTGATCGAGAAACCCGTTGCAGGGACCGCGCAAGACGCACAAATCCTTGAGGATGCGCTGGCGCGGTCACAGGTGAAATCGCTCGTCGGGCATCACCGGCGCTATCATGCCTGCGTTCGACAACTGAAATCACTGATCGCTGACGGGGTGATCGGGCAGGTCGTCAATACAACGCTGATCTGGGCCATGTGCAAGCCTGATGCATATTTTGCGGATAACTGGCGCACCTTCGACGGTAGCCCTGTGATGATCAACCTTGTTCATGACATTGATTTGCTGCGGTTCTGTGTCGGTGAAATCTCCGAAACTGTGGCCTTGCGGGGGGTAAACCGGCGCGACGGGGGTCGGATTGAAAGTGGGGCAGTTGCGCTTGCATTCGAAAATGGTGCGACCGGAACGATCAGTTTCGCTGATACCGCTGCGTCCCCTTGGGGGTTCGAGGCGGCGACAGGGGAGAACCCGAACATCGGCGAGACCGGGCAGGATATGTTGTGGATCACCGGCACCGAAGGGGCGGTCAGCTTTCCATCGATGACACTGTGGCTTGGCACGGAATGGGGGCGTGCGGCACAGCAAAGCCGCGTAACGCCTGCGCAAAATGTCAAACCACCGCTGGACGCCCAGCTTGATCATTTCCTTGAGGTGATGGAGGGCGCGCTGCCCTTGATTGATGTCGCTGATGCTGCCCGCACTTTGGACGTTGCTGCGCGGATCGAAGAACAACTCGGGACCAATAGCTGGTCGGAACCAAAAAACATCAGATCGGCATGAAACGTGCTGAACCAAATGGGACTTTGAAAGGACATAACATGAGTAAACCAACAATCGGATTTATCGGCCTTGGCCTGATGGGCGGCGCGATGGTCGGCCGTTTGCAAGACTTGGGCTACAACGTGACAGTGCTGGGTAATCGCGACCGGACGTATCTGGACGCCGCCGTTTCACGCGGTGCAGTGGAAGCTGCAAGCGCCAAAGAGGTGGCGCAAGCGAGCGACATCGTGATGCTTTGCATGGGCACCTCGGATCATGTTGAATCGCGCATGCGTGGGGCGGACGGCGTGATTGCTGGCCTGCGTAAGGGCGCGACAGTTGTTGATTTCGGTACCTCGCTGCCGGGCAGCTCGCGTAGTTTGGCCGATGAGGTCCAAGCTGCTGGTGGAAGTTTCCTTGACGCTCCGCTGGGGCGCACGCCGGCGCATGCAAAGGACGGGCTGCTCAACATCATGGCGTCCGGCGACAAAGCGGCGTTTGATGCGGTTGAACCTGTTCTCAAAGACCTTGGCGAAAACGTTTTTCACCTTGGGCCGGTTGGTTCGGGCCATACGATCAAGCTTATCAACAACTTCTTTGGCATGACGGTTGCCAATGCGATGGCCGAAGCCTTTGCAATGGCAGATGTTGCAGGTGTGGATCGCGCGCAATTGTATGATGTTATGGCCGCTGGCCCGTTGCATTCCGGCATGATGGATTTCGTCAAAGCCTACGGCGTGGAAAAAGACCCCACCATGCTGGCTTTCGCGATCAAGAACGCAGCCAAAGATGTCGGGTATTATGCCCGCATGGCAGAGGATGCCGGCGTGGATTCAATCATGTCCAAAGGACCGCTTACCGCCCTAAACGAAGCGCGTGACAGCGGGCAAGGTGATGAGATGGTCAGCCAGATGGTTGATTTCTTTGCCAAGCGGTTCAAAGGCTAGATCATGGCCGTCGCCGCCCAGTCCAACATCGATTTACCGCGCCTCGGCATCGTTTTGATGCTGGCGGCGTGGCTGCTGTTTTCGCTGGTTGATACCGGTGCAAAATGGTTGGCGGTGGCGGGTATTCCTGCGTTCCAATTGGCATTCATGCGCTATGCAGGGCACTTCGTGATTTCGATCGGGGTGGTTGCCAAGGGCGGATGGTCGGTGGACCGGTTCAAAACGGACCATCTGTGGCAAGTCGTAAGCCGCGCTGTATTGCTGGTCACGGCGACATTGTCGAACTTTTATGCGCTGCATTTTCTGCCGCTGACTGTCGCCTCGGCGATCATGTTTTCCAGTCCGGTGATCGTCTGCTTCCTGTCCATTTCGGTACTGGGGGAAAAGGTTGGCCCGTGGCGCTGGGGTGCCATTCTGTTAGGGTTTATCGGTGTGCTGATTGTGGTGCGCCCCTTTGGCACGGCCTTTCATCCCGCGATGCTGCTGATCATCTATAATGCGACGGCGCTGGCGTTCTATTCGATCATGACGCGCAAGCTGTCGGGGATCGTCGCTGTGGATACGATGCAATTCTACCTTGGTCTTGTGGGCACATCGATTATGGCACCGTTCGCGATCTGGGCTTGGGTTGCGCCAGCATCGGGATGGGCGATGACTGTACTGCTGGGTCTTGGCGTCATGGGGTGGGCTGGGCACCAGTTTTTGACGAATGCGCACAGGTTCGGCAGTGCCAACCAGCTGATGCCATTCACCTATTCGTTCCTAATCTATGTTGCGATCTGGGGTTATCTGTTGTTTGGCACTGTACCGGATTTCTGGACCCTCATCGGGGCGTTCGTGATCATGTTGGCGGGGCTTATTATTTGGAAAAGAGAGCAAACATAATGCGGATAGCGTGCATTGGTGAGGCGATGATCGAACTGTCGATGGCAGGAGAGGACGCGCAATTGGGTGTCGCGGGGGACACATTAAACACCGCGATCTATTTGCACCGTGAAGCCCCTGCATTGCAGGTTGAATTTGTGACATGCCTTGGCGACGATCCGTTTTCGCAACGGATTTCGGATTTCATTGCGTCCCAAGGGGTCGGCACAGATACGATCCACCGGATTGCCGGGTCATCGCCCGGTCTATATGCCATCACCACCACAGAAGATGGCGAGCGCAGCTTTACCTATTGGCGCAACGCATCGGCCGCACGGCAGTTGTTTGCGGATCTGGATTTCAGCATACTTGCGGGGTTCGATGCAGTCTATTTGTCAGGGATTTCGATGGCGATCCTGCCACATCCTGTCAGGACGGCATTGGTTGCATGGCTTGAAACCGCTCAAGTCAAAGTCATCTATGACAGCAATTATCGCCCCCGCTTGTGGGAAAATGAGGCACAGGCACAACAAATCACCAAGGCGATGTGGGATCGTGCCGACGTGGCGTTGCCGTCGATTGACGACGAAATGGCCCTTTTCGGGGAAACTGCGGCGCAGGTTGAAACACGTTTTGCGAGGCATCGTGGACAAGGGGCGTTAAAGCGCGGCGAAAACGGGCCGATGTCGTTGGGATCGCAAGTCACCCAAGCCTATCCGCCTGCCGAACGGGTCATTGATACAACCGCCGCCGGTGACAGCTTTAACGGCGGTTATCTTGGCGCGCGCTTGTCCGGTAAATCACAGGCGGATGCGCTAATGGCCGGCCATCAACTGGCCGCCAAGGTTGTTCAGCATCGCGGTGCAATCATGCCCGAATAGGCACCATTAATCAGGCGGTGCCGCGAATGGGTCTGTCGTTATCGATGTTGAAAATCATCCCGTCCAACAACTCTTCAAGATCGGGGCGGGCGGCTGGTCCGTTAGAGATATCGACGAGCATCAAACTGCCATCCGGGCGCATCGCAAAGGTGCCCGGTTCGGCAAACCGTGTGGTGGTTTCGGTTTCTGACAGCGGGTCGGACACATAAAGCCCCAAGGCGCGCATCTGTTCTTCGGTCATTCCGTAACAGAGATCGAAATTCCAGCCGAATTCCGCGCGGTCTGCCAACGCCTTTTCCTGCGTGTCGGCGGACACGACGATCACGTCCATCTTGGCAGTCCATTGATCAAGGGCTGCGTTAAGCTTGTTCAGATAGCGTTTGCAGCGGGGACAGTGTTTGCCACGGTACACAAACAGAACGCTCCACCGGTCACGGTTTTGGCCAATCTGGCGTGTGCCGCCGTCAACATGCAGAAAACTGGCAGCTTCGACAATGGCACCAACGCGTGGTTTTGCAGAGCTCATGATATGTCCTTTCACGGGGTTCATGAAAGGCTATCAAAGGGGCATCGGGGGTCAACCCTAGGCAAGCCATCCTTGCAGGTTTTCTTCAATTGTCGCCGACAGCGCCTTGATGTGCAGATCATCGTCGTTGAGGCAGGGAATATAGGTAAAATGCTCGCCCCCCGCTTCCTCAAAGCTTTCTTTGATCTCTTCGTTGATCTCTTCAAGGGTTTCGATGCAATCCGCAGAAAATGCGGGCGCGCAGACCGCGATCTTCTTGTTGCCCGCTTCGGCCTGACGCGCGACCTCTTCAACGGTGTAGGGCTGTAACCATTCCTCAGGGCCGAATTTCGACTGGAAGGTTGTCATGATTTCAGTGTCTTTCCACCCCAAGCGTTCTTTCAACAGGCGCGTGGTTTTCTGACACTGGCAATGATACGGATCGCCCTCTGTCAGATAGCGGATCGGCACGCCGTGGTAAGAACAGATCAGGATGTCAGGGCGCTTTTCAGCCGCAGCATAGGCAGTTTCGATCGAAGTGGCGAGCGCCTCGATGTAATCGGGCCGATCGAAATAGGGTTCAACCACACGCGCGATCGGTTGCCATTTTTCCTGCCCCAAAGCCGCGAAAAATGCATCACAGGCCGTGGCGGATGTGGCACCGGCGTATTGCGGGTAAAGCGGGAAAAACAGGATTTTGCTGCATCCCGCCGCAGTCATCGCCGCCACCTTGGATTTGGTCGACGGATTGCCATAGCGCATGCAGTAATCGACCATCACGTCATCCCCATAGCGCGCCTTCATGGTTTCGGCGATTTTGGCGGTTTGCGATTTTGTGATGGTCAGCAGCGGGCTTTCACCTGCTTCGTGGTTCCAGATCGATTTATACGCCGCACCAGAGGTAAAGGGCCGCTTTGTCAGGATCACCAGTTGCAACAAAGGTTGCCAAAGCCAGGGGCTGTAATCAATCACGCGGCGGTCGGACAGGAATTCACCCAGATACCGGCGCATCGACCAATAGTCGTAATTGTCCGGCGTTCCGAGATTGGCAAGCAGTACGCCCACGCGTTGCTTTGGTACTTTGGGGTGATCTTTGCTGGCGTGGTCAGGGCGTGCGGTTTGCATGGCGTGTCCTTGGGTGGCTTGCTTGCGTTCAAATAGGGGCATTCTGGCTGCGGTCAATTGGGTAACTTTGTCTCACCTGTGCCTAAAGCGTCGGCAAGTCGCTGTTGCGCAGAACCCGGTCGCAACGGTTTGGGCTGGCTGTCGGCGGGGGCCCATCCGGTCAGAAAGATCAGATCAAAGGTGGCGGTGATCCTGCCAGTCGAGGTGGCAAAGTTATCCTGATAAAGCCGCGCGGCAGTTTCGAGAACGGCGCGGCGGGTCGGGCGGCGCAGGCGCGAGGCCAGTGCGTTGGTTTCGCCCATCGCGCGCAGATCGCGCATCAGGGTCCAGGCGTCGCTGTATTCAACATTCAGGGTCTGGCTGTCGGCGACGGGCAGGGCAAAACCCGCGCGTTGCAGCAGCCCGCCCATATCGCGCAGGTCGGCCATGGGCGCGACGCGCGGGGACATCCCGCCGGTGACGTCTGCTTCGGCTTGTCCCAGACAGGCGCGCAGTTCGTGCAGGGTCTGCCCGCCGAACGCGACACTTAGGAACAAACCGTCAGGCATCAGCGCGCGCCGGCATTGAATCAACTGCCCGACCGGATCATTGGCCCAATGCAACGCCATGGCGTGCACCACCAGATCATGCGCGCCTAC
The DNA here is from genome assembly GCF_000622325.1 of Sulfitobacter geojensis. Classification (NCBI taxonomy): domain Bacteria; kingdom Pseudomonadati; phylum Pseudomonadota; class Alphaproteobacteria; order Rhodobacterales; family Roseobacteraceae; genus Sulfitobacter; species Sulfitobacter geojensis. Next base: position 354,653 of record NZ_JASE01000005.1, read on the forward strand.
GTCCAACGCCAATGTTTCACTGTCAGGTGTCACGGTGGCCTGCGGGAAAGACGAACCCCAAATCGCGCGGTGTCCGGTCACAATTGCCGGCGCGTTAAACGACTTGTTAACCAAAAGCATACGATCCTGCACCTCGTCAGCGGCGGCATGGTGCAGGAACATCGCGTCTGCGGTTGCACGGTGGCGATGCAATGCGAGCGCCCCCGCATCGGTCATGAGAGTTTGTTGGGTCATTGGAAACCAATATGTCGTTGTTGAGCGGACTTCAAACAGGGTTAGACGCAGTTTACCCTGCACGTTGTCTGACATGCGGTTCAATTGTCGACGGCGATTTCGGGCTTTGCGGAGCCTGCTGGCGCGACACGGCCTTTATCGGGGGTACGATATGCGATTCCTGCGGCGTCCCGTTGCCGGGCGCGGACGAGGGCGACATTCTGCACTGTGACAGCTGTATGGAAAACCCGCCGCCTTGGTCCAAGGGGCGCGCCGCGATGTTGTATCGCGACACGGGGCGCAAGTTGGTGCTGGCGTTGAAGCATGGGGACAGACAGGAAATTGCACGCCCTGCGGGGCTTTGGCTGGCGAATGCTGTGGCGGATGTCGTGACGCAGAATACCTTGATCGCACCGGTTCCATTGCATTGGCTGCGGATGATCAAGCGGCGGTATAACCAATCCGCGCTACTGGCAAAAGCGCTGTCAAACAGAATCGAGCGGCCGTGGTCGCCGGATTTATTGCAAAGGGTCAGGCGGACGCAGACACTGGATGGCCTTGGCCGCAGCGAAAGGATCACAGCGGTCGAAAATGCCATTCGCGTGCATCCCTTGCGGCGGCACCGTTTGATCGGGCGGCCCGTGTTGCTGGTGGATGACGTAATGACGTCAGGCGCGACTTTGGCTGCCTGCACGCAGGCCTGTCTTGACGCGGGTTCGGGGCCTGTGAACGTCGTGACACTAGCGCGCGTGGCTAAAGATGCTTAAATGACCTTTTAACAAAGTGTTTCACCGAACGCTTGATGTTTCAGGCACCGCTCACGGCTCGCAAATCTTTGATTTGAGGCTGCGGGGCGATCCGTGTTTCTGGTGGCGCACTGTTTTAATGTTGAAAGGAACCGGTTCATGAAACCTGTCGAAATCTATACGTCGCCCCTTTGTGGTTTTTGTCACGCGGCCAAGCGGTTGCTGACGTCCAAAGGTGTCGAATTTTCCGAAGTTGATGTTCTGGCCCAGCCAGAGCGTAAACCAGAGATGGTCCAACGGGCCAATGGCGGGCGCACGGTGCCACAGATTTTCATTGGCGATATCCACGTCGGCGGCTCTGACGATCTGCATGCCCTGGAGCGTGCAGGCAAACTTGATGCCTTGCTGGCCGCGTGATGCAGTGCGCCATTCTCCAGCTTAACGTCAGCGATGATCCTGTCGCAAATCTGGCCATTACGCTGGATATGTTTCGCAAGGCGGTGGCGCAGGGGGCGCAGTTTATTCTGACGCCCGAAGTGACAAATTGCGTATCGACCAGTCGCGCGCATCAGCAAGAGGTGCTGCAATTCGAAGCAGATGACATCACCCTTGCTGCATTGCGCGCGGAAGCAAAAGCGGCGGGCGTGTGGCTGTTGATCGGGTCGCTGGGTCTTAAAACGGGCGATGCCGACAAGCGGTTTGCCAACCGGTCGTTCATGATCGGACCGGACGGCGGCATTGTGGCGAAATACGACAAGATCCACATGTTCGACGTTCAGATTAGCGAAACCGAAACATGGCGTGAAAGCGAAGGCTACCGTCCGGGCGACCGCGCGGTGTTGGCGCAGACCGATTTTGCCAAAATCGGCATGAGCGTTTGCTACGACGTGCGGTTTTCACGCCTGTATCGCGCGTTGGCCAAAGCTGGCGCACAAATCCTGACAGTGCCTGCTGCGTTTTCACCGGTAACGGGGGCCGCGCACTGGCATGCGTTGTTGCGGGCGCGGGCGATCGAATCGGGGTGTTTTGTGATTGCGCCGGCCCAAACCGGCACCCATGCCAGCGCTGTTCATAAAACCCGTGATACTTACGGACACTCGCTGGTCGTTGATCCGTGGGGTGAGGTTTTGCTCGATGCCGGAACGGTTTCCGGCGTTTACACTTTCGCGCTTGATATGGAAAAAGGCGAGGCAGCACGACGTAAGGTTCCAAGCCTTGCCAACGCGCGCGACTTTTCCGGCCCCTGAGGGGGTGCTATACAGGCCGACGTATGAGCGATGACAAAAATACTTTGGCGATCATGCTGTTCAGCGAAATTCTGGCGGCAGATCATTCAATGCGTGGGCGATTGAGCCGCGTTTTACCCAAAGGTATGGAAATCTCGCATTTCTCGGTGCTCAACCATCTTTCCCGTAAGGACGCCGAATCTACGCCTGCGCAACTGGCGGAACGGTTCGGCGTAACGCGCGGCGCCATGACCAACACGTTGAACAAGCTGGAGTGGTCCGGCTACGTTCACATCCGCCCTGATTGGGACGATGCGCGACGCAAAATGGTCGCCATCAGCCCCGCAGGACGCAATGCGCGTGACACAGCCGTGGCGGCGATTACCCCGATGATCAATCAGGTTGTCGAGGATCTGGGCGAAGAGCAGGCCCGCGCGGCCCTGCCCATCCTGCGCGAGATCAGGCTTAAGCTGACTTAAGGCTCGCGGTGACGTAGTTCACGCTCAGGTCTTTGTCCGACAGGCTCCAGCTCCAGGCGATCGGATTGAATACGAACCCCTTGCGGTCCACCGGTTCCATCCCTGCCTCTGTTATCAGGGCGAACAATTCGTCGGGGGTGATGAATTTGGACCACTCGTGGGTGCCTTTGGGCAACCAGCGCATGATGTGTTCGGCCCCGACAATCGCCATCATGAATGATTTGGGATTGCGGTTGATCGTTGAACAGATATGCAGCCCGCCGGGTTTTAACAGATCGTGACAGGCGCGCAGGTAATCCGGCGGAGACGCGACATGTTCAACGACTTCCATGTTCAACACGACATCGAATTGTTCACCATTTGCGGCCATATCTTCGGCAGTGGTGTGGCGGTAATCAATTTCCAGCCCTGATTGCGCGGCATGCACCTGTGCCACAGGAATATTGCCAGCGGCGGCGTCGGCCCCCACAACCGTGGCCCCCAAACGCGCCATCGGTTCGGAAAGCAGGCCACCGCCGCAGCCGATGTCGAGGATACGCAGGCCCTTGAAAGGAGTTTCGGAGGTGAGATCGCGATCAAACTCGCCCGCGATCTGCGATGTGATGTAATCCAACCGGCAGGGGTTCAGCATGTGTAATGGTTTGAACTTGCCGTTCAAATCCCACCATTCGGCGGCCATCGCTTCAAATTTTGCGATTTCCCCTGCGTCTACCGTAGATTGAGCCGTTTGCATTTCGCGCTCCCTATGTTCTTGTATATCTGAGACGTATATAGGGCTGATATGGACAAGTTTCCCGATCAAAAACGCGCAGTTCAATATCTTTATCCGCCGATTGACCCGTTCGATCAGCGGATGTTGGCCGTTGGGCAGGGCCATACTGTCTATGTTGAGCAATGCGGCAATCCCGATGGCATACCGGTTGTTGTACTACATGGTGGGCCCGGTGGGGGGTGCAGCCCCTCTATGCGGCGTTATTTCGACCCGTCAAAGTTTCGCGTGATCCTGTTTGACCAGCGCGGATGCGGGCGGTCCAAACCCCACGCAAGCGTCACGGATAACACGACGTGGCATCTGGTCGCAGACATAGAAATGATTCGCCGCGAGCTGGGGATTGACCGGTGGATCGTTTTTGGGGGCTCGTGGGGGGCGACGCTTTCGCTGATCTATGCCCAGACCCATCCCGAGGCCGTGCGCAATCTGGTTTTGCGCGGCGTTTTCCTGATGACGCAATCGGAACTGGATTGGTTTTATGGCGGTGGTGCCGGTAAATTCTGGCCCGAAGTCTGGGCGCGGTTTACATCGCTGATCCCCGAAGACGAACAGGATGACCTGATCAAAGCGTATCACCGCCGTCTGTTTTCCGGCGATCTGTCGGTTGAGCAACGCTATGGCCGTGCTTGGGCCGCTTGGGAAAACGCATTGGCGTCGATCCATTCGACGGGCGGATCCCACGAAGGGCCGGCGGATTATGCACGGGCCTTTTCGCGGTTAGAGAATCACTATTTCACCAATGCAGGTTTCTTGGAGTTTGACGGCCAGATTTTGGCGCATATGCCGCGAATCTCCCATATTCCCGGTGTGATTGTGCAGGGACGGTACGACATGATCTGCCCCCCCAGCAGCGCCTATGAGCTGGCCGAAAACTGGTTGCAGGGCGAATTGAAGATGGTGCGCAACGCGGGTCATGCCCTGTCCGAACCGGGTATTTCGGCAGAACTGGTGCGGGCGATGGACCGGATCGGAGCGCTGGGATGAGCCGGTCGTTGCTGGACCGCCGTGCGCTGTTTTCCAGCGCGGCCGCCGCCGCATTGCTGGCGGCAACCGGAGTTTCCGCCGCTGGCCCCACGCGTGGGGGACGGTTGCGGATGGCGCTTTCGGGCGCCTTGCGCGACGACACGTGGTCGCGCGGTGATGGTCTGTTTATGCAGGTGGCGCGTCAGGGCGTTGTCTTTGACACGCTGACCGAAGTCGCCGCGGACGGCACGTTGCGCGGCGAATTGGCGACAGGTTGGTCATCGTCACCGGACGCCCGCAGATGGCTGTTTGATCTGCGCCAGGATGTTACATTTCACGATGGTAAGTCCTTCACGGCACAGGATGTTGTTGCAAGCGCTGCAAGCTTTGCCGGTGGCGCGGTGCAGGCTGTCGGCACCTATCAGGTGTCGTTTACATTGGATCACGGCGACCCGCGCCTGCCGATGCGACTTGCCCAGCCATCGTATTTCATCCGTTCAGCGCATGCACCAGACAGCGGGATCGGCACCGGCCTGTATCGGGTTGAAAACTTCACAGCGGGCCAGCGCCTGTTGGCGACCCGCGTTGCAGATCACTATAAAGGGGAGAGCGCGGGTTGGTTTGACGAGGTTGAGCTGACTTCGATCTCTTCCGAACCCGTTCGCGGGCAAGCGCTGGGCGAATATCTGGTTGATGCGGTTGATCTAAAGGCGGCGGGTGCCTTGGCCGGTCTGGCTGACATTACCTTTCAGCCCGATCACCGCCATCCGGCCCAAGCGGTATCCACTGACGTGATACAGCCTGCCACCATCAGCCATTTACGCCCGCTGGATAACCTGCGCGCGGCTGAACGCTGGTGGTTTGCGTGAACAGGCCTTGCAGACTCAGCTTACTCTGCGTATATGCCCATCAACAGCGGCGCGTTCGGGTCCAAACCAAACGCTCCACCGATCTTGAACACGGGCCGCGCGCCCGTTTTTTTGTGCCTAATGGAAACCGATAGGAAACCATGACCAACGACCTTATTGCCAAAGCCGCCATTGACCGCCGCATGGCCGAGATCATCACACCGGTGATCGAGGATATGGGCTATGAACTGGTGCGCGTGCGTCTGATGTCAGGCAAAGTGACGACATTGCAGATTATGGCCGACAAACCCGAGGGCGGGATTGAGGTTGATGACCTGGCCAAGATCAATCAGGCGCTGGGTGCGGTGCTGGACGTCGAAGATCCGATCATCGAGGAATACACGCTTGAGGTATCCTCGCCCGGGATTGACCGTCCGCTCACGCGGCTCAAGGATTTCGACATGTTCGAAGGCTATGAAGCCAAGATCGAAACCGAAGAACTGGTCGGCGGCCGCCGTCGCTTCAAGGGCGAATTGGCTGGCATCGACGGGGACGAGGTGCTGATCAACGTCGAAGAAGGCACCGTTGGTTTGAAATTCGACTGGTTGTCGGATGCCAAACTGGTGCTGACCGACGAGTTGATCACCGAAATGCTGCGCCAACGCAAAGAATCGGGCGCAATTGACGAAACCAAGTTTGACGAGATCGAGACCGAAGGGTCTGATGAGGGAGAAGACTAATGGCCATTACATCCGCCAACCAGCTTGAGTTGTTGCAGACCGCCGAGGCTGTGGCCCGCGAAAAGATGATCGACCCCGCTTTGGTCATCGAAGCGATGGAAGAATCGCTCGCCCGCGCGGCAAAGTCGCGTTACGGCGCAGAGATGGATATTCACGTGGCGATTGACCGCAAGACCGGTCGCGCAACGTTTACCCGTGTGCGTACCGTGGTCGCCGAAGACGAGCTTGAGAACTATCAGGCTGAATTCACGGTGGATCAGGCCAAGCAGTACATGGATAACCCCGAGATCGGCCAACAGTACATCGAAGAAGTGCCGCCGGTTGAAATGGGCCGGATTGCGGCACAATCAGCCAAGCAGGTCATCCTGCAAAAGATCCGCGAAGCCGAGCGGGATCGTCAGTACGAAGAATTTAAAGACCGCGCAGGTACGATCATCAATGGTCTGGTCAAGCGTGAAGAGTATGGCAACGTCATCGTCGATGTGGGCGCTGGTGAAGCGATCCTGCGCCGCAACGAAAAGATCGGCCGCGAATCGTATCGCCCGAATGACCGTATCCGCGTTTACATCAAAGACGTGCGTCGCGAGCAGCGTGGCCCACAGATTTTCCTGAGCCGTACCGCGCCTGAATTCATGGCCGAGCTGTTCAAGATGGAAGTGCCAGAGATTTACGACGGCATCATCGAGATCAAGGCGGTTGCCCGTGATCCCGGTTCGCGCGCGAAGATCGCTGTGATCTCCTATGACGGGTCGATTGACCCCGTAGGCGCATGTGTCGGTATGCGTGGTTCACGTGTGCAGGCCGTAGTTAACGAATTGCAGGGTGAAAAGATCGACATCATTCCATGGAATGACGATCAGCCCACGTTCCTTGTGAACGCATTGCAGCCTGCGGAAGTTTCCAAGGTTGTTCTGGACGAAGAAGCGGGCAAGATCGAAGTGGTTGTTCCAGAAGAGCAGCTTTCGCTTGCTATTGGCCGTCGTGGCCAGAACGTGCGTCTGGCGTCACAGCTGACCGGTCTCGATATCGACATCATGACAGAAGAGCAGGAAAGCCAGCGCCGTCAGGCCGAGTTTGAACTGCGTACCAAGCTGTTCATGGATAACCTCGACCTTGATGAGTTCTTTGCCCAGTTGCTGGTATCCGAAGGGTTCACCAACCTTGAAGAAGTTGCTTACGTCGAAGTGAACGAACTGCTGGTCATTGACGGTGTTGATGAAGACACGGCGCAGGAACTGCAGGCCCGCGCGCAGGATGTGCTGGAAGCGCAGAACAAAGCGGCGCTTGAAGCGGCCCGTGCCTTGGGTGTCGAGGACAGCCTTATTGAATTTGACGGCCTGACACCCCAGATGATTGAGGCACTGGCAAAGGATGGCGTGAAAACACTGGAAGATTTCGCGACATGTGCGGACTGGGAGCTGGCCGGTGGCTGGACAACAGTAGACGGCGAGCGTGTGAAAGATGACGGTTCGTTGGAGCCGTTCGAGGTTTCATTGGAAGATGCGCAGGCCATGATCATGACCGCCCGTGTTATGCTGGGTTGGGTTGATCCAACCGAACTGGAAGCGGAAGAGCCCGAAGACGACGACACAGAAGAACAGGAGGTCGAGGCCTGATCTCAGGCCTCGATTGTTCCAGATGAGCCGCGGTGGCGCCTCCAAAGACCGGGAAGACGGTCCTGACCGCAAGTGCATTGCCACGGGCGAAGTGCAGCCTAAATATGGTTTAGTGCGATTTGTGGTCGGGCCGGATGATCAGGTTTATCCTGATATCTTGGGCAAATTACCGGGACGTGGTATGTATGTTGCTGCTGATCGGGCGGCGATTGAACTGGCGATCAGCAAAAAGCTGTTCACCCGCGCTGCAAAACAGCAGGTCAAGGTACAGGATGATCTGCTGGCAGAAGTTGAAAAGCAACTTGCGCGGCGTGTGGTTGACCTGATTTCGCTGCAACGCAAAGGCGGACGCGCCGTGGCGGGATACGAAAAAGTCAAAAGCTGGCTTCAGAACGAAGAAGCCGAAGTGCTTATTCAGGCCACTGATGGGTCTGAACGCGGTAAAACGAAACTGAGCACGCCTCACTACGGCCATTACATTGGCGTACTGACGGCGGATGAATTGGGTTTGGCATTCGGACGCCAAACTGTGATACATGGGGCGCTCGCCTCTGGTGGACTCACTCTGCGTGTTGTAGAGGAAGCCCAACGACTAAAAGGCGTGCGACAAAACGAGGCTGGCAGCGGCCAGCCGGAAGGATGACGAGCTAAATGAGCGATACAGACGGCAGAAAAACATTGGGTCTGGGCGGTTCGCGTCCCAGCAACGTAAAGCAGAGCTTTAGCCACGGGCGTACCAAGAACGTCGTGGTCGAAACCAAGCGCAAACGCGTTGTGGTGCCAAAGCCGGGTGGGCAAAAGCCAACCGGGCCGGGTGCCGGACCTGTGGGCGACCCTTCCAAACGTCCTGCGGGCATTACAGACGCACAGATGGAGCGCCGTTTGAAGGCGGTTCAGGCCGCCAAGGCACGTGAAGCCGAAGAGGCCGCCGCCCGTTTGGCAGAGGAGAAGGCCCGCGCGGAAGACCGCGAGCGCCGTCGTGCCGAGATTGATGCGAAAGAAAAGGCAGATCGCGAGCGCGAGGAAAGCCTGAAGGCAAAAGCCGAAGAAGAAGCGCAGGCCAAGCGTGACGCAGAAGCCGCTGCACAGGCAGCTGCTGCCGCACCTGCAGCGCCAGCTGCTGCGCGGCCGACGCCTAACAAGGTGGCACCGGGGCCGGCGGTTCGCAAAACCGAACGTGACCGCGAAGAAACCAACAAAAAGAACCGCACTGACGATCGCCGTTCTGGCAAACTGACAGTGAATCAGGCGCTTACAGGTGGTGAAGGCGGGCGCCAGCGTTCGATGGCCGCAATGAAGCGCAAACAAGAGCGTCAGCGCCAAAAAGCGATGGGCGGCAACGTCGAGCGCGAAAAGATCATCCGCGAAGTGCAATTGCCCCCTGCGATCGTTGTGTCCGAGCTTGCGGCCCGTATGGCCGAAAAGACCGGTGCGGTTGTGAAGGCGTTGATGACCAACGGCATGATGGTGACGCAGAACGAAACCATTGATGCGGATACCGCTGAATTGATCATCGAGGAATTCGGCCACAAAGTTGTGCGCGTTTCCGATGCCGACGTTGAAGATGTGATCAAAGAGATCGAAGACGATCCGAAAGATCTGGTAGGTCGTCCACCGGTCATTACAATCATGGGCCACGTTGACCACGGTAAAACGTCCTTGCTTGACGCAATCCGTAACGCGAAAGTTGTCGCGGGCGAAGCGGGCGGCATCACGCAGCACATCGGTGCCTATCAGGTCACAACCGATGGCGGCCAAGTGCTTTCGTTCCTTGATACACCGGGCCACGCGGCATTTACGTCGATGCGTTCGCGCGGTGCTCAGGTGACCGACATTGTTGTTCTGGTGGTTGCGGCGGATGACGCTGTGATGCCTCAGACAATCGAAGCGATTGCGCATGCGAAAGCGGCAAAAGTGCCAATGATCGTGGCGATCAACAAGATCGACAAACCTGCCGCTGATGCCATGAAGGTGCGGACAGACCTGCTGCAGCACGAGGTGATCGTGGAACAGATGTCTGGTGAGGTGCAGGACGTTGAGGTTTCTGCAACCACCGGTCAGGGTTTGGATCAACTGTTGGAAGCCATTGCGTTGCAAGCTGAGTTGCTTGAACTTAAGGCCAACCCGAACCGCGCCGCGGTTGGTGCCGTGATCGAAGCGCAGCTTGACGTGGGTCGCGGCCCTGTTGCGACTGTTCTGGTTCAGAACGGTACGTTGCGCCAAGGCGACATCTTTGTTGTGGGTGAGCAGTACGGTAAGGTCCGCGCGCTGATCGACGATCAGGGCAACCGCGTGAAAGAAGCGGGCCCATCGGTTCCGGTTGAGGTTCTGGGCCTGAACGGCACACCCGAAGCGGGCGACGTTTTGAACGTAACCAGCACCGAAGCGCAGGCGCGCGAGATCGCGGATTACCGTGCAAGTGCTGCCAAAGACAAACGCGCAGCGGCCGGTGCGGCGACGACGCTGGAACAGTTGATGGCAAATGCCAAGGCGAACGAAGACATCAGCGAACTGCCGATCCTGCTGAAAGCGGATGTTCAGGGGTCTGCTGAAGCGATCGTTCAGGCGATGGAGAAAATCGGCAACGACGAGGTACGCGTGCGCGTTCTACACTCAGGTGTGGGTGCGATCACCGAAACCGATGTTGGGTTGGCCGAAGCCTCCGGTGCGCCGATCATGGGCTTTAACGTGCGTGCGAACGCATCTGCGCGTAACACGGCGAACCAGAAAGGTGTCGAGATCCGCTATTACTCGGTCATCTATGATTTGGTTGACGACGTGAAAGCCGCTGCCTCTGGCCTGCTTAGCAACGAGATCAAAGAAAACTTCATCGGATATGCGAATATCAAAGAAGTGTTCAAGGTCACGGGTATTGGTAAGGTTGCCGGTTGTCTTGTCACCGAAGGTGTGGCGCGTCGTTCTGCCGGTGTGCGTTTGCTGCGCGACAACGTGGTAATCCACGAAGGGACGCTCAAGACTCTCAAGCGTTTCAAGGATGAGGTGCCAGAAGTGCAGTCCGGTCAGGAATGCGGCATGGCCTTTGAGAACTACGAAGACATTCGTCCAGATGACGTGATCGAAATCTTCACCCGTGAAGAAGTCACGCGGACATTGAAATAAAATCAAAGGTCGGGCAGAAATGTCCGGCCTTTTTAACACCACGACACCAAAAAAGGGGCCGCGAATGCAGCCCCTTTTTACGTTCCGGTCAAACCGGTGGAATTAGTTTTTGCGGACAGGAGTACCGGCAAATACAGTGTCATCGACTTTGACAGCGACACGGCCATCAGCCAAATCTTTCACAAAGATACCTTGAACGGATACACATGATCCAAGCGTGATTGTACGCAGCATTTTCTCTCTCCCCAGACAGTGGGGACAACATAATCAACAATTTGTGAACGCGCCAGTACATTGTTTCCCGATACGCGAGAATCTCAATAGAACTCTAACTTATCAAAGCCAGTCCCGCAAAATGGGGATCAGCGGGACGTCTGCCGCGGGCATCGGATAATCGCGTAGGTCTTTTGCGTGGACCCATTTTAAAGCCTGATTCTCTTTCGAATAAGGCGTTCCTTCCCACTTCCGGCAGGCAAACAGCGGCATCAAAAGATGAAAATCGTCGTAGCTGTGGCTGGCAAAAGTCAGCGGCGCAAGGCAGGATTTCCAGGTGTTGATGCCTAGCTCTTCTTCGAGCTCTCGGATCAGCGCAGCTTCGGGCGTTTCGCCTGCTTCGACCTTGCCGCCTGGGAATTCCCACAGACCAGCCATGGATTTCCCCTCGGGGCGTTGAGCCAACAAAATCCGCCCGTCTACGTCGATCAGCGCGACGGCCGACACCAAGACAACCTTCACGACCGGTAGTCCGCGTTGATTTCGATATAGCCGTGGGTCAAGTCACAGGTCCAAACTGTTGATGCTCCCGATCCAATGCCGATATCGACAGTAATCTGGATTTCTTCGCCTTTCATATGAGCGGCGGCATCTTCCTCTGAATAGGATGGGCTACGCCACCCGTCTTTGGCGACTTCAACATCCCCGAACCGGATCGAAAGCCGGTCCCGATCAGCGGCTGCGCCGGATTTGCCGATCGCCATAACAATACGACCCCAGTTGGGATCTTGCCCGGCGATTGCTGTCTTCACCAGTGGTGAATTTGCAATGGCCATTGCGTGTAGCTTGGCATCGGCATCAGTCGCGGCACCGGTTACGGCAATCTCGACGAATTTTGTCGCGCCTTCACCGTCGCGCACAACCTGAAATGCAAGGTCTTGCATCACACCATGCAGGGCATCGCGAAATGCGCTATCGCTTGACGCATCCACGCCTGACGCGCCGGTCGCTGCAACGATCAGGCTGTCAGAGGTCGATGTGTCACTATCCACTGTGATACAGTTGAACGTCCGGTCGGCGTCTGCAGAAACCATCGCCTGCAATGCATCTTGATCAATCAAAGCATCGGTAAAGATATAAACCAGCATCGTCGCCATATCCGGCGCAATCATGCCGGACCCTTTGGCTATACCCGCGATAGAAACGGTTTTTCCGCCAACATTCACCGTCGCACACGCACCTTTGGCATAGGTGTCGGTGGTCATGATTGCCCGCGCCGCCTGTGCAATATGGCCTGCGTCCAATCCGGATTTGGCATCCTCTATCACGGAGGTCACCCGTTCAAAAGGCAGGGGTTCGCCGATCACACCGGTCGAGGACGTAAACACACGCGATTGCGGCAGGTCGCAGACCTTGGCCACGCAGGCGGTGATTGCCTCGACGGCTTCGATGCCGCGACGACCGGTAAAGGCATTGGCGTTGCCCGAATTCACGAGGATCGCCGCGCCTTCGTCGGATTTTTGGCCAATCTTGGTTTGGCAATCCAATACGGGGGCGGCACGGGTTTGCGACCGGGTGAATACACCCGCAATCGCGGTGCCGGGTGCCATCTGCGCCAACATAACATCCGTGCGTCCCTGATATTTGACGCCCGCAGCGATGGTGGCAAATTGCACACCTTCAATCACAGGCAAATCAGGGAAACCGGACGGTGCCAGCGGCGATACCTTTGTGATGTTTCCCAAGCGCGTTACTCCAGCCAGTCGATGTTTTTGATCAGCGCGGGGTCGATTTCCTGCTCTGACATCCGTTCCACATCTGCGTCATTGGTGATTTCTTCGATGCGGGTTTGCACAAGCGTCTGACGTACCTGCAGTTCGAGTTCTTCGCGCACATCGTCCAATGCGGGGGCTTCGGTTTTACGGGTCTCGTTCAGCTTGATCACATGCCAGCCGAATTGCGTTTCAACCGGAGCGGATACGGCGCCTGGCTCCATTGCAACCACGGCAGCTTCGAAAGAGGGCACCATCATGCCGGCACCGAACCACCCCAATGATCCGCCACCCGGACCGGACGGGCCAGTGGATTTTTCACGCGCCAGTTCGGCAAAGTCCGCACCGTCGTCCAAGGCTGTTTTGATCGTGTTCGCTTCTTCTTCGGTTTCAACCAGAATGTGAGAGGCGTTATATTCCTCACCCGCTTCCTGATCTGTGTATTGCGCGTCATAGGCGGCTTTGACGGCTTCCTCGTCCACGGGGGCCGCCATGACACCTTCGATGACTTCACCGGCTGTCAGCGAACGGGTTTCGTTTTCCAAGGACAGGGTCACACGTTTGGGCAGATCGCCCTCATATGTGTCGGCAAGCGCTGTTTGTTGCACCAGCTGGTCGAGGATACCCTTGAACAACACCTCGTCCGGCAGATCCTGATATTGCTGCGGCAAAGTTGCACGGGCAATGATCATGTGGCCCAAAGTGATGTCTTTGCCATTCACGGTTGCAACCACGGTATCAACGGTTGGCGTGTCCTGCGCAGCGACAGGCAGGGCCAATGAAACAGCCAGCGCCAAAGATGCCAGATAAGTGAGGGGTTTTTGCATGGATCGTCCTATCGTTAAGCTCTGTACAGGGCTGCTACATTGACAGCCTATGGTGCGGCCCTTACATCGCCCTAAAGGGCGCACACGCAAGCCACGTTCCCCATCTATCTATGGGCTGACTGAGGCTTGGGCAAGCACATCGCTGCGCAGAATTCAAACGTCGGCTGGAGAGCACATGCTGGGTATCGGAACAATCGCCAAAAAGGTCTTTGGCACGCCAAATGATCGCAAAATCAAAGCGACCCGCCCGCTGGTGGCAAAGATTAATGCGCTTGAGCCGGATTTCGAAAAGCTGAGCGATGAGGGTCTGAAGGACAAGACCGAAGAGCTGGCCAAACGTGCCATGGGCGGTGAAAGTCTTGACGATCTGTTGCCCGAAGCATTTGCCAACTGCCGAGAGGCAGCGCGGCGTACCCTGGGCCTGCGCGCTTTTGATACACAGATGCTGGCGGCGATTTTTCTGCATCAGGGCAATATTTCCGAGCAGAAGACCGGCGAGGGCAAAACCCTGACGGCCGCTTTGGCCGCCTATCTGAACGCCTTGCCGGGCAAGGGCGTGCACGTTGTGACGGTGAATGAATATCTGGTGCAGCGCGATGCGGACTGGATGGGCAAGGTGTTTGCCGCTTTGGGCCTGACCACAGGTGCGGCGATTGCCGGTATGAGCACAGAGGCCAAGCGCGAAGCCTATGCTTGCAACATTACCTATGCGACGAACAACGAACTCGGCTTTGATTATCTGCGCGACAACATGAAGTCGAACCTGGACGAAATTCTGCAAAAGCATCACTTCTTTGCGATTGTCGATGAGGTGGACAGTATTTTGATCGATGAGGCGCGCACACCATTGATCATCTCTGGCCCGGCGCAGGACCGGTCGGACATGTATGTCACGATCAACAAGTTGATCCCGTCGTTAAAGCCAGAGCATTACGAGCTGGACGAAAAAACGCGCAATGTGACCTTTACCGATGACGGCAACGAGTTTCTGGAAGAACTGCTGCGCGGCGAGGGTTTGTTGGAGGAGGGTCAGTCGCTGTATGACCCCGAAAGCACGACAATCGTGCACCATGTTAATCAGGGCCTGCGCGCGCATACGTTGTTTACCAAGGATAAGGACTACATCGTTCGCGACGGCGAGATCATGTTGATCGACGAATTCACCGGACGGATGATGCAGGGCCGCCGCCTGTCGGACGGGCTACATCAGGCGATTGAGGCGAAAGAGGGCACATCGATCATGTCCGAGAACGTCACGCTTGCGTCTGTGACTTTCCAGAATTACTTCCGACTTTATGACAAGCTGGCGGGTATGACCGGGACAGCGCTGACCGAAGCCGAAGAATTCGGCGAAATTTACGGTCTGGGTGTTGTCGAGATCCCCACAAACGTGCCGATTGCACGTGTCGATGAGGATGATGCAGTCTACCGTACCGTAGGCGAAAAATATCAGGCGATGATCGACAAGGTGAAAGAGGCGAACGCCAAGGGCCAGCCTTGCCTTGTTGGGACCACGTCGATTGAGAAATCCGAACAACTGTCCCAGATGCTGACCGCTGCTGGCATCCAGCACAACGTTCTGAACGCGCGCCAGCACGAGCAGGAAGCGCAGATCATCGCGGACGCCGGCAAACTGGGGGCGGTCACCATCGCCACCAACATGGCCGGACGCGGGACCGATATCCAGTTGGGTGGCAACGTCGAATTGAAAGTGCTCGAAGCGCTGGATGCCGATCCCGACGCCGATCCTGTTGCGATCCGCACGCGGATCGAAGCGGAACACGCCGAAGAAAAGAAAAAGGTGCTGGAGGCAGGTGGCCTTTATGTACTCGCCTCCGAGCGGCATGAAAGTCGCCGTATCGACAATCAGCTGCGTGGCCGTTCCGGCCGTCAGGGTGACCCGGGCCGTACCTCGTTCTTCCTGTCTCTGGAAGACGATCTGATGCGGATTTTCGGATCCGAACGGTTGGAAAAAGTGCTGACTTCGCTGGGCCTGAAAGAAGGCGAGGCGATCATCCACCCTTGGGTCAACAAATCGCTTGAACGGGCGCAGGCCAAGGTTGAAGGGCGCAACTTTGACATCCGCAAACAGTTGTTGAAATTCGATGACGTGATGAACGAGCAGCGCAAGGTGATCTTTGGCCAGCGTCGTGACATCATGGAATCGCAAGACCTGTCCGAGATCACGACCGACATGCGCCATCAGGTAATTGATGACCTGATCGACACCTATATGCCGCCGAAAACCTATGCCGACCAATGGGATTCCAAAGGATTTGCCGAAGGTGTGGCCGAACATCTGAACATGGACCTGCCGATGGTCGCATGGTGCGAGGAAGAGGGTGCCGACGACGATGTGATCCGTGAGCGATTGATCGAAGCCTCAGACAAGATGATGGCCGAGAAGGCAGAAGTCTTTGGTGCCGAGAATATGCGCAACATCGAAAAGCAGCTGTTGTTGCAGGCGATTGATACCAAGTGGCAAGAACACTTGATGACGCTGGAGCATCTGCGTTCTGTTGTCGGTTTCCGCGGCTATGCGCAGCGCGATCCATTGAATGAGTATAAGAACGAATCCTTCCAGTTGTTCGAAGGGATGCTGGACAGCCTGCGGCTGGAAGTGACGCAAAAGCTGGGTCAAATCCAGCCAATGTCAGAGGACGAGCGCGCAGCGATGATGGAAGAACTGCGTGCGCAGCAGGCTGCGATGCAGGCCGCTGCGGCCGCCGCTGCCGGCAAAGACGCAGCTGGTGATGCGCCAAAAGCTGATGCTGGCACCGCCATCGCTGGTTTTGACGAAAACGACCCGAGCACTTGGGGTTCTCCGGGTCGAAACGACGATTGCCCGTGTGGATCTGGCAAGAAGTTCAAACATTGCCATGGACGTCCGGCATAAAGCTGCCTCTATTCCGCCAAGAACTTCCCTCATCAGGGCCATAACCCGGCCCTGATGATGCGCGATCAATACTTCGAACGATTCCGTTTGAAGGGACAAGACGATGTTGCGCACAAAGGAAATTCTGACTGCTATTGGGGCCCTCGGCTGTGCAATCGGCATTGGGTTTATCATGCAGAACTCTGACTCTGCGCAGGCGCTGTACGGCCCGACAGAGATCCAACATCCCGAAGACATGCCGGAGCTCAAAGGTGCCTCGGCTGCCAATGCGCTATTGGACGTGCAGGAAATTAAGCTGACAAGCGCCGAGTTTGATACGGGTATCAAGCTTCCCCAGCCCGAGGCCGAAGTGACGAAAGTTTCGACACCTTCGAGCGCATTGGCAGAGCCAAAGATGTACGAAACATCCGAAGCCACACCTGCGGCTACATGTGAAATATCCGCGCTGGCCCGTCCGGTTGCTGCCGCAATGGTCGATCTAAGCATGCAAGCCCCCTGTTTGCCCAACGAGCGCGTGACAGTGCACCACAATGGTATGATTTTTACCGTCACAACATCAGCCAAGGGTGAAATTTCGCTACGCGTCCCTGCGCTGGCGGAAGAAGCGGTGTTCATCCTTGCCTTTACCAATGGTGACGGGGCGGTCGCGCAGACCACGGTTGAGGAGCTGGCCGATTTTGACCGCTCCGTTCTGCAGTGGAAAGGCAACACTGGCTTTCAAATCCACGCCCGTGAGTTTGGTGCCGATTACGGTTCTGCAGGACATTTGTGGAGCGGGGCACCGGGCGAAATCGCGGATGCTGTTTCCGGCAACAGTGGTGTTTTGACCCGTCACGGGGACATGCAGGCCGCTGACCCGTTGCTTGCAGAAGTTTACAGTTTTCCAAAGGCTTATAATGCGCGCAAGGGCAACATTGCTTTGAGTGTCGAGACGGAAGTGACCGCAACGAACTGCGGGCTGGAGATCGAGGCGCAGTCGCTGGAGATTCAGCCAGATGGCAAAATCAAGACCCAGAACCTGACCTTGCCTGTCCCGGATTGTGATGCCGAAGGGAGTTTTCTTGTGTTGAATAATCTGCTCCAAGACCTGAAAGTCGCTGGCAAATAACAACGCCCCTGAGGTCACATGATCATTCTGAAACGTGCGGCGGTTCTCGCCGCGCTTTTTCTGTTCACCACCACTGGTGCCATGGCACAAGATGTCTCGCTTAGCTCGCGGGATGGAAAGGTAGAACTGAGCGGAACGCTCTTGGGGTTTGATGGCGAATTTTACCGCCTGTCCACCGATTATGGCGAACTTACCATCGATGGTTCCGGGGTGTCCTGCACCGGGCCGGGTTGCCCGAATTTGCAGGACTTCGTCGCCGAAATTGAACTGTCCGGCTCTGCGACGATGGGTGCGGTTTTGATGCCCGCCCTTATCGATGCCTATGCGCAGCGCAGCGGATACTCCGTGTCACGCGAAGACGTCGATGCGACCCGCTTTGTACTGTCGCTTACCGATGTCGCAACAGGCAAACGCGCCGCGCGGTTCGGGTTTCGTGCCAGCAATACGGACGAAGGTTTCGCCGATCTTTTAGCTGACGAAGCAGATATTGTGATGGCGCTACGCGAAATTCGCCCGGATGAACGCAAGCTTGCGCGAGAGGCCGGCATGGGAGATCTGACCGGTCCAAATCGCAGTCGGGTGCTGGCGCTGGATGCTGTTGTCCCAATCGTCGCTGCTGGCAACCCGCTGCGCAGCATCTCTCCGTTGAACTTGGCGCAGGTGTTTGCGGGGGAGATCACAAATTGGAACGCGTTAGGGGGGCCGGACGCACCGATCGAATTACATGTGCCAAACGTGTCCAGCGGGTTATCGCAAGCGTTAGAAGATCAGGTTTTGAAACCTGCCAAACTTGAATTGTCATCCGATGCCATTCGCAATCAAACGCCCGCGGACATCGCGCAAGCCGTCGCGAAAGATACCTTGGCCATCGGATTAACCAGTTATGCCGAGCGCCAGAGCACGCGTGTCCTGACCTTGGGTGGCACTTGCGGTTTCGCGCTGGATGCGGCGCGTCGTACCATCAAAACAGAAGATTACCCCCTGACCGCGCCGATGTTCCTGTATTTTCCGGCACGCCGACTGCCGCTGATTGCCCGCGAGTTTCTTGCGTTCTCACGCAGTGGCGCGGCGCAAAATGTTATCCGGCGGGCCGGTTTCGTCGACCAAGCCCCGGAGGAAATTTCGATTTCAGCGCAAGGCAACCGGTTTGCAAATGCGATCACAGTTGCAGGGCCGGAAATCCCGCTTGAGGAAATGCAGCGTATGGTGGCCACGCTGTCCCCTATGGCGCGGCTAACAACCTCGTTCCGGTTCGAAACAGGGTCGATCCGGCTTGATGCGCAATCCCGCTCGAACGTGCAGCAGCTTGCCCGCGCATTGGAGCAGGGCCGCTATGACGCCCGACAAATCCTGTTTGTCGGGTTCAGTGACGGACAAGGTGCTGCCAAGCCCAACCGTGACATTGCCCTGCGCCGTGCAGAAGCTGTGTTGCGCGCGGTCAGCGCAGCGGCTGTGACTGCCAATCTGGAGCGCGTCGATCTTGGTGTTGATGCCTTTGGCGAGGCTATGCCAATGGCGTGTGACGACACCAGCTGGGGCCGTCAGGTGAACCGGCGGGTCGAGGTCTGGGTGCGTTAAAGGTATCCTTCGGATCGAAAACTAAGTTCGGTTGATTTGCCGATGATCAAGTGGTCGTGCAGCGTCAAACCCAAGGCTTCGCAAGCCCGCGCAATTTGCTCTGTCATGTCGATGTCGGAGGCTGAGGGAGTCGGATCGCCCGAGGGATGGTTGTGGACAAGAATCAGCGCGGAGGCGTTGAGTTCAAGCGCCCGTTTGGCCACCTCACGCGGGTAGACCGGCACGTGATCTACTGTCCCCTGGCCTTGTGCCTCGTCAGCGATCAGGACATTTTTATTATCCAGAAAAAGTACGCGAAATTGTTCTGTTTCGCGGTGCGCCATTTTGGTGTGACAATAGGTCAGGAGATCATCCCAGCTGGATACGATCTGGCGCCGCATGACCTTGGCGCGGGCCAGCCGTTGGGCTGTCGCCTCGACGATCTTTAATTCAACAACCACGTCCTCGCTGACGCCATCAAGTTCCAGCAGCCGTCCCTCAGGCGCGGAAATGACGCGATTGAAATCGCCGAAGCGGTCGATCATTGCATTCGCCAATGGTTTTACATTTCCCTGCGGGATCGCGCGAAACAGCAGGAGTTCGAGCAGTTCGTAATCGGGCATCGCATCTGCGCCGCCGACCATGAAACGGGCGCGCAACCGTTGACGATGGTCCCGCATATAAGACGGTTGTTTCACATCGATTGGCCGGATGTTATCCAGCGTGTCCAACAAAAATGGCAGTGCTTGTTCGGCAAAATGTGTCATACGCACAGATTGTGCAGACATGGTTAGGATTCGGTTAAGACGCCCAGCCAGAAGAGGATGGACGCCTTGTATTTATCAGCCCTTCATCGAATCCCAGAACGATTTGACGCTTGAGAAAAAGCTGCTGCTTTCGGGGTTGTTCTCCGAAGACAGTTCTTCAAACTCTTGCAGGAGTTCTTTTTGACGGCTGGTCAGGTTCACCGGCGTTTCGACCGCCAATTCGATGATCATATCACCAACCCCACCACCCCGCAGGGGTGGCATGCCCTTGCCGCGCAGACGCATCTGACGGCCGGACTGGCTGCCACCCGGAATCTGGACGCGACCGCGACCGCCATCAATGGTGGGTACTTCGATATTGCCACCCAATGCCGCAGTGCTCATCGAGACGGGGACACGGCAGAACAGGTTCGGCCCGTCGCGTTCGAACAGCTCGTGCTCAGCCACTTCGATAAAGATATAAAGATCGCCGGACGGTCCGCCGCGCATGCCGGCCTCGCCTTCGCCGGCAAGGCGAATGCGCGTGCCTGTTTCAACACCAGCGGGGATGTTAACGCTTAGCGACCGTTCTTTTTCGGTGCGTCCTGCGCCGCGGCAGGTTTTACAAGGATTCTTGACGATTTGCCCCATGCCCGAACAGGTGGGACAGGTGCGTTCGACGGTAAAGAAACCCTGCTGCGCGCGGACCTTGCCCATGCCGGAACAGGTCGGGCAGGTTGTGGGTTCTGCGCCACCTTCAGCACCGGAGCCGGAGCAGCTGTCGCATTGTACTGACGTCGGCACATTGATGGATTTCTGCATGCCGGCGTAGGCGTCTTCCAGCGTGATGCGCAGGTTGTAGCGCAGGTCGGCGCCACGCGCGGCACGACGGCCGCCGCCGCCCCCGCGTTGTCCCATGAAATCGCCAAACAGATCGTCGAAAACATCAGAAAACGCTGAGCCGAAGTCGCCTTGACCGCCGCCCATCCCGCCACCGGGACGCCCGCCGCCGCCGCCCATGCCACCTTCAAAAGCAGCATGACCGTAGCGGTCGTAAGCGGCCTTTTTGTCGGGGGCTTTCAGGACGTCATAGGCCTCGTTGGCCTCTTTGAATTGTGCTTCGGCGTCGGGGTTGTCGGAGTTGCGGTCGGGGTGCAGCTCCTTGGCTTTCTTGCGAAATCCCTTTTTGATCTCATCCGCTGACGCACCCTTGGCGACGCCAAGCACTTCATAATAATCACGTTTTGCCATGGATCATGTCCTTTACAAGGAACGTGAAGGGCCGGCCCGTCAAATCGGACCGGCCCCTATCACGTGTTCCGCGTACGATTAAGAAGCGCGTTTGTCGTCGTCGAGGTCTTCGAACTCGGCATCGACGATGTCGTCATCCGCCGGTCCGCCCTGTTCGTCAGCCGCTGCGGCCATGTCATCTTCGCTGGCGTCGGCTGACGCCTTGTAGATGGCTTCGCCCAGCTTCATCGCTGCTTCGGTGACGTTCTGGATGCCGGCTTTGATCTTGCCCGCGTCTTCTGTTTCCAGCTCGTCTTTCAGTGCGGCAATTGCCAGTTCGATCGCTTCGACTGTGGTCGGGTCGACCTTGTCGGAATGCTCTTCCACGGACTTTTCGGTCGAGTGGATCAAGCTTTCCGCCTGGTTCTTCGCTTCGATCAGCTCGCGACGATCCTTGTCCGCCTCGGCGTTTTCTTCCGCGTCTTTTACCATCTGGTCGATATCAGCATCGGACAAACCACCAGATGCCTGGATCGTGATCTTCTGCTCTTTGCCAGTGCCCTTATCAAGCGCGCCAACTGCAACGATACCGTTGGCGTCGATGTCAAAGGTTACCTCGATCTGCGGCATGCCACGGGGGGCAGGCGGGATGTTTTCAAGGTTGAAGGCACCGAGGATCTTGTTGTCGGCAGCCATTTCACGCTCACCTTGGAAAACCCGGATCGTCACAGCGTTCTGGTTATCTTCGGCGGTCGAGAAGACCTGAGATTTTTTCGTCGGGATCGTGGTGTTGCGGTCGATCAGACGGGTGAAAACACCGCCGAGGGTTTCGATACCCAAGGACAATGGAGTCACGTCCAGCAGAACCACGTCTTTAACGTCGCCTTGCAGAACACCGGCCTGAATGGCGGCACCAAGGGCCACAACTTCGTCAGGGTTCACACCTTTGTGCGGCTCTTTACCGAAGAACTTGGTCACTTCTTCAACAACGCGCGGCATGCGTGTCATACCACCAACCAGAACAACTTCGTCGATGTCGGATGCGGACAGGCCGGCATCTTTCAACGCGTCTTTACAAGGCTTCATTGAGGCCTTGATCAGATCGCCAACAAGGCTTTCCAGTTTGGCGCGCGTCAGCTTCATGACCATGTGCAACGGCGAACCATCGGAACCCATGGAAATAAATGGCTGGTTGATTTCCGTCTGAGAAGCCGAGGACAGTTCGATCTTGGCTTTTTCAGCAGCTTCTTTCAGACGCTGAAGCGCCATCTTGTCTTTTGTCAGGTCAACGCCGTTGGTCTTTTTGAACTCATCCGCAAGGTAGTTCACGATGCGCATGTCAAAGTCTTCACCGCCAAGGAATGTGTCCCCGTTGGTGGATTTCACTTCGAACAGACCATCGTCAATTTCAAGGATGGTCACGTCAAATGTACCACCACCAAGGTCATAGACCGCGATTGTTTGTGTCTGCTCTTTGTCCAGGCCGTAGGCCAGCGCCGCAGCAGTTGGTTCGTTGATGATGCGTAGCACTTCGAGACCGGCAATTTTACCGGCGTCTTTTGTGGCCTGACGCTGGGCGTCGTTGAAATACGCAGGAACGGTGATAACCGCTTGCGTGACGTCCTCACCGAGATAGCTCTCGGCAGTTTCTTTCATCTTGCCCAGAATGAAGGCAGAGATTTGCGAAGGCGAATATTTCTCGCCGCGTGCCTCTACCCATGCGTCGCCGTTACCGCCGTCGATCACATTGAAGGGGAGGTTCTTTTTGTCTTTCGCCAGATCCGCGTCGTCATTGCGACGGCCGACCAGACGCTTCACACCAAAAATGGTGTTGTCGGGGTTTGTGACGGCCTGACGCTTTGCAGGCTGGCCCACCAGACGCTCGTCGTCCGTGAAGGCGACGATAGATGGGGTTGTACGTGCGCCTTCAGCGTTTTCGATTACGCGAGGCTGGCTGCCGTCCATGATGGCGATACAGCTGTTTGTTGTTCCGAGGTCAATACCAATTACTTTGGCCATGTTTTCGATCCCTTTTCTTCGTTAAGGCGATGACACGAGGCGCAGGCCCGTTATGGCACCCTTGCCCCGATCTGATGACACTGAAAGCAGTAGGCCTCCAGCGGTTCGGTGGGTATATAAGGAGCGGTGTTCGGGCTCGCAAGCACTGGCACCCAAGAGAAATGAGGAATTTGTACGGATTTTTCAGAAATTAGCGCAGAACAGGGATCAAATGACCGAATTAACGCTGCGTGGCTTCATTATTCATAAAGGATTGCTTGAGGTTGCCGATCAGCGCGCTGTCGTAGAAGCGGTGCGCGGGGTGGTGAAGTCGGCACCGCTTTTCCGTCCTGATACACCTTATGGCAAGAAGATGTCGGTTCGGATGACGGCGGCGGGTCGCTATGGCTGGCTTTCTGGTCGAACGGGATATCGTTATGTCCCAACGCATCCCAATGGCACGCAGTGGCCCCCAATTCCGTCAAATATTCTGGACATCTGGGACCGTGTGACCGGGCTTGCCCGCAAACCGGAATGTTGTTTGATTAACTATTATGCACCGGATGCCCGAATGGGGATGCATCAGGACAAGGACGAGGCGGATTTCCAGTGGCCTGTTGTCTCCGTCTCGCTTGGCGATGATGCGTTGTTTCGGATCGGGAATACATCGCGCGGTGGCAAGACGGAGTCGATCTGGCTGCAATCGGGGGATGTTGTGGTGATGGGCGGTGCCGCGCGGCTGGCCTATCACGGCGTCGACAGGTTGCGCGCCGGTTCGTCAAGCCTGTTGCCCAAGGGCGGGCGGATCAACCTGACCCTGCGCGTTGTGGATTAACCCTAGCGTCGTGCGTTCCAGCTGAGCGAGGCATGTTTGCGGGTGTAAAACTCGCCCATCAGTCCAATCATGATCAGTACAATCGCGACCCAGAACGCATATTCCCAATTCGAATAGCGCGGGTTGTAATTGATAAAGGCAAAGCCGCGGGCCTGATCAATCGCGTGAAACAGGGGGTTCCAGTCGAACATCGCCAGCATGAAACTGGGCAAGGTGTTAGCCACAAACATTTTGCCCGACGCCAGCATGTTTGCACGTTGATACAGCTGCGACACGATGGCAACGAAGGCGGGGAACCAAGGTTTCAACGCCAGAAACACCAGACCCAGCGAACACCCCGTAAACCATGCCATCACCACCATGAGGAACGCGTTGACCGGCTGGTCAATGTTCACAGGGCTCCACGCGACATGATAGGCAAAGAGAACCAGAAACAACGACAGCACCTGAACATAAAGCGCACCCAAAGCGCCCGAGAGAATTGCGATGATTGTGTTCATCGGTGCGTGTTGCATCATCGGGCTTGCCGGTCCTTCGGCACCCATAACGGCACCAATGGATTTGATATGTGTAAGGTACAGGAAAATGCCCGACATGATGTAAATCAGAAAATCACCACGGATCGCCGCACCGCGTACGCCAAGGATTGTAAACATGAGGTAGAAGGCGGCGACAAACATCACGGTTTGCATCACGTTAATGGCAATCGCGACGAAGGCGTTGTTGTGTTGTTTACGCACACTGCGCACGATCGAGTGGTACACCAACTCTGCCATAGAGAGCACTATCGAAATGCCGCCCTTGGGTTTCCGCTTGGATTGAAACATCACTGCTGCCCTTTGACAAAGCCCATCGTCGCACGGAATTCTTGCTGTTCCGTTACGTGGACAGCATAAGGAGGAAGAATGCCTCGATCAACCAAAGCCTAAAGGGATGCCCCGTATGGACTATGAAAACTTAGTGACTGTGATGCGCAAGCTATCATTGCAAGCCGGTGACAAGATCATGGAGATTTATGGTCGCGATGATTTCGATGTGAAATCCAAGTCGGACGACAGCCCTGTTACCGCAGCGGATGAAGCCGCGGATGCGATCATCAGTGCGGGACTGCGCGCCGCGTTCCCCGATGTGATGCTGGTGACCGAAGAACAATCTGCGACACATGATGCCAAAGGCGACACATTTCTGATCGTGGATCCGCTGGACGGCACAAAAGAGTTTATTCACCGGCGGGGCGATTTTACCGTGAACATCGCTTTGGTCGAAAACGGCAAACCGACGCGCGGCGTGGTCTATGCGCCGGCAAAATCGCGCATGTTCTTTACCTTGGCTGACGGGAAGTCGGTCGAGGAAACCGGTGATTTTCACAAGGATCAGGTTGGTACAGTAACGCCGATATCAGTCTCTGACGCGGATAATTCCGCGTTGATGGTTGTCGCGTCGAAATCGCATCGTGATCAGGCCACGGATGATTATATTGCTAAATACAACGTGCGTGACATGACCAGCGCCGGATCATCGCTCAAGTTCTGTTTGATCGCGACAGGCGAAGCGGACGTGTATCCGCGCCTTGGTCGCACGATGGAATGGGATACTGCGGCGGGCCATGCGGTTCTGCTTGGGGCCGGGGGTGATGTGGTTCGGTTTGATGACCACACCCCGCTGACGTATGGCAAGGCCGATTTCGCCAATTCGTTCTTTATCGCGCATTCACCGTCTGTCGCGTTGAAACCCGCCTGATGTCTGTCCTGATCGCCATCCCCGCCCGCTTTGCGTCGACTCGTTATCCCGGCAAACCTTTGGCCGAACTCAAGGGGGCAACTGGCCGGTCGTTGTCGTTGATTGAACGTTCATGGCGGGCCGCCTGCGCGGTAAACGGAGTAGACCGCGTTGTGGTCGCGACCGATGATGACCGCATCAAAGATGCTGCCGAAGCCTTTGGTGCAGAAGTGGTGATGACATCAACAGAATGCGCGAATGGCACCGAACGCTGCGCAGAGGCGCATGCCGCGCTTGGCGGTGGTTTTGACATCGTTGTGAACCTGCAAGGCGATGCGCCGCTGACCCCGCATTGGTTCGTCGAAAGCCTTGTACAGGGTCTGATATCTGCCCCCGATGCTGAAATAGCCACACCGGTTTTGCGGTGTGACGGGGCCACATTAAACGCCCTGCTGGCGGACCGGAAAGCGGATCGCGTTGGTGGCACAACAGCGGTTTTTGCAACCGATCACAGCGCGATGTATTTCTCCAAAGAAGTGGTGCCGTTTACGTCAAAACGCTATTCAGAGACGGATATGACCCCCGTTTTCCACCATGTCGGGGTTTATGCCTATCGCCCTGACGCTTTGGCGGCTTACCCGTCATGGCCCACCGGCCCGCTTGAACAGCTTGAGGGGTTGGAACAGTTGCGGTTTATGGAAAACGGCCGTTCGGTTCTGTGTGTTGAGGTGGAAGCCAACGGGCGCGAGTTCTGGGAGTTGAACAACCCAGAGGATGTGCCGAAGATAGAGGCTATGATGGAAAAAATGGGCCTTGAATGAACCATCTGTCGGTCAGCGTCGTAGTTGTTAGTCGGGGCCGACCTGATGCACTAAAACGTTGCTTGCTTGGTATCGCGCAGCTTCAGTATCCGGTTTTCGAGGTCGTTATTGTCAGCGACCCGTCAGGTATCAAGGCCGCGAAAAGCCTGCCGTTTGCCGCCGATCTAAAGCTGGTACCTTTTGACAAACCCAATATCTCGGCGGCGCGTAACCTCGGGATTGTCGAGGCTGCCGGCGATATCGTGGCATTCATCGACGATGATGCTGTGCCCGAACCCCAATGGTTGCACCACCTTGTGGCACCCGCCGCCCAGCGGGATGTCGCGGCGATGGGTGGATTTGTGCGTGGTCGTAACGGCATCTCGTTCCAGTGGAAGGCCCGTAGCCTCGACCGCTTTGGCGAACCGCATGCCCTTGAGCTGGAAAAAGAAACGCCGACCATTTTGCATCCGCCCAAAGGGCGCGCGATAAAAACCGAAGGCACAAACATGGCGTTTCGCCGTGACGTGTTGATCGAGTTGGGTGGCTTTGATCCGGCGTTCCACTACTTTCTTGACGAAACGGATTTGAACATGCGGCTGGCCCGTGCGGGGCACGCGACTGCATTGGTGCCTTTGGCCGAGGTCCATCACGGATTTGCCGCAAACAGAATGCGCAGCGCCAACCGTGTGCCGCGCGACCTGTTTGACATCGGGGCCAGTTGGGCAGTTTTTCAGCGAAAACACGTGGTGATGTCCGAACGCGCTGGGCAATGGGCGCGCTTGCGGGCGTCCGAACGTCGCCGGTTGCTTCGCCATCTGGTCGCGGGGGGATTAGAACCGCGGTCAGTACGTCGTTTGATGCACCGGCTGGACCTTGGATTTACCGAAGGCGGCCAGCGCGACCTGACGCCCCTCAAGCTGCCTGCACATCCGGCCGCACCGTTTAAAGCCTTTCCGGCATTGCCCCGAGAGTCGATCCAGATGTCGTCGCGCCCGTTCACTTTTCGCAAAGACTTAAAGGTCGCGGCGGAAAGGGTGAAAAATGGTGAAATCGTCACCCTGATGACCTTGTCGATGACCGCTATGTATCATCAACTCGCATTGAACGAGGACGGGGTTTGGGTGCAGCGGGGCGGGCTTTTTGGAAAGTCGGACCGTACGCAACCGCTATGTCGTATGACAACAAGGTCACGGCGGCTTGAAAAGGAACAAAGGCGCGTTGCCAGACAGCGTGGTTTCGGCAAAGACTAGGCTAACAGAGACTGGGATGATCCAGTGGAGAATGAGATGGCACAAGCCACACTGAAATATTTTGAGGTAAGAGATGCGTAAAAAGGTAACGAAAGCGATCTTTCCGGTGGCAGGCATGGGAACCCGCTTCTTGCCGGCAACCAAATCAGTGCCCAAGGAAATTATGACCCTCGTTGACCGCCCTCTGGTCCAATATGCGATTGACGAGGCCCGGGCCGCAGGGATTAAAGAATTCATCTTTGTCACCTCGCGCGGCAAAGGGGCGTTGGAAGACTATTTCGACCTTGCGCCACAGCTAGAACAAGAGCTGCGTAAGAAGGGTAAAACCGAGCTGCTTGAGATCTTGAAATCGACCAACATGGACAGCGGCGCAATTGCCTATGTGCGTCAACACAAGGCACTGGGGCTTGGCCACGCGGTTTGGTGTGCGCGGCGGCTGATCGGCAACGAACCCTTCGCGGTGATGTTGCCCGACGACGTGATCGCGGCGGAAAAGCCGTGTTTGCAGCAAATGGTCGAAGCTTATGCAGAAACCGGTGGCAATATGGTTGCCGCGATGGAAGTGGCCCCCGAGCGCGCGTCGTCATACGGGGTGCTGGATATTTCCGAAGACGACGGTCAGTTGGTCAAGGTCAAAGGTATGGTTGAAAAGCCGCCAGCGGGCGAAGCGCCGTCAAACCTTGCGGTGATTGGGCGGTATATTCTGTCGCCCAGCGTGTTGCAGAACCTCAACAAGATGAAGTCAGGCTCCGGTGGGGAGATCCAGCTGACCGATGCCATCGCGCAGGACATCGCGAACGAGAACAACGTTCATGGCTACCGTTTTCGCGGGCAGCGGTTCGATTGCGGCTCTAAATCAGGGTTTCTGCAGGCGACTGTTTCGTTTGGTCTGGCGCGCGAAGAGTTGCGCGATGATCTGCGGACCTATCTGAAAAGCATCATGTTGGACGGCGACACCTAAGGCGAGGAGCCGACACAATGGCCTATGTATTGGTGACGGGGGGGGCGGGCTATATCGGTTCGCATGCCTGTAAGGCGCTGAGGGCGGCGGGATATACGCCGGTCACTTACGACAGCCTTGTAACAGGTTGGCAAGATGCGGTTAAATTCGGCCCTTTTGAACAGGGAGATTTGCTGGATCGTGCCAGATTAGACTCTGTTTTTGCCCAATATGAACCGGTTGCCGTGATGCATTTCGCAGCGCTCAGTCTGGTCGGCGAATGCATGCAGGATCCGGGACTTTATTGGCGCAACAACGTGTCCGGATCTTTGAACCTTATCGAGGCAGCCGTTGCGGCGGGGTGTCTGAACTTTGTGTTTTCATCGACCTGTGCGACCTATGGTGATCAGGACAATGTTGTGCTGGACGAGGACAGCGCTCAAATGCCGATCAACGCCTATGGGGCGTCCAAACGTGCGATCGAGGATATGCTCGCCAATTTTGAAACAGCACACGGGTTGCGACATGTGATCTTTCGCTATTTCAATGTGGCGGGGGCCGATCCTGACGGCGAGGTTGGCGAATTCCACCGGCCGGAAACACATCTTGTGCCATTGATGCTGGATGCGATCGACGGGAAACGCGACGCCCTGACAATATTTGGCACCGACTATGATACGCCAGACGGCACTTGTATCAGGGACTATGTGCATGTTTGTGATCTGGTTGATGCGCATGTTCTGGGGCTAAAATGGCTTGCGGATGACAAAAAAAGCAGGGTGTTCAACCTTGGGACAGGTACGGGGTTTTCGGTGCGCGAAGTGCTGGATCAAAGCCATGCGGTCACAAATCGCGCCGTGCCGTGTCACGAAGGACCGCGCCGCGCGGGGGATTGCACAAAGCTTGTTTCGGGGTCGTCGCGCGCCAAGGCCGAATTGGGGTGGAACCCCCATAGATCCACGATGAAACAGATGATTACCGACGCGTGGAGATGGCACCAGTCCGGCCATTACGACGCCTAGGATGCCCCCAGCGCGGCTGCTTGACCTTACAAGGAGCCTGCGCCGTGCGGGCCGCATGCCCACCGGTGTCGACCGCGTCGAACACGCCTATCTCGATCAGTTTATCAACGACGATGTGCCCGCGTTGGGGTTGATACGTACCGCTTTCGGTTACGTTCTTTTGGATCGTGACGGAATGATTGCCTTTCGTGACCGGTTAAACGGTAATTTAAAATGGGGCCGCGCTGATGTTTTGTCGCGGCTGCCATGGCGGCGAGAACAGGCTCTAACACAGGCCGAAACGGACGTACGCCGCCACGCGATGGCGCGCTGTTTGCCCCCACGGTTGGGCCGGATGTTGCAACAATACCTTCCCTCAGGTTTTGCGTACTACAACGTAGGACACAGCAATCTGACCGACCGAGTGTTTCAAAATGTTCACTCGGCGTCCGGCTCTATTGAGGTGATGATCCATGATGTGATCCCGCTGGAATACCCGCAATACCAACGGCCCGGAACCATCGCGCCGTTTCGCGCCAAACTTGAACGTGTGCGTAGGCATGCAGACAGGGTGATCTACAACTCTGAAGATACCCGTCAGCGGACCGAAACTGTGATGCAGGAATGGGGACCGCTGCCGCGCGGTATTGTTTCGCATTTAGGAACAATTTCAACGGTCCCGCAGCTGTCTGAACTCCCCGCAGGTCTGCCGCCGCAAGAGCCGTATTTTATCACGACAGGGACAATCGAACCGCGCAAAAACCACCGGTTTCTGCTGGATTTGTGGGGACGGATGGGGGCTGATGCACCGGTTTTGCTGATCTGTGGAAGCCGAGGTTGGAACAATGATGCGGTCTTTGCGCAGCTCGATCAACTTACCCCTGAGGGGCGGATACGGGAGATAGCAAACCTGAACGATGGTGCCATGTCAGCGCTCGTTGAACGGA
Source organism: Sulfitobacter geojensis (assembly GCF_000622325.1). NCBI lineage: Bacteria > Pseudomonadati > Pseudomonadota > Alphaproteobacteria > Rhodobacterales > Roseobacteraceae > Sulfitobacter > Sulfitobacter geojensis. The sequence goes on from NZ_JASE01000005.1 coordinate 385,218, forward strand.
GCGCAGGCATGTTGTTTCCCAGCCATGCCGAAGGGTTCGGTTTGCCACCTATCGAGGCACTGCAGCTTGGAACGCGTGTTTTATGCAACGATTTGACTGTATTACATGAAATAATTGGCGATAACGCCACATTTGCCCCTGTTTCCAATCCTGAATTATGGCTAAAAACAATTCAAAGTTGGAAAGAAATGCCGCCGCCTGCAGACAAAGAAGCCATCTTTGTAGGTCCAAGCTGGACCAATCACTTCAAGACCGTGTTAAGGTTAAGATGATATTGCGCCAACGAGCGGTAGATTTCCAAAGGAAATAGGTGGTGTTTGGGCATATTTCGGTCATATGGGCTGAGGCTTCAACGTAAACGGTGGCGGGCGCGTGCGATCCGCAAGCGTCGAGAACTCAAGCGTGTCGCGAACCGAACGGGTCAGATCCGTTCGGACGACCTTTTGCTGTTCTGCACCCAGCGCAACGAAGGCGTTCGTCTGCCCTATTTTCTGGAATACTATCGTAAGATGGGCATTGGCCATTTCTTTTTTGTGGACAATGACAGTGACGACGGTTCCCTGGATTATCTTGCGGATCAACCTGACGTGTCGGTCTGGAGCACTAAAGCCAGCTATAAACGCGCCCGCTTTGGCGTTGACTGGCTGAACTGGCTGCAAATGAAACACGCCCATGGGCATTGGGTGCTGACCGTTGATCCGGACGAGTTTCTGGTATTCCCCTTCTGCGATACGCGACCCTTGCGGGCGCTGACCGACTGGCTGGATGCCTCGTCGATCAAGTCGTTTTCGGCGATGCTGTTGGATATGTACCCTAAAGGGCGGCTGGACGAGCAACCCTACCAGGCCGGTCAGAACCCCATTGATATCGCCTGCTGGTTTGACAGTGGTAATTATACGATTTCACGCAATCACAGTTTTGGAAACCTTTGGATTCAAGGTGGCCCCCGCAGCCGCGTCTTTTTTCCCGACACACCGGAAAAGGCACCGGCCTTGAACAAGGTTCCATTGGTCAAATGGGATAAGCGGTATGCCTACGTAAGCTCTACGCATATGTTGCTGCCGCGCGGTTTGAATCAAGTTTATGATGAATGGGGCGGTGAAAAAGCCTCTGGCGTTCTGTTGCATGCCAAGTTTCTTGACACTTTTGGCGAGAAGGCCAAAGAGGAACTGGAGCGCAGTCAGCATTATGCAGGGTCTGTTGAATACAAGGCTTATGCAGAGCGGATCAAGGATGACCCGCAGCTTTGGTGCAAGTGGTCGGAACGCTATATCAACTGGCGCCAACTTGAAATTCTGGGTCTGATGTCCAAAGGAAACTGGGCGTGAGCGTCGGTATTGTAATGCTGGTGCACACCGCCCTTGGCCGGGCGGAGCAGGTTGCACGGCATTGGTCGGCGGCGGGCTGTCCGGTCGTGATCCACGTGGACAAGATGGTCGAACGCAAGACTTACGAGAGTTTTGTCACGGCTCTGTCGGATCTGGAACATGTGACGTTCAGCACACGGTTTCGCTGTGAGTGGGGCACATGGGGGATCGTTCAGGCCACGCAGGCTGCATCGGAACAGATGCTGGCGCAGTACGCCCAAGTGCGACATGTCTATCTGGCGTCGGGGTCCTGTCTGCCGTTGCGTCCGGTTGAAGAATTGCTCGATTATCTGCGCGAACGCCCGCAAACCGATTTTATCGAAAGCGCAACCACCTCCGAAGTGCCCTGGACCGTTGGCGGCTTGGATGAAGAGCGTTTTACCCTCCGTTTTCCTGTGTCGTGGAAACGCAACCGCCATCTGTTTGATTTTCTGGTCAACACGCAGCGGTCGTTGGGATTGCAGCGCAAGATGCCCAACGGCATCGTTCCGCATATGGGGTCGCAATGGTGGTGCCTGACGCGGCGTACCCTGTCGGCCATATTGCAAGATCCCGAACGCCCGACCTATGACCGGTTTTTCCGCCATGTCTGGATACCGGACGAAAGCTTTTTCCAGACCCTTGCGCGGCATTATTCCAGTAATATCGAAAGCCGTTCATTGACGCTGTCGAAGTTCGATTTCCAAGGTAAGCCGCACATCTTTTACGATGATCACCTGCAACTTTTGCGCCGGTCTGATTGTTTTGTTGCGCGGAAAGTCTGGCCCTATGCGGATCGCCTGTACGAGGCGTTTTTGACGGATGCCGCCGGCGCGATGAAAAAGACGGAACCGAACCCAGGCAAGATTGACCGTATCTTTTCCAAAGCGGTTGAACGCCGGACGCGCGGGCGTTCGGGGCTTTATATGCAAAGTCGTTTCCCGAACGAGGATTGGGAAAACGGCGTGACCGCCGCGCCCTATTCGATGTTTCAAGGCTTTGCCGAACTGTTCGAGAATTTCGAACCCTGGCTTGCCTCGGCGACCGGCGCCCGGGTGCATGGACATTTGTTTGCCAAGGATAAAGTGCATTACGCCGACGGGCAAACCGCGATCAACGGCGCGCTTTCTGACAGCGCGGTGTTGCGCGACTATAACGGCAAGGGGTTTTTGACGAACTTGATTTGGAATACGCGTGGCGAGCGGCAGTGTTTCCAATTCGGACCCGCCGATAATCAGGACATCTGCTGGCGGGTGGCAAAAGACCCGAATGCGCAAGTTTCGGTGATCACCGGCGCTTGGGCGGTTCCGCTGTTTCGCTCCAACCGTGATTTTGCCGACATCCGCGCCATTGCGGCCAATCTGCAAAAGCTGGAAAGCGAACACATGGATATCCTGCGTTCACCCTACACCAAGGCGCGTGTGCGGATCTGGACAATGGCCGAATTCATTGAGGCCCCGATGGAACCGTTGCAAGGTATTCTGGACGAGATTGGACGTACCAAGCTGAGCCGGCTTTCAGAGGCACCGAAAATGGTTGATCTGGCGGGCTTTGGCCAATTCCTACAGAACCTCAAAAATCAGGGGATGCACCCCTATCTTATGGGTGACTTCCCTGTTGAACGTGGTGTCGCGGCGACGCCTAAAGCGCAGCGCAAACCCTATCTGGTGCAATAATCATGTCTCCCAAGTTTCAAAGCTTTGTCGTCTTTGCCGAGATGCGTACCGGATCGAACTTTCTAGAGGCCAATTTAAACGCCTTTGACGGGATCAACTGCCACGGAGAGGCCTTTAATCCCCATTTCATCGGCTATCCCAACAATGACCCGATCCTAGGTGTCGATCTGAAAACCCGCGATGCCGACCCCAAGGTGTTGTTGTCAGCGATCCGTAACAACACCGCACGGCTCAGCGGATTTCGCTATTTTCACGATCATGACCCGCGGGTGTTTGATGATATCATGGCGGACGAGACCTGCGCCAAGGTGATTCTGACGCGCAACCCTGTCGAAAGCTATGTCAGTTGGAAAATTGCACAGGAAACCGGTCAGTGGAAACTGACCGATGTGAAGGCACATAAGGCAGGACAGGCCCAGTTTGATGCAAAAGAATTTTCCGCCCATCTTGAGGCATTGCAGGCGTTTCAGATCACCCTGCTGAACCGGTTGCAAACCACAGGACAGACTGCCTTTTATGTGGCCTACGAGGATCTGCAAAGCGTTGATGTGATGAACGGGTTGGCCAGATATCTGGGTGTCGACCCGCAGATGGAAGCGTTGGATAAAAGTCTCAAAAAGCAGAACCCGAGCCCGATATCGGCGAAAGTGCGTAACTACGACGATATGCTAAAAGCGTTGTCGCAACTGGACCGGTTTGATCTGACCCGAACGCCCAATTTTGAACCGCGCCGTGGGCCGGTTGTGCCATCCTATGTGGCCGCGGCTGACAGTGCGTTGTTGTATTTGCCACTGCGGTCGGGGCCGCAGGCATCTGTTTTACGCTGGATGGCAGATTTGGACGGCGTGACGCGGTCTGATTTACAGACCAAGATGACGCAAAAAGACTTGCGGCAGTGGAAACGCAAACACCCCGGCCATCGCAGTTTCGCGGTTCTGCGCCATCCGGTGCAGCGCGCGCATGATGCATTTTGCCGCCACATCTTGCCGGTCGACAAAGGCAGCTATGTTCAGCTGCGCAAGACCATGATGCGGCGCTATAAGATGCCATTGCCAGAAAACGGGCCCGATGAACGGTATGATCTGGCCGCGCACCGGACCGCTTTCGTTGCTTTCCTGAGGTTTCTGAAAGGGAATCTGTCAGGGCAGACCGCCATTCGGGTTGATCCGGCGTGGTGTACACAGACGCAGGCGATCATGGGTTTTGCCGAATTGTGCCTGCCGGACCGCCTTATCCGCGAGGACGATCTTGCAGCTGAGCTGTCCGATCTGGCGCGGGTTGTTGGCCGGACAGATGTGCCGCCTGTTCCGCAAGCCGCACCGGACCAGCCCTTTGCGCTGGAACAGATTTATGATGCGGAAATCGAAAAACTGACGGCGGATGCGTATCAGCGCGACTATGTGATGTTAGGTTTTTCTGCTTGGAAATAGAGCGGCCGACGCTTTAGGCAGCCTGCGCGGATTTCTCTTCAGTCAGGATCGTATAAAGCGTTCCCGCATCCGAATTAGACCGCAATTTGTTGCAGATCGATGCATCGCGCAATGTCCGTGACACCAGCGCCAGCGCCTTAAGGTGTTCAACACCGGCATCTTCAGGCGCGAACAGAGCAAAGGCCAGATCAACGGGCTGGCGATCAACGGAAGAGAAATCAATCGGCGTGTCGAGCAGCACAAACGCGCCGACAACCTCTTGCAGCCCCGCAAGCCGGGCATGGGGCAGGGCCACACCGTGGCCCACACCCGTTGGCCCCAATGCCTCGCGGGCATTCAGGGCTTCGACAACGCGGTCGGCTTGCAACCCGTGCGCAGCAAACATCAAGTCACCGAGCTCTTGCATCAGCCGCTTCTTGCTGGAGGCGGAGGTCAGAACCTTGACCGCCTCCGGCTTCAGAAGTTTTGAAAAATTCATTCAATCCACTCTGTTATCGCTGTGAGGCTGCCCTCACCCGGTTCCTTATGGGTCGATCCAGCCGATGTTACCGTCCTCGCGGCGGTATACGACGTTCACCCCGTCTTTGCCTTCGTTGCGAAACACCAGAACGGGCGTGCCTGAAATTTCCATCTGCATAACCGCTTCGCCGACAGACAAGGTTGCAATCTTGGTCTGCATTTCCGCGATGATCATGGGTTGGAGGGTTTCAGGTTCCTGTGCGTCTGAATCGCTATCTGAGGCGAGGATATAAGAGGAAGCGCCGAGAAACTCAACAGGTTCTGCGCGGTCTTTGTGATGATCTTTCAACCGCCGCTTGTAGCGTCGCAGTTGCTTTTCCATTTTTTCGTTACACGAATCAAAAGCGCCATAGATGTCGGTGCTATGCGCTTTTGCCGAGGCGGTCAGCCCCGTCGAAAGATGCACGGTCGCTTCACAGACAAATTCATGTCCCGACTTCGAAAAGATGACGACGGCTTCTGTCGGACGTTCGGCGTATTTCTTAACGCCTTCGCCTAACTCCGCTTTGACATGAGTCTGAAGCGCATCGCCGATGTCGATTTGTTTGCCGCTGATTTGGTATCGCATAAGTTCTCCTTGTACGTGTCACCGTGCTGCCGTCAAAGACACCAATTGTGTGGGTTTTGAGCGGTGCAAAGTGCGGGAAATGGCGCTGCGTTCAGGTTAAAGTCAGCCGAGCCTTGGCAATAAGGCCGATGCCGAAACAGACTGGAACGCAGTGTTACCATGTCCCTATCAGGCGCGGAATTGGGTTCAAAGTCAATGGTTCGGAGATCACGCTACAGCGAAATAAAGCCGATCAACGTTTGCGAAATATTAAGAAATACGGAAGTTGTCGCCCAGATAGACGCGGCGCACATTTTCGTTCTGGACCACTTCGTCCGGTGTGCCGGACATCAACACCTTACCTTCGTGCAGGATGTAAGCGCGGTCAACAATTTCCAATGTTTCCCGTACGTTATGATCAGTGATCAGCACTCCGATCCCTCGGTTTTTCAGATCTGCAACCAGATGCCGGATATCGCCGACCGAAATCGGATCGACACCCGCAAAGGGTTCATCAAGCAACAGATAGTTCGGGTTCGCAGCCAGACAGCGGGCAATCTCTACGCGGCGGCGTTCCCCGCCTGACAGGGCCAGCGCAGGTGCCCGGCGCAAATGCTCGATCGAAAACTCCGACAGCAATTCCTCAAGCCGTTCACGACGTTGGCGACGGATGGGCACGGAGATGTCGAGGATGGCGGAAATATTGTCCTGAACTGACAACCCGCGAAAGATGCTCATTTCCTGCGGGAGATAGCCAATGCCAAGCTGTGCGCGCCGGTACATCGGCAGGGTGGTGACATCCTTGCCATCTACCTCAACTGTGCCACCTTCTGGTGTAACCAGACCGGCGACCGCATAGAACGTTGTGGTTTTTCCAGATCCGTTCGGGCCCAGCAGGGCAACAACCTCACCCCGGTTGAGGTGCATTGAAAAGTCACGGATCACGACCTTTTTCCGGTAGGATTTGCGCAGATGCGCGATGCGTAAACCGGCGCTTCCTGTCGCGACCTGCAAATCTGGCGGGGTCATCAGTTGTCGCTACCCGGTTGGATGATTGTTTTCACGCGGCCCGACATCTGTGCTGTGCCATCGGATATCTGTACTGTCATTTTGTCTGCGCTCAGGGCATTTGGTCCCTGATCCAGCAGTACGTTGCCGGTCATCACAATGGTGCCTTGGGCGATATTATAATCCGCGCGCTCTGATTCGGCGGCATCGGGACCGGAGACCAACGTGACGCCGCCCGTCGCCTCCATCCGTTCGATCCCTTTTTGCTCGGCCAGATAAATCACCAGAACACGCGGGGCAGACAGGCGCATTTCGCCCTGACCGATCAACACATTTCCAGTGAAAACCGCCTCACCTGTTTCTTGATCGACTGCCAGATTGTCGGCCGTTACCTCGACCGGCAGTTTGGTATCCTGCGCAAGCGTGCCAAAGGCCACATTGGTGCCTTGTGCCATGACCGGTGCCGCCGACAGGCCAAGTAATAAGGGCAGGACCAAGATTTTCAGGTATTTCACGGCGTCACTCTTTGTCTAGTTCAGGGGTATATATCAGCTTCACACCGTTTGTGAAAACCAAATGGGACGGTTTGCCCGCGTTCAGTGTCATCGCACCTGCATCAAGCGTGCCAACAGGCCCGATCGCGGATACCGGACCGGGCGAGTTCACACCGAGAACGGACATCTGTGTGACCAGCAGATCGCTGTTAATGCGGTATCCCGTAGAGGTGTTTATCACGACGTCGCCTTGCAGCTTGCTGCTGTCCGCCGCGATGTCAAAATGTCCGCGCTGCGCGTTCAACACAATGTCGGCACCCGACCCGAGTTTCATCACAACCTCGACGTCTTCGGCTTCGTTGCCGCCGGTCTTGCCGTCCGGTGTGGTTACCTTTTCGGCCGCGAACGAAATCTCGTCGCCGTCTGCCGTAACCGCGTAATAGATCGGACCGGTCACCTGCTGATCGCGCAGGCGGTCCTGAATCTCCTTGTCGGCAAAGGGGATCACCGCCTGGGGGTCAATCACGCGCGACAACAGGAATAGCGTCGACAGAAGTGCCAGCGCCATCAGCGGCAACAGCACCTTCAGCCAGCCCACAGCGCGGGAGTACCTGTCGGCCTGCATGGTGCCTAACCCAACCCGACGCGCAGGCAGTCGTGTATGTGCAGCAGACCGGCGGGACGCTCGGGCACTGCGGGGTCGACCACCAAAAGGCAGGTGATCTTGCGCATGTTCATCAGGCCAACCGCCTTTTCAGCCAGCGCTTCGGGGTCGATGGTGACTGGATTTCGGGTCATCACATCCTGTGCTTTCAGGGCAAACAGCCCCTCCATATGACGGCCCAGATCGCCCGTGGTGATGATGCCGACCAGTTTGCCATCTGCATCCGTGACACCGGTAACGCCAAAACCTTTGTTGCCAATTTCCGCCATGACGGTGGCCATCGCCGCATCTTCGCTGACCAGCGGGATCGCGCCATTGACGTGCATCAGATCGCGCACAAGGCTCAGCTGCGCGCCCAGCTTGCCACCAGGGTGGAAGGCGCGGAAATGTTCGGCGGTGAAATCGCGGTGCTCCATCAGCGCCACGGCAAGCGCATCGCCCATCGCAAGCGTCATGGTTGTCGAGGTGGTGGGCACAACACCGGTGTTGCAGGCTTCGGCCACTTTGGGCAGCAGCAAGATCACGTCCGACTGGCGGGCCAGGGTGCTGTCCTCACGACTGGTCAACCCGATCAGCGGAATCTCGTAGCGGCGCGAATAGGCGATAAGGTTGCCCAGTTCGGGCGCCTCGCCTGAATTGGAAATGGCCAACACCACATCATCGCGGGTGATCATGCCCAGATCCCCATGGCTTGCCTCCGCCGGGTGAACGAATTGCGCGGGCGTCCCGGTGCTGGCAAGGGTCGCTGCGATTTTGTTGGCGATATGACCGGATTTGCCAATGCCGGTTATAATCACGCGGCCCCTGGTTTCGCGCATCAGGTCGATGGCAGCGCGGAAACGATCATCCAGCGCATCGGCCAACCGGTTCAAAGCGACGGCTTCAGCGCGAATGACGCGGGCGGCGGTATCTATAAAAGGTGTCTTCATGCGTGCGCAAAGATGTCTGTGTCAGGCCAGCCGAGCAGATCAAGTTTCGCCCGTGTCGGTAGAAAGTCGTAGCAGGCCTGCGCGACGTCCATCCGGCCCTCGCGGATCAACATCTCGTTCAGTTGGTCGCGCAATTTGTGCAGGTGCAAAACATCCGACGCGGCATAGTCAATCTGCGCTTTGCTCAGCTTGTCAGCGCCCCAGTCGCTGGATTGCTGCTGTTTGGAAATGTCGACACTGAGCAGTTCTTGCAACAGCTTCGCCAACCCGTGACGGTCCGTATAGGTGCGCACCAGACGGCTGGCAATTTTGGTGCAATAGACCGGTGCGGTGGTGGCCCCAAAAGCGTTCAGCATCGCGGCAATGTCAAACCGGCCGTAGTGAAACAGTTTGAGCACCTTGGCATCTTCCAGCAAGCGGCAGAGGTTCGGTGCTTCTGTCTGGCCTTTGGCGATTTGTACCAGATGGGCGTTCCCGTCCCCACTCGACAGCTGTACAACGCACAGACGGTCGCGGTGCGGATGCAGGCCCATCGTTTCGCAATCAATGGCAACCGTGTCGCCCAGATCAAGGTCATCGGGCAGATCGCCCTGATAGAGATAATTTGTCATGGCGTATGCTATAGCCTGCCTGTGACAGTTGGGAAAGCGGCTGTTACGCGGCGCTATGACACCGCTTGATCGCTGAAAGCTCTGGGCGGGGATAGCGCGCGAGCAGATCGGCAACCAACAGGTGACATTGGTGACTTGCCCCGTCAGGGTCCACCAACGGGGCGGGCAGTTCGGGATGTTTCAAAACCAAGCGGCGCCAGTTGTGCACCACAAGGCAGCGCAAGACGGCGATGTCGATGGCGTCCATGTCTTCCGGCGCGGGCAAATCCGGTTTCACATTGCTTAATGCAACAAGCAGGTTTTCGTAGCCTGTCTGGTGTATCTGCGGGGCAATCTGTTTGCGCAGCCAGCTTGGGGCGTGATCCGCTGACAGGACCAATGCGCCCTGTGGTGCAGCGCTATCAGTCGGCCCCACAAATACGCGCGGCACCAATGGCGCGAACCCACGCTGCGTCATCTCTGCGATCTGTTCGGCGGAGGTGTCTTCGGTCAGCACCAGATTCCAGCGACCGGTGGATAACGCGGGATCGGCATAGATGCGCGGATTGGCGGCAATGCATTCTGCCCGCCCCTTGTCAGTCAGAGAGTGACGGCTGATCCGCCCTACCTTTTGCGAAATGATCCAACCGTCATTGCGCAGTCTGTGCAGGGCCACACGAGCTGCTTCCGGTTTGACGCGCAACCCCTGCATGATCGCAGAAAGCAGAGGCCCGTCGATATGTTGTTTCGGGGCCTGCGCGAGATCACCGAAAAGGCTGATCATCAAAGACCAGACCCGTTGCCCGCCAAGCCCGTGCAGGCCGGCGGTCAGGGTATCAAACCCTTTAGTAGGCATTCATCGTCAACAATTCGTATTCCGCGGCGGCTTCATCATTCTGGTTGTACAGGGTTACATGCCAGCGCACCTCGCCGTATTCTTCGTTGCGCGGTGTCTTGTGTTTGACGGTCAGGCGCACGCGTATGCTGTCACCGGCGGCGACAGGGGCCATAAAGCGCAGATTGTCCAAGCCCGTATTGGCCAGCACTGGCCCCGGATCGGGTTGTACAAACAGACCCGCGGCAAAGCTAAGCAACAGATAGCCATGCGCCACGCGACCGGGGAAAAACGGGTTCGCCTTGGCGGCCTCGTCATCCATATGGGCGTAAAACGTATCGCCGGTGAAATGCGCAAAGGTTTCGATATCTTCAAGCGTGATCTCGCGGGAAGGGGAGTTGAAGGTTTCGCCCAGTTCAATTTCGTTAAAGGTCCGGGTGAAAGGATGCGCGCGGTCATTGATTTCATGCGCACCGGGCACCCATTGTTCGCCGATGGCGGTCAGGATGTCGGGGCTACCCTGAATGGCGGTGCGCTGCATGTAATGCATCACGCCGCGGATGCCGCCCAGTTCTTCGCCACCTCCCGCACGGCCCGGCCCACCGTGTACCATATGCGGCAGGGGGGCACCGTGGCCGGTGGCCTCTGACATCGACGTGCGGTTGTTAAAGTAGAGGCGCCCATGAAACGCTGCGGATCCGAGTGTAACTTCGCGCGCCACATTGCCGTCATTGGTGATGATCGAGGCAACCAATGATCCTTTGCCTTTGTTCAGCAGATCAATCGCATGGGGTAGATCGCGGTAGGGCATGACGGTGGACACGGGGCCAAAAGCTTCGGTGTCATGAACGCGCTCTGCGGTGTCGGGATTGGCGCAATGAAACAGCATCGGCGGGACGAAGGCACCTTTGTCCTTGTCGGCACCTTCAACGGAAAAATCATCGGTGTTGCCAAAAACGCATTCCGCTTCTTCCCCTATTAGAGCCGCTTTTTCCAACACATCGCGTTTCTGTCCCGCCGAAACCAATGCGCCCATGCGGGTGTTTTCCAAACGCGGATCGCCAATGGTTGTCTTGGCCAAACGTTCACCCAGCGCGGCGATAACCGCATCAATCTGCGCCTCCGGCACCATGATCCTGCGGATTGCTGTACATTTCTGGCCCGCCTTCGCGGTCATCTCGCGTTGAACTTCTTTGACGAACAGATCGAACTCGGGCGTGCCGGCCACCGCATCCGGCCCTAGCACAGAGGCGTTCAAACTGTCTTGTTCAGAAGCGAAGCGGACCGAATGTTCCATCAGCTTGGGATTGCTGCGCAACATCAATGCGGTGTCTGCGGATCCGGTAAAGGCCACGGCGTCCTGACAGTCGAGGTGATCCAGCATGTCGCCCAAACCACCGCTGACCAATTGCAGGGCCCCTTTTGGCAACAACCCGCTTTCCAGCATCATGCGCACGCAGGCCTCTGTCACGTAAGAGGTTGCGGTGGCGGGCTTCACGATGGCGGGCACACCGGCCAACAGAGTCGGGGCCAGCTTTTCCAGCATCCCCCAGACGGGAAAGTTGAAGGCGTTGATATGAACGGCAACGCCCTGCAACGGGGTGCAGATGTGCCGCCCCATGAAGGCGCCCGTGCGGCCCAGTTGTTCGGGAGGACCATCCAGAAACACATGCCCGTCCGGCATTTCGCGCCGCCCTTTTGAGGCGAAAACCATCATTGTGCCGATGCCACCATCCACGTCGATCTTGTGATCGGAAAGGGTGGCACCGGTGTCATAGCTCAGGTCATAAAGGACCTGTTTGCGTTCCATCAGATAAAGCGCAATAGCTTTAAGCATGCGGGCGCGGTCATGGAACGTCAGCTTGCGCAGGGCAGGCCCGCCAACACCACGCGCATAGCCCAACATCGCCTGCACATCCAAGGTGTCGCTGCCCGCCTGCGCAATAACGTCACCTGTGATCGCGCTGGCAATATTGCGGGCGCCGGCACCGGAAGGAAGCCATTGACCGGCAGCGAAACTTTGGACATCCAGCATGATGGCTCCTTAATGTGTGTCGTAATCGACGATGAGTTTATCCGTCAGCGGGTAGGACTGGCAGGACAGCACATAACCCCGTTCCACCTCGTAATCCTCAAGCGCGTGGTTACTTATCATTTCAACCTCGCCCTCAACCACCTTGCATATACAGGTCGAACAAACGCCCGCCTTGCAGGCGAATGGCGCGTCCTGTCCGTTGGCAAGGGCGGCATCCAGAACGGATTGCCCTTTTGGCATCTCGAATGTGCGCTGGGCCCCTTCGATGATCACGGTCAGTTCGGTGCCTTTCTGCCCCTCGCTGCGCTTGACCATTTCCTGTTTGGCAAGCTGGCCCTGCTGGCTTTCGCTGAACAGTTCAAACTTGATCTGATCAGGCTCTAACCCATGGGTTTTTAGGCTGTCGGCAATTGCCAGCATCATCGGCTCGGGGCCGCAAATGAATGCGGTGTCGATTGATTTCACATCAATCCATTGTTTGAACAGGGTCTCGCATTTGGCCTGATCCACGCGCCCTGTAAACAGGTCGATATCCTGTCCCGATTCCAGCATATGTATGATCGTCAGCCGGCCCATGTATTTGTTCTTGAGGTCTTCCAGTTCTTCGCGGAACATGATCGTGTTCACGGCGCGGTTGGCATAGACCAGCGTGAAAGTGCTAAGCGGTTCGCGTTTCAGCACTGTTTTCAGGATCGACAAGATGGGGGTCACACCTGATCCGCCGGCAAAACCCAGATAGTTTTTGGCGCGATCAGGCTCTAATGCGGTGAAAAACTTGCCCTGTGGCGGCATGACCTGCAGGGTGTCGCCGACCTTTAGCGTGGTATTGGCGAAGGTCGAAAAGGCCCCGCCGTCCACGCGTTTGATGCCAACTTGCAATTTGCCATCGTCCAGACCGGCGCAGATGGAATAGTTGCGGCGCAGCTCGGTTCCGTCAAAATCTTGTTTGAAGGTCAGATACTGGCCTTGAGTAAACGCGAAGGCTTCGGCATTTTCCGGCTCTAGTGTCAAAACAACCGCGTCGCGGATGGTGTGATGAATATCAGTCACTGTTACGGGGTGAAACTGGCTCATATCAGGGCCTCAAATACATTTGAAATAGTCGAAGGGTTCTAGGCAGTCGGTACACCGCCATTGCGCCTTGCAGGGGGTTGATCCGAACTGGCTGATCCGCTCAACCGCTGCGGATTTGCAACGCGGACAGTGTTGCGGGCCGCCAGCCGGTTGCGGCGGGGCGATGCCGTATTCTTCCAACTTGGCCTTCCCACTGTCGGTCAGCCAGTCGGTTGTCCATGCGGGTGACAATTGTCGTTTCAGTGTCAGGTTTTCAATGCCATGTCCGCGCAGCGCGGTTTCGATGTCCAGATTGATGATACTGGTCGCGGGACAGCCGGAATAGGTTGGCGTTACGGTCACTTCCAAAGTGTCGCCTTGCCACTGGACATCACGGATAATTCCCAGATCCGTAAGGGAGATCACCGGAATTTCCGGGTCCGGCACGGCGGACAGCCAGCTCCAAACAGTCTCTAACGCGGGCTTTTCGATCACCATGTCGCATCCGGATAGGCGCGTTGCAGCCATTGCATCTGCGTCAGCATATGACCCAAATGTTCGGTATGGCGCGCGCCCGTTTTGCCCCCTTTGTGGGCGAAATCATCGGCCGGTTTGGTCAGGGTTGCGGCGGCCAGAACCGCATCGAGCTGGCTGTCAAAGCTGGCGCGCAACGTGGTGGGATCAGGCGCGATACCCTGCTCAACCATTGCCTTGTCTATCTCATCGGCGATAAACAACTCACCAACGTAGGGACAAAGACGGTCCAGCGCCTTTTGCATCCGCATATGGCTTTCTTCGGTACCGTCCCCCAGTCCGATCACCGTATCGGCAGAACGCTCCTGATGATACGTCACCTCTTTCACCGACTTTTCGGCGATGCCGGCGATCTGTTCATTCGACGAACCGGCCAGCGCCTTGAGTGTGATCAGATGCCATGTATCGAATAGAAACTGGCGCATCATCGTCTGGCCAAAATCACCGTTGGGCTGTTCGCACAAAAGCGCATTGCGAAAATCCCAGACATCGCGGTGGAACGCCAGCTTGTCCGCATCGCGTCCCTTGCCCTCGACTCCGCCAGCCATGCCCAGCCACAGCTGGGTCTGTCCGATCAGATCAAGCGCGGTATTGGCCAGCGCAATGTCTTCTTCCAACACCGGAGCGACGCCGCACCATTCGGACACGCGGTGGCCCAACACCAGCGTGTTGTCGCCCATACGGCAGAGAAACTCGAACAGGGGATCGCTCACATTGCACCCACTTCATCAGGGATATCGAAAAACGTCGGGTGGCGGTAAACCTTGTCGTTCGCAGGCTCATACAGCGCGCCTTTTTCCTCGGGCGAGGAGGCGGCGATGTCAGAGGCTTCGACAGCCCAGATGCTGACACCTTCGTTGCGTCGTGTGTACACATCGCGCGCGTTTTTGATCGCCATTTCGGCATCGGGCGCATGCAGTGAACCCACGTGCCGGTGGCTTAGGCCGTGCTGACCGCGAATGAAGATTTCCCAAAGGGGCCATTCGGTTTTGCGGGTTTCGCCATGCGGGCTGGCTTCGCTATTTTTGTAGGGGCTGGTTTCAGGGCTGCTCATGTTCTTACTCCGCTGCCAGTTTCGCACTGCGCTTTTTCGCAGCGTGGGCAAGAAGACCTTCGCGCACCCAGCGCCCGTCGTCCCACGCCTTGTTACGCGCCTCAAGCCGTTCCGTGTTGCAGGGGCCGTTGCCGCGCAGCACATCGAAAAATTCGTCCCAATCCGGTTGGGCAAAATCGTAATGACCGGTTTCTTCGTTCAGCTTGCAGGTCTCGTCGGGGATCGTCAGGCCAAGGTATTCCGCCTGCGGTGCGGTCTGGTCGACGAATTTCTGACGCAACTCGTCGTTCGAGTTCATCTTGATCTTCCACGCCATGGACTGCGCGGAATGGACGGATTCGGCGTCGGACGGACCAAACATCATCAAGGAGGGGCCCCAGAACCGGTTCAGCGCATCCTGCGCCATTTTGCGCTGTGCCTCCGTGCCGTTGGCCATCTTCATCATGATGTCGAAGCCCTGGCGTTGGTGAAAGGATTCCTCTTTACAAATTCGGACCATCGCGCGGGCATAGGGACCGTAAGATGTGCGTTGCAAGGGCACCTGGTTCATAATAGCGGCACCATCGACCAGCCAGCCAACCGCGCCCATATCGGCCCAAGTCAGTGTCGGGTAATTAAAGATCGAAGAATACTTCATCTTGCCCGACAGCAGGTCACGTGTGAGATCGTCACGCGTGACACCGAGCGTTTCAGCGGCACAGTAAAGATAGAGGCCATGACCCGCTTCATCCTGCACCTTGGCAAGCAGGATCGCCTTGCGTTCCAATGTCGGCGCGCGGGTGATCCAGTTGCCCTCGGGCAGTTGGCCGACGATTTCGCTGTGCGCGTGTTGACCGATCTGGCGGATCAGGTTCTTGCGATACCCTTCGGGCATCCAATCTTTCGGCTCGATTTTGCCGCCGGCGTTGATCCGTTCTTGAAAGGCGCGTTCGTCGGGCTCCATCTCGTCAAGGGATTTGACGCCTTCGCCGGTAGACTTGATCATCTGTGCATACATCGTTCAGATCCTTTCAAGAACGGGTTTCGTTTTAGGTGCGCTCCAGAATCAGCGCGACACCCTGGCCGACGCCCACACACATGGTGCAAAGCGCATAGCGGCCGCCGGTGCGTTTGAGTTGCAACGCTGCGGTCATCACCAAGCGCGCACCGGACATGCCAAGCGGATGACCGATCGCGATAGCCCCGCCGTTTGCGTTGACATGCGGTGCATCATCGGCGACGCCCAGCGCCCGCAAGGTTGCGATGCCTTGAGAAGCGAAGGCTTCGTTCAGCTCGATCACATCCATTTGCTCAATGCTCAGACCCGCGCGGGCCAATACCTTTTGGCAGGCGGGGATCGGGCCCACACCCATCACGCGCGGTTCAACACCGGCGGCGGACATGGCAACAACCCGTGCGATTGGGGTGAGATTATGATCTTTTACGCCCTGTTCCGACGCAATCAGCATCGCGGCAGCACCATCGTTAACGCCGGAAGCATTGCCCGCCGTGACGGTCAGATCGGCGCCGTTGATTCCGCGTAGCTTGGCCAGTTTTTCTTCTGTGGTGTCGGGGCGCGGGTGTTCGTCGCGATCAACAACAATCGGATCGCCTTTGCGTTGTGGGATTGTGACGGGTGCGATTTCTTCGGCAAAAAGCCCTGCTTTGTCAGCCGCGGCCCAGCGTTGCTGGCTGCGCGCGGCAAAAGCGTCCTGATCGGCGCGGTTTACATCATGGTCTTCGGCGACGTTGTCAGCCGTCTGTGGCATTGAATCGACGCCGTATTGCGCTTTCATCTTCGGGTTGACGAAGCGCCAGCCGATGGTCGTGTCATAGACGGCGTTGTTACGCGAAAAGGCGGTTTCGGCTTTCGGCATCACGAAGGGTGCGCGCGTCATGCTTTCGACGCCACCGGCAATAGCAAGGTCGATGTCGCCAGCACGAATCGCGCGGGCCGCGGCACCAACAGCGTCCATGCCGGATGCGCAAAGACGGTTAATGGTGGCACCTGGCACGTCTACCGGAAGTCCGGCAAGAAGCGACGCCATACGTGCGACATTGCGGTTGTCTTCACCCGCTTGATTTGCACAGCCAAAGATCACATCATCGACGCGGGACCAGTCGACATCCGGATTGCGTGCCATAAGGGCCGCAATTGGAATAGCGGCGAGGTCATCCGCGCGCACTGATGCAAGTGCCCCACCAAAACGACCAATCGGTGTGCGCTGCGCGTCACAGATGAATGCTGACATAAGTATCTCCCTAATTTGGTGTTAAACCTAGGGGATCATGTGGCAGCGGGCAAGAAAAATGTTACGAAAATGCTTTCGTCTGAGGGATTCGGTAACGCTTTTGGGTTTGTCTTACGGGTTAGCCCAGATTTGTGGTGTCTCCCAGGTTTCCGCAAATACACGAACGGTTTGCATGCCGTCGGAGTCATTGGGAATTTCAAGGCCGGGGGGCGGTTTCTTCAACGGTTGATTTTGAAGAGCTGCATGGCGCGACTGCGCGCGCCGGACAACGTCCTGAATATCGCAAACGCTGCGCTGCACGGTCCGGCACACCGCGTGTAACCGCATGATACGCTCTTCGTCGATTGGGGTTACCCGCGCTTCGGTGGTTGCAGAACTGAACGCACTGCTCAGGTTTTCGAGTTGCAGATCGGCAATGGAGGAGAAATAGCGCAGGTCTTCAAACGCCAGCCTGTCTTGTAGTAACGGGCGCTCTTGCGGGACTTTTATCGTTGTCGCGATCACCAGATCGGAGTCTTCAAGGCTGCGCGAATATTGCAGGGTTGTATCCCACCGGACCTCACCTTCGTCCTGCATGAAGAGGTAGGTAAAATGCACGACCTGCTTTTCCGCGACACATTTTTGAAAATTGTCATTGGCGCTGTCCGGCATGCCAATCAGACCCACTTCGGAAATGGATCTGCCGTGGATTTCGGACCGTGGCTGTCCGACAAGGCGTTCGAGCGCTGCGTTCGTCGCAACAATACTAAACCGATTTGCCGGCTCCTGCCGTTCAATCACAAACATAGGGACACTAAACAGGTCAAGTACCTGTTCGATTTGCGAAAGGGGTAAGGTGTTAAACATCTGCTATCCTTCGTTATTGAGAAGAACTTAGAAACGAAAAGAAAACAAAGTTTTGCCAGTTTCGATAAAGTTTTCACCAAATCTGGTTTCTACGATAACATTTTGAAATTTAATGAAAGTTTGCAGGTAATTTTTCTGGGCTTTCTATCGCCATCGCTACACTGACCGCGCATTCCCGCTAAAAATTTGAGTTAAAACGGTAACGTGCAGCGGGGCGCTAGGGAATCAGTTTGCAGGAATAAGCCGCCCGCAAAGCTGGGCAATGAGTGTAGTTTGCCGGAGTTATAGAATGATGTCAGCGGGCAAGGCGGAAGTTGTGACAAGTTGCGCGTTCGGCAAATCGTTCGTCGCGGCACGGGCGGTTGCCTGTTCTGGAGTCAGACCATGGGAAACCCACCTGTCAATCAGCCGCTTTTCCAAGATGGCTATCGGCGTTTCAAGCCGTATCGAGATGTCCCAATGCCCCGCTAGATCACGCCAGACGGGGGCATCATACAGCAGGTAATTGCCTTCGATGATTGCTGTGTCGCATGTGTGGTCGACACACCCTGCGCCGGCGATTGCAATGTCTCGGGCTCTGTCGAAGGTTGGATAAAAGACCTCGGTTTCATCGTGCAACCGTTTGACAAGATTTACAAAGCCGGACGCGTCAAAGGTATCCGGCGCGCCTTTGCGATCAAGCATGTTGCGGGCGATTAAGGTCGGGTTATGCAGGTGAAATCCGTCCATCGGGATGACTTGTGCCGCGCATCCGGCGTTTGTCAGGTCCTTGGCCAGTTGTTCGGCCAGGGTCGATTTTCCGCTTGCGGGGGCCCCTGCCAAGGCAACGAGACGTCTGTGTCCTTTTCGGGGTGTTTCCAAAATGCGCGCGATAAGAGTGTCATGTGATGACATGCTGTTTTCCGATGCTGTTTCTGCGCTGGTTTGGATGGCGAGAGTATGGGCCGCTATATAATCCTTGGGGCGTGTCAAAGACAGATGTTTGTCTCGTTGCCCCTTATGGCCGCGCGCCTTGATTTCACAAATACGGGTATATTGCGGCTGATCAAAGGTATCGGGGCTGAGTATTTACGCAGGTGCATTACCGATCAGTTGTGTTCAAGGCAGACAAATCCGAAAAGTTAACTCAATACACCTTATACTAGAAAAGCTCTGCTATTGCCCTAAAATATCCACAATGCGCTTCCATAGCTATGATTGTTGAGTGGTAGGAGTCGCGGGATGTTTTTCATGCGTATGTCAAAAATGAGCACCACACGGCACCTGAAACGATGGGCCGTGTATCTAAGGCGCAAGCAGGCGTTGATTAAGCAGGTAGTTGCTTTGACGGCATTGGCTGTTGTTCTGTCTGCCTTGGCATATAAATTCGAGAAACTGACCTATGAAAGCCATGTTCAGGATCTTAAACTGAATACCACAATCGAGATGGTCGAAGTGCGCGAGCGGATCAAGAACAGCGTGATCTCGCGCGTGTTTGCATTGAGTGAACTTGCGACAATCATTGGTCAGAACCCGGATATGAACGCGACCGAGTTCAACATCAAAGCCCTTGATTTCGTTCTATTAAACAATGACGTCAAACTTGTCGCTGCCGCACCTGATCTGGTTGTTTCGATGGTATTCCCAAAAACAGGCAACGAAAATGTTGTCGGACTTGACTATCAGAACTTGCCTAAGCATCTGGCGAAAATCAATGCCTCTATGGACTCGGGCGACAGCATCATGACCGGTCCGATCGATTTAACGTCAGGCGGCCGTGGTCTTATTCTCAGGACACCGGTTTTCACGCTGAATGCTTCAGGCAAGCGTGATCCATGGGGCATTCTGTCGGTTATTCTGGATTACGACAAATTTCTCGCAAACCTTGGTATCGCTGAATATGTCGAAGGCTTCGATATCCTGATTCACGAAACCAGTGCGCAAGGTGCGGAACCAGGTGACATATTGCTTGGGGACAGCTCCGTTCTCGCGGCAGATCCGGTCTTTTTGAATTTTAACCTGCCCTTCGGGTCTTGGGAGCTTGCCGCGACAACCGATGGCGGGTGGCCGCCCCATTTGCCCAACCATTTGACACGCAAGATCAGTTACTTTCTGGGCATTGCGGCTTGCCTGGTCGGGTTTGGTCTGGTTTTGCGCATGCATGACAAGCAACGTGAATCCGAACGGATGTTGTCTGTGGGCATAGAGGCGCTCGACCACGGGTTCGTTATGTTCGACGCCGACCGCCGGCTGGTCGCTTTCAACAAGAGATATAAAGAGATCGCAGGCGGGTCGGGCATGGTGCGGGTCGGCGCGCGATACGAAGACATTGTAAAAGCAAACCTGCGCCTTGGCCTTATTCCTGATGCTGTGGGGATCGAGGACGAGTGGTACGAGAAGTGGTCCCAAAGGTTGGAGATCCAGGACGCTGACAACGAACAAATTCTGGCGGACGGTACCTTTATCCGCGCTTACGACCGGTCGATGGACTGCGGTGCGGTCGTTGGTCTGCGCATTGATGTTTCTGATTTGCGGATCGCCCAGCGGGAAGCAGAGGCTGCAAACCGCGCGAAGACCGAATTCATGGGCGTGCTGAGCCACGAATTGCGCACACCGCTTACGATCATTCTGGGTCACGCCCGTCTTGCGCAGAATGTCGTGAACATGCCGGTTTATGGGAAACTGATCGAAGAGATCGAAAAGCACCCAGAAATCGCTGAGAACATCATGCCAAAACTGGAAGAGGTCGTTTCAAAGTTTTCGACGATGACCCGTTCGATCGAAAACTCCGGGAACCAGCTATATACTCTGATTTCCGAGATCCTTGATTTCGCCAAGATCGAATCCGGCACTCTGGCGATGGAGTTCGACCATACGACGGTACCAAAAATCGTTGATACGGTGGTCGAACAGATGCGCCCGATGGTCGAAAGCAAAAATCTGGCGCTAGAGGTCGATGTGGTCAATTGCGATATTAATGTTGATCCCAAGCGCATCCAGCAGGTGCTTATCAATCTGATCGGCAACGCTACGAAGTTCACCGAAAAGGGGACAATTTCCGTTTCCGCCACGGCAACCCAAAGTGCAGTTGTGTTCAAAATAAAAGACAGCGGGATCGGTATTCCGCCGGAAGAAATCGAGAATGTGTTTGAGGCCTTCCATCAGGTCGATTCCACATCAACCCGCAAGCACAACGGTACGGGTCTGGGATTGGCGATCTCCCGCGATATTGCGATTGCGCACAAGGGTGAGCTGACCGCGCAAAGTGTGATGGGACAAGGCAGTACCTTTACCATGACCTTGCCCCGCTTTGCCGCCTCGCAGTCAGACGAAGACGCAGATCAAGATTGGGAAGAAGACCCCGCGCAGACCCATACCTTGGCCGCCTAAGCTTCGCTTTACTGGCAACTCCGTCGGCTACTAATTAACGTTTACATATATAACTGTCGTCGGGCCCGATCCGTGATTCTCATCACAGGTCGGGCCCTTTCTCGTTGTGTTTGAATTATGGTCAGTCTTTCGAAATGTGGCCTAATGTCGTTGGCCTAACGAAAAATATGACGATTTCAGCGATGAATTGGGTGGAAAAACGGCATCCGCCCCTTTTTCGCCACATTTAGCGGGTAATTTCAATTCAACAGCAGTGGGGGCTGCCTGTTGAAAGAGTCTGCCATGACTACCAAAACGAACAATGTCGCGCGCTGTTTGAAAGGCCCCATAGGGCAACAGCGCCATCTTTGCGGCCTCAGCATATCGCATCCCGCTGCGGAGCAAACTGCGCCCGACGCCAGTGTTCGGTTTGGGTGGTAGAAATGCGGAAAACACCTGACCATTCTGCAGCTGACACCGACGCACGCATTTTTCGGACATGCTCCATGCACCTTAGCGGAACGGAAGCCATCGCGCTGAGCGTTTCGGAGGCCGTTCCGCATGTGCGCTCCCGCCACAATATCCGCAAGGCTTATCAATCCAGCAACCAAAACGCCAAAAGGTCAATGGACAGCCCGCTTGGGGTCGATTCGGCCGTCAGGGCTCGCAAAACCACAAAACCTGACAACGGCACGGATCGTGGGTCAAAGGCGATCAAGCTGTCTTTGATCAAACGGCTTCATACCAATTCAAACGCCGGCTTGGTGAGTATCCGTGATGTTTATAACGCCGTCGACGACCTGCTTTCGTAGCGCAGGCCGAATTAGCGGCCGGTACAGTTGGCGCAAGGCCAACCGTACCGGCAAGTTTATTGAGAAACGCCGCTAAGTTTTCCTGTTGTAAGCGGCTTTCTAAATGAGGATGGCCAAACGGATCGCATAACCGACAACCCCGAGGGCCGCGACGCTTGCCAACCAGATTGCAATGAACCATCCGATTTTGCGCAGGGTAGCGGATTGCATCAGTGGTACCCTTCTTCCGGATTAATTTTCCCACGGAACACCCAATACGCGTAGGCCGTGTAAGCAAGGATCATCGGCACCAATACGACCGTTCCGACGAGCGCGAACAACAGGCTTTCGTCCGGGGCTGCGGCCTCCGCGATGGTAAGACTGGGGGGCACAATGTTGGGATAAAAGCTGATCCCGATGCCGATGAAGCAT
The DNA here is from genome assembly GCF_000622325.1 of Sulfitobacter geojensis. Taxonomy (NCBI): domain Bacteria; kingdom Pseudomonadati; phylum Pseudomonadota; class Alphaproteobacteria; order Rhodobacterales; family Roseobacteraceae; genus Sulfitobacter; species Sulfitobacter geojensis. Next base: position 407,580 of record NZ_JASE01000005.1, read on the forward strand.
AAAACGAAAAGCGTAAGCGCTGCCAAAAACGGCTGACCGTCCTTGCCCGCGTTCAACCCGGTAAACAGCGCCCAAGCCGCGGCAAAAACCGCTACCGGCATCATAACGCTTAGTATTGACCCAGGCAGATTGAACCAGCGCTCAAAATAGACTGGATCTTGAAACGGTGTCAGGACGCTGACGATTCCGATAAACGCAAGTGTGCCGGCGGCTAGCCACCATGCAAATCCTTGCATCTGGCGTTGCAGGCTGCCTTCGGTTTTCAGGATCAACCAAGTGGCACCGAGCAACGCATATCCGGTCACAGCCGCAAAACCGGTCAGGAGGGAAAAGGCACTTAACCAATCCCACCAATCACCAGCGTATGAACGGTCGGCGACCTCAATGCCCTGAACCAGAGCCCCCAAAGCGATACCTTGCATAAAGGCCGCAACGAGGGAGCCACCAAAAAACGCGAAATCCCAGACGGGTTTCCAGCGCTCGGTTCGCCAACGGTATTCAAACGCCACCCCGCGAAAAATCAACGCCAACAGCATGAGAATAATCGGCATATAAAGCGCGGGCATGACGACGGCATAAGCGAGCGGAAAGACGGCAAAAAGCCCGCCGCCGCCCATGACCAGCCATGTCTCGTTTCCATCCCATATCGGCGCGATGGAGTTCATCATGGTGGCCTTTTCACGTTCGCCATCAGCAAATGGGAACAGGATTCCGACGCCAAGATCAAAGCCGTCAAGGATCACATAGGTCAGAACTGCAAAGGCGATGATCCCGGCCCAAATAAAAGAAAGTTCAAACATCTTAATACTCCTATTCGCCGGGAATGGATTCAGGATTGGTTTGGGCCACCGGTGTGGTTCCGGCGGTGCGGATTGGCCCGTCTTGCAAGCCCAGATGCGGTGTGGCCGCGGGTTTGTTCATCATCTGCAGCAGATAGAACGTGCCGGCACCGAAAATGAAAAAGTAGACCACGATGAATGCCAGCAAGGAGGCTGCAACCGCCGGTGCCGCTACGGGCGCAAGGCTGTCGGAGGTACGCAGCAGACCGTAAACAGTGAAGGGTTGGCGGCCTACTTCGGTGGTGATCCAGCCTGCAAGCACAGCCACAAATCCCATAGGTCCCATAAGTATCGCGGCACGTTGCAAGAGGCGATCGTCATAAAGGCGCCCTTTCACGCGACGCCAAAGGCTCCAGGCACCAAGGCCCAGCATCGCAAACCCAAGACCAACCATAACGCGGAAGCTAAAGAATACGATCGCGACGGGGGGTTCTTCATCATCGGGAATGGTGTCGAGCCCATCCAGCGGCGCGTCCCAGTGATGTTTAAGGATCAGGCTTGAAAGATTCGGGATTTCGATAGAGTAATCGATACGGCGTTCTTCGGCATTCGGGATGCCGAACAGGATCAACGGCGCACCGTCGGGATGGCTGTCGTAGTGACCTTCCATTGCCATAACTTTTGCCGGCTGATGTTCAAGAGTATTGATGCCGTGCATGTCTCCGGCAAGAATTTGCAGCGGAGCCACGACGACAAGCATCCACATCGCCATCGAAAACATCCGGCGCGCTGGTGCGTCGTCACGGTTGCGCAGCAAGTGCAGGCCGCCAACCCCCCCGACGACCAAAGCTGTTGTAAGGTACGCCGCCAGCACCATGTGCGTCAGACGGTAGGGGAATGACGGATTGAATACGATTTCCCACCAGTTTTCCGGTACAAACTGCCCCAGTTCGTTGATTCCGTAACCCGCAGGTGTCTGCATCCAGGAATTCACGGACAGGATCCAGGTCGCGGACATCAAGGTACCAAAGGCGACCATAGCAGTCGCGAACATATGCAGCTTGTCGCCCACACGCTCCCGGCCAAACAGCATGATGCCAAGAAAACCTGCCTCCAGAAAAAAGGCCGACAGAACCTCATAGGCCATAAGCGGGCCAAGGATCGGTCCGGTTTTGTCTGAAAAAACCGACCAGTTGGTCCCGAATTGATAGGACATAACGATGCCAGAAACGACCCCCATTCCGAAGGCCACTGCGAAGATCTTCTTCCAGTAGGTGAACAACGTCAAATAGGTCTCATTCCGCGTTTTCAGCCAAAGGCCGTTCAGCACCGCAAGGTAGCTGGCCAGACCAATGGAAAATGCGGGAAAGACAATATGGAAGGAAACGGTGAACGCAAACTGCATCCGTGCCAGTGTTTCTGCTGTGAAACTATCGAACATGGGAGGCTCCGTTTTGGCCTGCGGTTAGTTGCTACGTGGCCCGAAATCGTCCGCGGTGACAATTGCATCACCGTTTCGGTCAATCACTTCAAACCATGCGGAAGAGCGGGCCAGAAACTCTGCTCGCGACACCTGACCGTCCTTGTTTGTATCGTTGAAGCCAAGTGTAAGCCCCTCTTGCATGCGCCCCGCCCCTTTGCCCTGCGCATGATTTCCTGCATTTGCAGCCATATCTGCGGCACGGGTTTCATCGAAAAGAACGTATTCCTCTGCGCTAAGCAGGTCGTCTTCGTCCTGGTCAAACATATAGAATACGTCGCCGCGGCGTTCGGTGATTTCTTCAAGGGTGACAGAGCCGTTGGTGTCCATATCCCAGTTTTCGATAAAATGTGTGCCGGGCGTTTGCTGTGCGAGCAAAACATGGGGAAAACAAAACATAGTTACTACGAGAAGTGAGCGTTTCATGTGAGCGCCCTTTCTTAAAGTTTGACGGTGCGTAGATACGGGCGGAGAGTATCGAAGCCTTGCGGGAACGCCGCGTTCGCATCCACATCCGAGACCGAGGGCGGGATGATGACCTTTTGCCCCGGCATCCAGTCTGCAGGTGTGGCAACCTTGTATGTGTCGCCGGTCTGCAAAGCGTCGATCACCCGCAAGATCTCGTCAAAGTTGCGCCCGACGCTCATGGGGTAGGTCATTGTCAGACGGATTTTCTTGTCGGGATCAATGATGAAGACCGAGCGCACTGCGGCGGTTTCGCTCTCGCTCGGGTGGATCATGTCGTACTGCTTGGCGATGGTCAGATCGGCATCGGCAACGATGGGAAATTGCAGGTTTGTGTTCTGCGTGTCGTTCACGTCGTCGATCCATTTCACATGTTCTTCCACGGTGTCTGTGGACAGGCCGATCGGCTTTACCCCGCGTTTGGAAAACTGCGCTGACAGCTGTGATGTTCGGCCCATTTCTGTGGTGCAAACAGGCGTGAAGTCAGCCGGATGGCTGAAAAAGAACGCCCAGTCATCGCCGATCCAGTCATGAAAACGGATCGGGCCTGTTGTTGTGTCTGCGGTAAAGTCCGGGGCGGTATCGCCAATTCTAAGGGTCATGCTGTATTTCCTATATTTAAAATAGTTCTTTAATTCGATCTAGCGTGACCTCTTTACAAAAGCAATAGTTTGAATATATCTTTTTGGTGCGACAACAGGATGCAGCCATGAAACTGACGAGTTACACCAACTACGCGATGCGCTCTTTGCAATTGGCGGCCTTGAAGGCGCCAGAGCTTGTGCGGATTGATGATGTGGCAAAAATCCATAACTTGTCCCGCCCCCACATCATGAAGATCGTGCATGAACTGGGCAAAGCCGGATACCTGGAAACAGTGCGTGGCCGCAGCGGCGGCTTCCGGCTTGCCCGCCCCCCAGAAGATATTATCGTTGGTGAAGTTGTTCGGATCACCGAGGGCCCGTTGGATGTGGTTGAGTGCTTCAACCCGGAAAAGAACACCTGTCCGTTAATGGGTATCTGCGTCCTGTCAAAAAAGATGCAGGAGGCCACGGCGGCGTTCATGGCTGTGCTGGATGATCTGACGATTGCAGATATTGCGGCCAATCGGGGCCAGTTGATGGAGCGGATTGCCCCGCTCGAAACACCAAGGCTTGAAAAGGCGACACAATGAATGCCCCCTCCGAATGGGTCGACCGGTTCCCGGGATTGTCACGGCTTGACCTGCCAACGCGGCAATTGCTCACGTCACGCAGTGAAATTGTCAAAGTCCCCAAAGGCACGATGATATTCGGGCCCGGTAACTCTCCGGAGAACATGTTGTTTCTTCTGGACGGGACTGTGCGGGTTCAGCAGGTGTCGGATACTGGCCATCAGATCGTGCTTTACCGGATTGAAGCGGGACAAAGCTGCGTTCTGACAACCGCTTGTTTGCTGTCCTACGAAGATTATTCCGCGGAGGGTATTGCCGAAACAGCCGTCGCGGCTGCGGCGGTTCCACGCGTGGTGTTTGATGATCTCGTTGCGCAGTCAAAACCGTTTCGTGATTTTGTGTTTGCAGCTTTTTCCAAACGCATTACCGACTTGTTCCAGATGATCGATGAGGTGGCGTTTCAACGCCTTGATGTGCGGCTTGCGGATAAACTCATTTCTCTGTCGAACGGGATGGAAAAGGTGGACACAACGCATCAAAAGCTCTCCGTTGAGTTGGGTTCCGCGCGTGAAGTTATCTCGCGCCAGCTCCAAGAATTCCAACGGCGCGGCTGGATTGAACAAGCGCGGGGCAGCATCAGCTTTCTCGATCGCGATCAGCTCGAAAAGCTTGCAGACCATGGCGCGTAAATAATTTTGGAGTTTGGTGATAAGATCACCAAACTTTTGCAGCCGAAAGAGCTATTGTGAATATAGCTTTTATAGGAGACTGCAAAATGACCGTAAATGTTGGTACTATCGACCGCATATTCCGCGCCTTGTTAGGCATCGTTCTTCTGATTGTACCCTTTGTCAGTGGACTAGCGATGTTCGACGGGACAGCCGCTACAATGATTTCAGTTGTCGTGGGCCTTGTGATGTTGGGCACATCGGCGATCAAGTTCTGCCCGCTCTACCGCATCTTTGGCATTCGGACGTGTGGCCTGTGATGTTCGAAACAGCTTTTACTCCGATTCAATCGCTTAGCGGCGGGGCCTTGATTGGTCTCGCGGCAGTCTTGTTGATGTTGGGACTTGGCCGCATCTTTGGTGCAACGGGCGTCCTTTCGGGCCTCATCTTCTTTGAAAATCGCGATGAACTGTCTTGGCGTGCCGCGCTCGTTGTCGGAATGATTTTGGCTCCACCGTTGCTTTTCGTCGTTACGGGGTCGATGCCCACGCTAACCATTCCGGTGAATCCTGCGATGATCGTGATTGGCGGCGTGATCGTCGGACTTGGCGCAAGCCTGGGGTCAGGATGCACATCCGGTCACGGCGTTTGCGGGCTTTCCCGCCTGTCGGCGCGCTCGCTGGTGGCCGTTCCGACGTTTATGTTGACGGGTGCCGTCACCGTTTTCCTGATCCGCCATGTGTTTGGAGGCTAGGCTATGAAACAGATATTTGCACTTATCACCGGTGTGGTTTTCGGCACAGGCATCGCGATTTCGGGCATGATGGACCCCGCAAAAGTCCTCAACTTCTTTGACGTTGCGGGCACTTGGGACCCCAGCCTTGCCTTTGTTATGGGTGGCGCGCTGGTGGTCACATTTGTTGGCTACCGCCTTGCGTGGAAACGCAGCGCCCCCTTGTTTGGGGAACGCTTCCAGATCCCAACCAACAGCACCATCGACAAGAAGCTTGTCGGCGGCTCTGCGTTGTTTGGCATTGGATGGGGCATCGCCGGTTTCTGCCCCGGTGCTGCCATCCCGGCACTGGGCACGGGCCGCTGGGAAGTCGCCCTTTTCGTGGCGGCCGTGATTGTCGGTTTTTACCTGCGTCGGCTTTTGTCGTCGGTAGGTGCGGCAACAGCAACAAATTGAACTGAGGAGGAAGTGAGAATGACATCCTATCCCGTAGATATGACTGTGAAACCCGAGGTCGAAGCCTTCTTTGATGAAGCAACCAACACGATCAGTTATATCGTGAAAGATCCTACGTCCGATGCCTGCGCAATCATCGATAGCGTGATGGACATCGACTATGCCGCCGGGCGGATCACCCATGACCATGCGGATACCATGATTGCGCGCGTCACCGAAATGGGCGGCACGCTGGAATGGATCATCGAGACACACGTGCACGCCGACCACCTGAGCGCTGCTCCCTATATCCAGCAAAAGCTTGGCGGTAAGATCGGTGTCGGCGAAAAGATCATGGTCGTCCAGGAAACGTTCGGCAAGGTATTCAACGAAGGCACCGAATTTCAACGCGACGGATCGCAATTTGACGCGCTGTTCAAGGATGGCGACACCTACCGGATCGGCAACATGCAGGGCTTTGCCATGTACACGCCTGGTCACACACCTGCCTGCATGGTGCACGTGATCGGCAATGCGGCCTTTACGGGCGACACCCTATTTATGCCCGATGGCGGTTCAGCGCGTGCCGATTTCCCCGGTGGTGATGCGGGCGAGCTTTATGACAGCATCCAGCGTGTGCTGACGCTGCCGGACGACATGCGCCTTTTCATGTGTCACGACTATGGTCCCAATGGACGCGATATCGCATGGGAAACCTCCGTGGGTGAAGAGAAGGCCCACAACATCCATGTGGGTGGCGGCAAAACGAAAGAAGAATTCGTTAAATTCCGGACCGAGCGGGATGCGCAATTAGACATGCCAAAGCTGATTATCCCGTCTTTGCAGGTGAATATGCGTGCTGGTGAGGTGCCAACAGATGACGACGGCAATCCGGTACTCAAGGTGCCGGTAAACGGACTGTAAGTCCGCCAGCGGAAACACGCGGGATCAAAGGAAACAATATGTCCAATTCACTTACCGTCGATAACTTGAACAAAGCACTCCAGATGGAGATGAGCGCAGCGCATCAGTATCAGTTGCACGCCCATGTTCTGAATGATTGGGGGCTGAACATCCTTGCCGGAAAAATGCGCGCGGAACAGGCGGAAGAGATCGGTCATTCCGACCTCTTCATCGAACGCATTCTATTCTTGAAAGGTGTGCCTGACATTGCTTTTGCAAAGCCACCAAAACCTGCGGAAACGCTGGAGGCGATGTTTCGCGCCGATCTGGCCGATGAAGAAGAAGCCATCAGGTTCTATATCCAAGCCGCGCGGCAGGCCAATGAGAGCGACGACGTTGGATCACGGGCCCTCTTTGAAAAGATTGCGCTGGATGAAGAAGGCCATAAAGCGTGGCTCGAACTGCAACTGGAACTCATCGAACGCCTTGGCGAAAAGACTTACAGCGCCAAACAGGTGTCCTTCTCAGAAGACAGCGGTGAATAGCAGTACTTAGGCAAACCACTTTGACAGGACGGGTCGTCATCGACCGTTCGGAGGAGAAGTTATGGACATCAAAACACTCACAGCGGGTCTCTCTGTAAGCCCGCAAATCACGACAGCGGACATTCAGGCGATAAAGGATGCCGGGTTTCGTGCGATTATCTGTAATCGCCCTGACGGCGAAGGCGCGGATCAACCAACCTTTGCCGAAATCGAAAGCGCAGCCAAAAAGATCGGGATAGAAGCGGCGTATCAGCCGATTGTGACAGGCAAGGTTTCTGATGACGATGCGGCCGCCTTTGACAGAATTTCAACCGGTTTGCCCGGCCCGGTGCTGGCCTATTGCCGTTCGGGAACACGCTCCGCAACGCTTTGGTCTCTGTCACAGGCAAAGACCCGCAGTGTTGCCGATATCCTCGCGGCTACGAAAGCGGCAGGTTACGACATGGCCGGCGTTGTGCGGCGCATCGTAAATGGCGGCAAAACCCCCACTGACACTGGCGACGCGCAATACGACCTTGTGATTGTTGGTGCCGGCGCAGGGGGGATCGCTGCGGCGGCCAGCCTGAAATCCCGCAAGCCTGATCTTGAGATCGCGATTATCGATCCCGCTGACATCCACTATTATCAGCCCGGCTGGACCATGGTTGGCGGCGGTATCTTTGAACCGCAGGAAACATCGCGCACCATGGGGTCATTGATTCCCAAGGGGGTGCATTGGATCAAGGCGGCGGTAGCGGCGTTTGAACCTGAAAACAACGCGGTAATCCTTGATGGGTGTCGGGTCGTGAAATACACGCGCTTGATCGTCTGTCCGGGTCTCAAGCTGGATTGGAACAAGATCGAAGGTCTTGTTGATACGCTTGGGCAAAACGGGGTTACTTCGAACTATCGCTATGATCTGGCCCCCTACACGTGGGAGCTGGTGGAGGGAATGAAGGAAGGGCGCGCGATCTTTACCCAACCGCCCATGCCGATCAAATGTGCAGGTGCGCCGCAAAAAGCGATGTATCTGTCAGGCGATGCTTGGGCGCGGCGCGGAGTTCTAAAAAACATCGACATTCAGTTCAACAACGCAGGCGGAGTCCTGTTCGGGGTCAAAGATTACGTTCCCGCATTGATGGAATATGTGAAGAAATATGACGCCAGCTTAAACTTCTTTCACAACCTCGTGGCGGTGGACGGTCCGGCCAAAAAGGCGTGGTTTGATGTCGCCAAGCCCGACACACCTGTAGAACGCGTCGAGATGGATTTTGACATGATGCATGTCTGTCCGCCGCAGACCGCGCCGGATTTCATCCGCGTATCCGCCCTTGCAGATGCTGCAGGTTGGGTCGATGTGGATCAGGCAACATTGCGGCACAAAGCTTTTGACAACGTTTGGTCGCTTGGTGATGTGATGAACGCGCCCAATGCCAAGACTGCAGCCGCAGCACGTATTCAGGCCCCCATTGTGGCCGAGAACATACTGGCGGACATGCGCGGTGGGTCCCCGGTCGCGCAATACAATGGTTACGGGTCCTGTCCGCTGACCGTCGAGCGGGGCAAGATCGTGCTGGCTGAATTTGGTTATGGGGGCACCATGCTTCCCAGTTTCCCCAAATTTCTGGTCGACGGAACAAAGCCTACCCGTGCCGCGTGGTTCCTCAAGGAAAAGATGCTGCCGCCGATCTATTGGAAAGGTATGCTTAAAGGTCGTGAGTGGATGGCAAAGCCTGAAATGATCACTGCTGAGTAACACTCCGGTTGCCCCTGTGCGAATACGCGGGGCAGCCAATTTTGGACAAGACACATGACAAATTACTTTCCCATCCTCTCATGGGGACGGTCCTATTCACGGGCGGCGCTTTCAAACGACCTGATGGCGGCGTTGATCGTGACGATCATGCTGATCCCACAGTCGCTGGCCTATGCCCTTCTTGCCGGGCTTCCGGCAGAGGCGGGGCTTTATGCGTCGATTGTTCCGATCCTGCTTTACACCGTCTTCGGAACAAGCCGCGCGCTGGCGGTTGGGCCGGTGGCTGTTGTCTCACTTATGACGGCTGCGGCGCTCAGCAATATCGTTGAGCAAGGCACAATGGGCTACGGCGTTGCGGCACTTTCGCTCGCAGGTCTGTCGGGGATAATACTGCTGTCCATGGGCTTGTTTAGATTGGGGTTTGTCGCGAACTTCCTGTCACACCCTGTGATCGCCGGTTTTATCACCGCCTCTGGGATCATCATCGCCACGAGCCAGCTCCGCCATATCTTCGGGATCGACGCGCATGGGCACAACCTTTTGGATCTCGTGGGGTCGCTATTCACTCATCTGTCACAGATCGACTGGATCACCGCGTTGATCGGGGTCCTGGCCACGGGGTTCTTGTTCTGGGTGCGCAAAGGATTAAAGCCACTTCTGAGCCGCCTTGGCGTGGGGGCAGGTCCAACAGGCGTCTTGGTCAAAACCGGACCGGTTTTCGTTGTCGTGGCGACGACACTCGCGGTCTGGGCTTTCGGCCTTGATGAAAAGGGCGTGCAAATCGTTGGTACAGTCCCCCAAAGCCTGCCGCCGTTCACCTTACCCTCATTTTCGCCGGATCTTCTCGGGCAGTTGCTCCTGCCGGCGTTCCTGATCTCGATCATCGGGTTCGTTGAGTCGATCTCCGTCGCGCAAACGCTGGCGGCCAAGAAACGGCAACGGATCGACCCGGACCAGGAACTCATCGGACTTGGTGCAGCCAACATCGGTGCATCTTTGACCGGCGGCTTTCCGGTGACCGGTGGATTTTCGCGATCGGTCGTGAATTTCGATGCAGGCGCCGAAACCCCCGCAGCCGGTGCGTTCACAGCCATCGGCCTTGCAATTGCAGCCCTTGCGTTGACGCCGCTTATCTATTTCCTCCCCAAGGCAACGCTGGCCGCAACAATAATCGTCGCGGTTCTCAGCCTTGTGGACTTTTCGATCCTAAAGAGAAGTTGGAGCTATTCCAAAGCAGATTTCGCCGCCGTCTTGGCCACCATCGTAATCACACTTGGCATCGGCGTTGACGCGGGCGTATCCGCAGGTGTCGGCCTGTCGCTGCTGTTGCATCTTTATAAATCATCGAAACCCCATATCGCCGAAGTTGGACAGGTGCCGGGGACCGAACACTTCCGCAACATTTTGCGTCATGAGGTCATCACGGCACCTAATGTCGTGACCCTGCGCGTGGACGAGAGCCTTTACTTCGCCAATGCCCGCTTTCTTGAAGATAAAATTCAGGCAAGAGTGGCGGGGGACAAGGCAATCCGCCACGTCATCCTGCAATGCGCGGCGATCAATGAAATTGATCTCAGCGCCTTGGAGTCATTAGAGGCAATCAACGAGCGCCTGCGCGAGATGCACGTCTTTTTGCATCTATCCGAAGTGAAAGGCCCTGTCATGGATCGGCTGAAGAAAGCACATTTTTTGTCCGAGTTAAGCGGACAAGTGTTCCTTTCGCAGTTTGAGGCTGCCAGTTTCCTCAATGAGAAGGTCACCTAGGGTATCAATAGGAAACAGTTGTGCGCGAAAAACGATTTTCGCAACACGGCCATCTGCTTGGGACAGGTTCGTTTCAAAATTCGAACGTCTTTGGGCCATTGATGGCAACCCGCAGTGGGTTGCGCGCAGATGAACACCGCAGCGGATGCCTCGGGGCGCAGGTCGTTCGTAAATGGGGTTCTCAGATTTCGAGGGCGCGTGACTCGCAAACTTATGCGCGCCACGCAAACTTATCCGCTTCCCTACACGTGCCTAGAAATCCAGATTTTCGACGTTCAACGCATTCTGCTGGATGAACTCGCGGCGGGGTTCCACCACGTCGCCCATCAATTTGGTGAACAGATCATCGGCCTCTGCCATATCTTCGACCTTTACCTGCAACAACGTGCGGGCATCCGGGTCGAGCGTGGTTTCCCAAAGCTGGTCAGGGTTCATTTCGCCCAAACCTTTGTAGCGCTGCAAGGAAAGACCTTTTTCACCTTCGGCGAGGATGGCTTCCAACAGGTCCATTGGGCCGTTGATCACCTGTGTCCGATCCTTGCGCACCAGCGTCGCGGGCAGTTCATAGACGTCTTGCAAGTGCTCGGTAAAGCTGCCGGATTTGCGGGCCTCGCCCGAACGCAGCATTTTGCCGTCAAGGGTGCGCACCTCTTCGACGCCGCGCAGGATGCGGGCCAGTTTGATGCCGTGATCCTGCGTGATGCGGCCCTGCCAACCCTGTTCATACTCAAGCGCGATAAGGTTCAGGCGCTTGGCAACCTTGTCTGCGACACCTTGCAAATCGGCCTCGACCGCACCGGGGACAAAGGCACCGGCGATGGCGGCCTGTTCCAGAATGTGGCGCGGGTAATGTGTTGGAAATGCTTCTAAAACACGGCGGAGCTGGCGTGCGTTGTCGACCACCCGTGCCAGATCGGCACCTGTGATTTCCTCGCCATTGCCCTGGCGCAGCATGGCGCCATCAGTGCCTTGGGTGATCAGATAATCGTCCATTTCTGCCTGATCTTTCAGGTACACTTCCGATTTCCCGCGCGACACTTTGTAAAGCGGCGGCTGGGCGATATAGAGATACCCCTGTTCGATCAGCTGTGGCATCTGCCGGAAGAAGAAGGTCAGCAGCAAGGTGCGGATATGCGCCCCGTCGACGTCCGCGTCTGTCATGATGACGATCTTGTGGTAGCGCAGTTTGTCGATGTTGAATTCGTCGCGCCCGATGCCGGTGCCAAGCGCCATCACAAGGTTGCCGATCTCTTGTGAGCCGAGCATCCGGTCGAACCGCGCGCGTTCAACGTTAAGGATCTTACCTTTGAGAGGCAGGATCGCCTGTGTCTGACGGTCACGACCCGTTTGCGCAGAACCACCGGCGGAGTCCCCCTCCACCAGAAAGACTTCGGTCTTTGACGGGTCTTTTTCGGAGCAATCCTTGAGCTTGCCCGCAAGGAAATTCACATCCATCGCGGTCTTGCGCCGCGTGAGATCACGCGCTTTGCGGGCCGCCTCGCGGGCATGGGCGGCCTCGATGATCTTGCTGACAACCACACGGGCCTCATTCGGGTTCTCTTCGAACCACTCGGCCAGCTTTTCGTTGACCAGACCCTCAACGGCGGGGCGAACTTCGGAGGATACCAATTTGTCCTTGGTTTGCGAGCTGAACTTGGGATCCGGCACTTTGACGCTGAGCACACAGGTCAGACCCTCGCGGGCATCATCACCGGTAAAGGTGACCTTTTCCTTTTTGGCGATGCCGGAGGATTGCGCATAATTGTTGATGGTCCGCGTCAGCGCGCCGCGAAAACCCGCCATATGGGTGCCGCCATCGCGCTGTGGGATGTTGTTGGTAAAGGGCAGGACATTTTCGTGATAGCTGTCGTTCCACCACATCGCTACCTCGACACCGATGTCATCGCGTTCGCCAGTCACAAAGATCGGTTCAGGCATGACCGAGGTTTTGTTACGATCAAGATATTTCACAAATTCCTTTACGCCACCTTCGTAAAATAATTCGGTGCGCAGGGGTTCGGCAGGGCGTTCGTCAGTCAGAATGATGCGCACACCGGAGTTCAGAAACGCCAGTTCACGCAGACGTTTTTCCAGCGTTTCGAAGGAATATTCGAGGTTCGAAAACGTGTCTGTCGATGCCATAAAACGCACTTCGGTGCCCTTGCGGTCCGTCGGGCCGACGACCTTAAGGTGCTCTGTGGTAAAGCCGCCTTCGAACCGTGCCACGTGCTCCTTGCCGTCGCGCCAGATGCGCAGCTCCAGCCAGTCGGATAGGGCATTAACAACCGATACGCCCACGCCGTGCAGACCGCCGGAAACCTTATAGGAATTGCTGTCGAATTTGCCGCCCGCATGCAGCTGCGTCATGATGACTTCGGCGGCGGAAACGCCTTCTTCTTCGTGGATGCCGACCGGAATACCGCGCCCGTTATCGCTGACCGAAACAGAGAGATCGTCGTGGATTGTGACGTTCACGGCGTCCGCATGACCGGCCAATGCCTCGTCAATGCCGTTGTCCACGACCTCATAGACCATGTGGTGTAAACCGGAGCCGTCGTCGGTGTCCCCGATATACATGCCAGGGCGCTTACGAACGGCCTCCAACCCTTTGAGAACCTTGATAGAATCGGCACCGTACTCTTCTGGCGCTTTCTCTTGTTCGGACATGCGGAAAAACCTCTTTTTGTTGCCCGATTTATAGTGGTTTCCCAAGGGATTGTCACGCAAATGGCACAATATTTTGTGGGTGACCCTGTGGAAGGATCAGACCCGTTTGACAACCGATGCTCCGGCCTCTTCCGTTACCTCCAGAACCTGGGCACGATCCGCCAAAGCGGTGAACATTTCGGGGCCTGTGCCGGTCATCCACGCCTGTGCGCCAAGCGCGCAAATCTCGTCATAAAGCGCGGCCTGACGGGTTGCGTCAAGATGTGCGGCCACCTCGTCCAATAGCAAAAGTGGTGGCGCACCGATGTCTGCGGCAAGCGCACGGGCATTGGCAAGGATCAGGGACACCAACAACGCCTTTTGCTCCCCGGTGGAGCAATCCTTGGCGGGGACATCTTTGGCCGCATACACCCCGTATAGATCCGCCCGATGTGGCCCGATCAATGTCCGTCCTGCTGTCAAGTCCCGCGCGCGATTGTCGGCCAGTGCATCGCGAAAATCCTGTGCGGCGGCGGGCATGTCGCACTGCAAGGCAAGGGTTGCAGTGGGAAAGGCGGTCTCGGCCTGCTCTTGCGCAGCCTCTATCGCCTCAAGCGCCTTCAGGCGACCGGCGTGCAGGGCGGTGCCCGCTTCGGCCATGCGCAGTTCCAGCGCGCTGTACCACGAAGGTTCGCGCACCATATCCTTAAGCAGCCTGTTGCGTTCGCGCATGGCCTTTTCATAGCTAAGCGCATGTTCGGCGTGATCGGGCAGAAAACTAAGCGTCATCCGGTCCAGAAACCGCCGCCGGCCTTCCGCGCCTTCAATCCACAAGCGATCCATCGCGGGGATCAGCCACAAGACCCGTCCGATCCGCCCAAGCGCGGTTTGAGGGGCCGCTTTGCCATCAATGCGGGTCTGACGCGCGGCACCGGCTTCGGACCAGATTTCAAGTTCGTGAACCTGTTTTTGCGAATGCAGTACACCAGTGACCTTCCACCCCAAAGCTTCAGGGCGGCGCGTCATGTCTTCGGCGCTGGAGCGGCGCAGCCCGCGTCCGGGAGACAGCAGGGAAACCGCTTCGAGGATGTTGGTTTTACCCGCGCCGTTGGGCCCGTAAATGGCGACAGGTCGCGCGTCGCAATCAACCACAGCGCGTTTGTGCGAGCGGAAATGCGACAGCGTCAGTTGAGAGAGATGCAGGCTACCCATCGGCAGGTCCGTTTTCTTTCAAAGAAAACGTCCGGAAACTTTGAAAGCTTCCGCGCCCCTTATACACGCATCGGCATGACGACATAGACGGCCGACATATCATTGCCTTCGCGCATCAAGGTCGGATCACCCGAGGAGTTGAACAGGAAAACAGCGTTTTCTCGATCCACCTGACTGGCAATCTCAAGCAGATATTTCGCGTTGAACCCGATTTCTAGCCGTTCGTCGCCGTAAGCTACAACCAGTTCTTCCTCGGCGGCACCGCTGTCAGGCGCATTGACGGAAAGCACCAGACGATCCTCGTCGAGCTGCAGTTTTACGGCGCGCGAACGCTCCGAGCTTACAGTCGCAACGCGGTCCACCGCTTTGGCAAAATCTGAGGCGTCGACTTCCATCTTGCGTGTGTTCCCCTGTGGGATCACGCGGGTATAATCGGGGAAGGTGCCATCGATGACCTTGGACGTCAGTGTGATTTCGGGCGTGGCAAATCGCACTTTGGTTTCTGAGACAGAGACCGCGATTTTCATGTCGTCGTCATCCAGCAGCTTGCGCAACTCGCCCACTGTTTTGCGCGGTACAATCACGCCGGGCATGTCCGATGCGCCTTCTGGCAGTTCCGCGTCAATGCGCGCGAGGCGGTGACCATCCGTCGCCACACAGCGCAGCACCTTGCCCCCATCGGCATCCGAAACATGCATATAAACGCCATTCAGGTAATACCGCGTTTCTTCAGTTGAGATGGCGAATTTGGATTTATCGAACAGGCGGCGCAGCACAGGGGCAGCAACACTGAAGTTCGAGGCATATTCGGACGTTGCCATCACGGGAAAATCTTCGCGCGGCAAGGTGGCAAGCGAAAAGTTGGAACGCCCGGCTTCTACCGTCATGCGGCCCGCGGCACTATCAGCTGTCAGGTTGATCAACGCACCGTCCGGCAGCTTACGCACAATCTCGTGCAGCAGGGTCGCAGACACCGTGGTTGCACCAGCCCGCTCGACTTGCGCGCCTACCTTGTCGACCACTTCGATATCCAGATCGGTGGCGCGAAACGACACATCGCTGCCTTCGGCCTCGATCAGGACGTTGGCGAGAATTGGAATGGTATTGCGCCGTTCCACAACAGACTGGGCCTGGCTTACGGCCTTAAGCAGTGCCGCGCGTTCGATGCTGAATTTCATGTGCCGTCTCCCAATGACTGCCGGGAAAGGCAGACTACCCGGTTCCCCGTCTTTCGCAAGACTTTTGGGCTTTTGTGGGTGCAATTGCAAGAGGGGCCACAAGGCCCCTCGCTAAATCAATAAAGCCGTTGCAATGCTGCTTACGACTTGAGCGCGCGACCAAGCAATTCAAGGTCTTCTGCGATCTGGCTGTCGGATTGCTTTAGCTCTTCAATCCGGCGCACGCCATGCATCACTGTGGTGTGGTCCCGCCCGCCAAAACGCCGTCCGATTTCGGGCAAGGACCGGCTGGTCAACTGCTTGGACAGGTACATCGCGACCTGACGCGGACGGGCATAGCTGCGCAGACGCTTGGGGCCGATCATATCGCTAAGGCGGATGTTGTAATGTTCTGAAACCTTACGCTGGATTTCCTCGACGGTGATCTTGCGCTCGCTTGAGCGCAGTACATCTGCCAGACAGTCCTGCGTCAATTCCATGTTGATCTCGCGGCCAACCAACGAGGCAAAGGCAAAGAGACGTGTCAACGCCCCCTCAAGGACACGCACGTTCGAAGTGATCCGGTGGGCAAGAAACTCTAGCACCCCGTTTTCAACATCAAGGCCGGGATAGGTTTTTTGCTGCACTTCCAGCTTGCTTTGCAAAATCCCGAGACGCAATTCGTAGTCCGTAGGGTGCAAATCAACAACCAACCCGCATTGCAGACGCGATTGCACGCGTTCTTCAAGGTCTTTGATGTCCGTGGGCGCACGGTCCGCCGAAATGATGATCTGTTTGTTCTGATCGACCAGCGCGTTGAAGGTGTGAAAGAACTCTTCCTGCGTGCTGTCCTTGCCGGCGATGAATTGTACGTCATCAACCATCAGGACGTCGACAGAGCGAAACAGCTCTTTGAAGTCCATCATTTTGCGATCTCGCAGGGCCTGAACGAAACGGTACATGAACTGTTCAGCCGACAAATATAGGACGGACATTTCTGGCTGACGCTGCTGCAATTCGCGGGCAATCGCGTGCATCAGGTGGGTTTTACCAAGGCCGACGCCGCCATAAAGGAACAGCGGATTGAAAGTGACCGGCCCGCCTTCGGCAACGCGGCGCGCGGCGGCATGGGCCAGTTCGTTCGGTTTACCTACAACAAAGTTGTCAAAGCTGAAACGCGGATCAAGCGGGGCAGTCGACGTAACGCTGGGCGGGACGGCAGGCGGTTTGGTGGCCGCCGTGGTGTGTTTGGCCTGTTCGGGGGCAGTTTCCGAATTTGCAGCCGGTTTGGCGGCCAGCGCGAAATTCAAACGCGAGACATCAAGGCCTTCTGCGTTGGTTTCGTGCAGAATCAGATCCGAAAAATTCTGGCTGACGTAATTACCAAAGAAATTGGTCGGCACGTTCAGGGTGATGATGCCATCGTTGATCTCGCCCGGAACCATCGGCGCGATCCATGTCGTGAAGTTATTTTGTCCTACGGTCTTCAACAGGCGCTGCCTGATATTGCTCCACTGTTCCTGCGTCATCTTGTACATTCTGTCCCTGTATCCCCAACACCGGAAACTCCGGCAAACTACCAACTACCCACCGACCGGCACGCAAAAACCGTTCCGGCTGCAACCAAGCAACCGACTTGCGTCCGGTAGACACACTACAAACCGATCCGCCAACATGCTGACACCTCTCTAAGTGTCATCCGTCAGACGAAACCGTCCGCTTCCATTCTCATGTGACAGGGCAGATACGCGTTAACATATCCGCAATTTGTCTATCTAGACCTGATGGTCTGTTCTGATCTTTGGGCTTTTATGGTGCGTGGCAATCTGCACCCGTAATCCAAAGCCTGTCCCCCTGCGACGTGAATCGCCTTATTGTGGTAGCAATTGTTCAGGGTGCGCTTCAACACATCTTCAAACTTGACTCGGGAATTGCTGAAAAGAATCTCTCGTCATTTTTTGAGACAAGTTTTCCAAAGAAAAAGGCGCCGGAAGCCGACGCCTTTTTTATCAATCGATTAGCTGATCCTCAGGGAACGAGAATCACGATTCTTATGCGATCGCTTTAACGCGTGCCGCCAAACGGGACATTTTTCGAGAAGCGGTGTTCTTATGATACACCCCTTTTGTCACGCCGCGCATCAGCTCTGGCTGGGCCGCTTTCAGTGCGGCAACTGCGTCGTCTTTAACACCGGATTCGATGGCTTCTTCAACTTTGCGCAGATACGTGCGGATACGCGAACGGCGTGCTTTGTTGATTTGGAAGCGCTTTTCGTTCTGACGTGCGCGTTTTTTGGCTTGTGGTGTATTGGCCATGCGGATCTACCTTTGGGTCATATTCAAAATTTCGACGCGTGACGCCAAACCCTGACCGCTTTGAAACGGTTCCCCGTCGGGGAAGGTGATTCTAGCCTGAGCGGGCTGCACGCGCATGTATGAGCTGGGCTATAGCGGGATTAGGGTCAGGTTGTAAAGGTGTGCCGTGTGGATGGCGGATTGAGGGTGCCCTAACCTTCGACACCCTGCAAACCAAGCAGCGCAATCTGTTCGGTTTTATCCGTCCCGTCCGGGTTCGTCGGGGTTGCTGGAAAACAGCGCGATCTTGTTGCCCTGCGGATCGCGAAGATAGCCCACATAGAAATTCGGACCGTAGTCCGCCCGAAACCCCGGCTGGCCCTCGTCAAATCCGCCTGCGGCCAGAGCGGCGGCGTGTAGATCGCGAACCTGGCTTTGACTGTCGGCTTCAAAGGCAACCATGGTTCCGTTGCCAGATGATGCCGGACGCCCGTCAAATGTGGGCTTCACATAGAAATCCGGCGAAACGGGGCGCTGATCTGATGTCACGGGGAGCACAAAGCTTAGCCCCTCGGTGCCTTCCTTTAACCCGTAATTAAGCTCTGGCAGGAAGGCCGAATAAAACCGGCGCGCACGTGGGATATCGTCAGCGCCGACCGTGACGTAAGCAATCATGCGCTATTTGTCCCGAAACTGCGCCTCGCGCTTTTCGATAAAGGCGGACATACCTTCCTTCTGGTCTTCGGTCGCGAACAGTGAATGGAACATCCGGCGTTCAAACAACAGGCCTTCGCGCAATGGCACCTCATATGCGCGGTTCACTGCTTCTTTTACGACCATCACGGACATCATAGATTTCTCGGCAATCTTGCCGGCAGCGGCCAGCGCCTCTTCCATCAGTTTCTTCACAGGCACCACGCGCGAGACAAGACCGGAACGCTCCGCTTCAGCGGCATCCATAAAGCGGCCCGTTAGGTTCATGTCCATTGCTTTGGACTTGCCCACCAAGCGGGTCAGACGCTGCGTGCCCCCGATGCCAGCAACAACGCCGAGGTTGATTTCCGGCTGGCCGAATTTCGCGGTTTCCGAACAGATGATAAAGTCGCACATCATCGCCAGTTCGCATCCCCCGCCCAGCGCATAGCCGGATACGGCAGCGATGATCGGTTTGCGGACCCGCATGATCTGTTCGGTCTCCGGTGTGAAAAGATCGCCTGAAAAGACATCAACAAACGACTTGTCCTTCATCATCGCGATGTCGGCACCGGCGGCAAAAGCCTTTTCCGATCCGGTGATCACGATGCAGCGGACTTTGTCGTTGTCCTGACAGCCCCGCAAGGCATCAGCCAGTTCACCCATAAGCACATCGTTCAGCGCGTTCAGCGCGTCAGGCCGGTTAAGGGTGACAAGAGCCACATGATTGTCGACATCTAGCGTGATCGTTTCATAAGCCATCAAGAATGCTCTTTTGTTGTTCCGCTCTGGCGTTGTTGCATACCACGGGTTCGTACCGTTTCAAGCTATCTTTGGCATTGACTACAGTAGAAAGACGAGCGTCCCGACTGGACAATCCGCTTGATCACCTGTGTGCATTCGGGGCTTTTGCAGGGCGCACCTTCGCGCCCATAAACATCAAAACTATGTTGAAAATACCCCAGTTCTCCATCTGCCTGACGAAAATCCTTTAGCGACGATCCCCCCGCTTGGATCGCCTCGCCCAGAACGTCGCGGATGATCGGGACAAGGGCGGCGACGCGGGGGCGCGACAGTTTGCCAGCCTTGCGGGCGGGATGAATGCCGGCGCGGTAAAGTGCTTCGCAGACATAGATATTTCCCAGCCCTGCGATGATCCGCTGATCCAGCAGCGCGGATTTTACGGGCGTGTTGCGCCCCTTGAATGCGGCAATCAAATGCGCCTCGTGAAAATCGTTGCCCAACGGTTCGGGCCCCAGCACGGCCAGCAATTTATGCTGCGCCGCGGTTGCTGTATCCAACAGATCCATCGCACCGAAACGACGCGGATCGTTGAATGTGATCCGCGCCCCGTTCGCCATGTGAAACACGACATGATCGTGTTTTTCGGCCATGGGGTGTTCGCGCACAAATTGGCCCAAAGGATCGCCCGACACCAACATGCGCCCTGACATCCCCAGATGGATCAGCAGTGATTCTCCCGAACTCAGGTCCGCCAGAATATACTTGGACCGCCGGCGCAGTTGCAGCACGGTTTGCCCCGTCAACCGGCCTGCCATGTCCGCCGGGAACGGCCAGCGCAGATCGGGCCGGTTCACATCCGCCTGGGCAATCACCGCCCCCTGCATTGCAGGGGCCAACCCGCGCATCACGGTTTCTACTTCGGGTAACTCTGGCATTGGCGTTCCTTCCCGTGGCCCTGCGGCAATTGGCTGTTTGTATCTGAAGCTCTGGCGCTATATCTCGTCTTTGACAATATCGGGACGCATGCCATGAACGACAAGACAACCCATTTCGGTTCTCAAACTGTACCCGAGGACGACAAGGCGGGCATGGTGCGCAGCCTGTTTTCCGACGTGGCCAATAAATACGACATTATGAATGACGTGATGAGCGTCGGCATCCACCGCATCTGGAAAGAGGCGATGATGGATTGGCTGGCCCCGCGTGCCGGACAAAAGCTGTTGGATGTGGCCGGCGGCACGGGGGATGTGTCGTTTAAGTTCCTGAAACGTGCAGGGTCCGGCCATGCGACCGTGTGTGACCTGACCGAAGGGATGCTTGTCGAGGGGCGCAAACGCGCCGAAGCGGATGCGATGGCCGACAGTCTTGACTGGGTTGTGGGTGACGCGATGGCGCTGCCGTTCGAGGATAACACGTTTGACGTTTATACGATCAGCTTTGGCATCCGCAATGTCACCCGCCCGCAGGAGGCATTGAACGAAGCCTACCGCGTCTTGCGTCCGGGGGGCCGCCTGATGGTACTTGAGTTCAGCCAACTGCCGAATCCGATGATGCAAAAAGCCTATGACGCCTATAGTTTCAATGTGATCCCGCGGATGGGACAGTTGATCGCGAATGACCGCGATAGCTATCAGTACCTTGTTGAATCCATTCGGAACTTC
Source organism: Sulfitobacter geojensis (assembly GCF_000622325.1). Lineage (NCBI taxonomy): Bacteria > Pseudomonadati > Pseudomonadota > Alphaproteobacteria > Rhodobacterales > Roseobacteraceae > Sulfitobacter > Sulfitobacter geojensis. The sequence continues at coordinate 428,647 of NZ_JASE01000005.1, forward strand.
CCCGACCAAGAAACCTTTCTTGGCATGGTGCGCGAGGCCGGTTTTGATCAGGCGAAATACCGTAACCTTACCATGGGCATCGCCGCCCTGCATTCGGGTTGGAAACTTTGAGGGGCCCGCATAATATCTGGCGGCTGATCCGCACCGGCGCGACACTGGAACGTGCCGGCGCGATGAACGTCGTGCTGGACGCCTTCGAGGCGACGCCGGCCTTGCGCTTCGTCGCGCGTGCGCTGGGCCTGCCGTTCAAGTTTCTGGGGTATCGGGGTGATCCGACCATGCCGCCCGCCACCCGTGCGTTAACCGCGCTTGGTCCGGCCTACATCAAATTCGGGCAGGTTCTGTCGACCCGCCCAGATGTTGTGGGGGACGAGCTCGCCGTGCAGTTGCGTGTTTTGCAAGACAAGCTGCCCCCGTTTTCGACAGAACAGGCCAGAGCCGCGGTTGAACAAGAACTGGGTTTGCCGCTGGACCAGATATTTTCCGAATTCAGCGCGCCGGTTGCTGCGGCATCCATTGCGCAAGTCCACCGCGCCACTTTGGTCGACACAGGCGCGGACGTCGCTGTCAAAGTGTTGCGCCCCGGTATCGAAAAGGCATTTCGTAAGGACATCGACGCCTTTTATCTGGCGGCCCGTCTGGTTGAACTGTTTTCCCCCGGTTCGCGCCGGTTGCGCCCGATGGAAGTGATCGAACATTTCGACGGTGTGGTGCGCGGCGAGTTGGATTTGCGGCTGGAAAGTGCTGCCGCGTCCGAATTCGCGGCCAACACGGTCAAAGACGAAGGTTTCCAGCTGCCGGCGATTATGTGGAATCACTCCTCGCGCCGTGTGATGACACTGGAGTGGGCAGACGGCGTGTCGATGGGCGACAACGCCGCGATCGATGCGGCGGGACATGACCGCGTTGCACTCAGCAATCGGGTGCTGCAACTGTTCCTCAGTCACGCGCTGCGCGACGGGTATTTTCATGCGGACATGCATCAAGGCAACCTGAAGGTCGCGCCAAACGGTGATATTATCGCCTATGATTTCGGCATCATGGGACACATCGACGAATACACCCGCCGCGTTTATGCCGAGATCCTGTTCGGCTTTATCCGGCGGGATTACAAACGTGTCGCACGGGTGCATTTCGAAGCGGGATATGTGCCCGCCGACAAAGATGTGGATGAATTTGCCCGCGCCCTGCGTGCGGTGGGCGAACCGATTTTCGGGATGAGCGCCACACATATCTCCATGGCGCGGCTGCTGGCCTATCTGTTTGAAGTGACCGAACGGTTCGGAATGGAAACACGCACCGAGCTGATTCTTTTGCAACGCACCATGGTGGTTGTTGAAGGGGTCGCACGGTCGCTGAATCCGAATATGAACATCTGGGAAGTCGCCAGCCCGATTGTGACCGACTATATCAGCAAATCCATCGGGCCGCGTGCCGTTGTCACCGATCTGGCGAACACGGCAATGGTGCTGGCCCGCTTTGGCCCGCGTTTACCTGGTCTGGTCGAGGATGCCCTAATGCGCCAGACCAACCCGCCACAGGTGGACCGTCGCCCGCGCAAACGCTGGTTTGTCCTTGCGGGCTTTGTCGGCGCGGTAACCGGTGTCGGGGCGTTGTTGGTGATCGACGCCCTTTTATAGGCGGGGTTAAATCCGTTCGATCGCCAATGCGATGCCCTGACCGCCACCGATGCACATGGTGATCAGCGCACGTTTGCCGCCCGTACGTTCCAGTTCGTACAGAGCTTTGACGGTGATGATCGCACCGGTTGCGCCCACCGGATGACCCAATGCGATGGCACCGCCATTCGGGTTCACCTTTGCCGGGTCGAACCCAAGGTTCTTGCTGACCGCCAAGGCTTGCGATGCAAAGGCTTCGTTGCTTTCGATTACGTCGAAATCCGTCACTTTCAGCCCTGTACGGTCCAACAGATTTTGCACCGCTGGCACAGGACCAATGCCCATCACTTCGGGACGCACGCCCGCGTGGGCATAACCGATGACCCGCGCACGTGGTGTCAGACCGGCGCGCGCAGCCGCATCTGCTGTGGCCAGCACAACCGCGGCTGCCCCGTCGTTGATGCCACTGGCATTGCCTGCCGTAACGGTACCGTCTTTTTGAAATACGGTGCGCAAACCGGTCAGCGCGTCGATTGTCGTCGCTTTGGGGTGTTCGTCCACCTCGAACGGGACCATGTCACGTTTCACACGCACCTCGACCGGCGTGATTTGATCCTTGAAATAACCCGCTTCAATCGCGGCGGCGGCGCGGCGTTGGCTTTCCAACGCAAATGCGTCCTGATCCGCGCGGCTGATGTCATGTTCTGCCGCGACATTTTCCGCAGTGACGCCCATATGACCCGTCCCGAACGGACAGTTCAGCGTACCCAACATCATGTCCACGGTTGCCACATCGCCCATTTTCTGGCCCCAACGGGCACCCGAAAGAATATAGGGGGAGCGCGACATATTCTCTGACCCGCCCGCAAGCGCGAATTCCGCATCGCCCAGCATCAGGGACTGGGTGGCTGAAACAATCGCCTGCACGCCCGAACCGCAAAGCCGGTTCACATTCATCGCGGGCACGCTGTCGGGGATACCTGCCTGCATCGCGGCGACGCGAGACAGATACATATCGCGCGGTTCGGTGTTGATCACGTTACCATAGGCCACATGCCCGATCTGGCCGGCCTCGACCCCAGCGCGTTCAAGCGCGGCCTTGGCCACCACAGTACCCAGATCAACCGGTGCAGTCCCGGCCAGCGCCCCGCCAAAAGTGCCGATCGCAGTGCGCGCGCCGCCCAGAATAACGATTTCAGTGCTCATGATATGTCCCCCAAAGTGTTGCCTTTATGAATAGGGGCAAAGGGACCGCTGCGATAGGTAAACCCTACGTCGGATTTGGCACCAACTTTGTGCGACCGCCGGCATCAAGCACCCAACAATCAGTGCCTTCAAACACCGCCGCGGTCATGGGTTTGCCATATCCTGCACCGCTATCAAGATTGACGCGATTGCCGTAATGGCGCGGTTCGTCCACTGGTGTATGCCCGTGCACAACCAGTTTCGGGTGCATGCGCGGATCAACGTGAAACTCTTTGCGAATCCAAAGCAGGTCTTCTTCGTCCTGCTCAGCCAGGGCAACGCCGGGGCGGATGCCGGCGTGGGCAAAGAACAGCGCCTTTGTTTCGTGGGATAAAACCGCCTCTTGCAAGAATTTGATGTGGGACTGCGGCACAGCATCGCGCGCCATTTTATGCACGTCCAGCATGCGCGAACGTTCGGTAAATTCAACACCATAAGAGGCCAGCGTCGTATCGCCGCCCAGACGCGGGTGCAGCCAGTAGCGCTCGACCGGCAGATAGGCTTCGTGCTGGGGGTAGTCGCGCATGAACCAATGGAACATGCGGTCATGGTTGCCCTGCAAATAGGTCCAGTTGCGCCCCTGCGCCTGTCCTTCGACCAACAGGTCGATCACGCCTTTGCTGTCGGGTCCCCGATCCGTGTAATCGCCCAGAAAAACGATTTCCGCATCCGGCCCGCCGTCCGCTTCGATCAAGCCAAGCACGCGGTGCAATTCGGTCAGTTGTCCGTGAATATCGCCAACGGCATAAATTGATGTCGTCATTTGGGGCACCCCGTCATAAATAACGCCCGCCCCAGAATGGGACGGGCGCTGTGTCTCTAACACTGGAATGAGTGTCAGGCCACGTCGAATTGAAGTGGCTTGATCTGTCTGAACATGCCTGTAGCGGCCAGCTTGTCGATGACCGGTGCAGGCACCTGTTCATCAACATAAAGCAGCGCAATCGCCTCGCCCTTTGCCTCGGACCGGCCAAGGGTAAAGTTCGCGATGTTCACGCCGTTTTCGCCCATGGTCTGACCCAAGGTCCCGATGATACCCGGCACGTCCTCGTTGGTGGTATAAAGCATATGCGCGCCGATTTCGGCGTCGACCTGAATGCCTTTGATCTGGATAAAGCGCGGCTTTCCATCGGAAAATACGGTACCCGCGACAGAGCGTTCGCGTTTTTCCGTAACAACAGTCACCTTGATGTAGCCGTCGAATACGCCTGATTTGTCCTGATTGGTCGTGCTGATCTGAATGCCCTTTTCACGGGCAACCACGGGGGCGCTGACCATGTTCACATCCGGATTGGCCCGTTTCATGATGCCTGCAACAACGCCACAGTTCAGTGCCTCAAGGTTCATTTCGGATACTGTACCATCATAAAGGATGTTGATCGCCTTGATCGGTTCATCCGTCATCTGGCCGATAAAGGCACCCAAGTGTCCGGCAAGGTTGATCCACGGGGTCATGACCTTTGCTTCTTCGGCGGTGACGGATGGCATGTTCAGCGCGTTGCTGACCGCACCTGTCAGAAGATAATCCGACATTTGTTCGGCCACTTGCAGAGCTACGTTTTCCTGCGCCTCGGTTGTTGCCGCACCAAGGTGGGGTGTGCACACAACGTTCGGCAGGTTGAACAGCGGGTTTTCCTTAGCGGGCTCTTCCTTGAACACGTCAAAGGCCGCGCCAGCAACGTGACCGGACTTCAGCAGATCGGCCAGCGCTTCCTCGTCCACCAGACCGCCACGCGCACAGTTGATGATGCGTACGCCTTTTTTCGTTTTTTCAAGGTTCTCACGGCTCAGGATGTTCGCTGTCTGATCGGTGAAGGGGACATGCAGCGTGATGAAATCGGCGCGGGCCAGCAGTTCGTCCAGCTCGACTTTCTCAACGCCCATCTTCTCGGCCTTTTCCTCGCCAAGGAAGGGGTCATAGGCCACAACTTTCATCTTGAGGCCGCGTGCGCGGTCGCAAACGATACCGCCGATGTTGCCTGCACCGATCACGCCCAGCGTCTTGCCTGTCAGCTCGACACCCATGAACTTGGACTTTTCCCATTTGCCGGCATGCGTTGAGGCGCTGGCTTCGGGGATCTGGCGTGCAACGGCAAACATCATCGCGATGGCGTGCTCGGCGGTGGTGATCATGTTGCCGAAAGGCGTGTTCATCACGATCACACCCTTTTTGGAGGACGCGTCTTTGTCGATGTTGTCCGTCCCGATCCCTGCGCGGCCAATCACCTTGAGGTTTGGCGCATTGGCGAGGATCTTTTCAGTGACCTTGGTCGCGGAGCGGATGGCAAGACCGTCGTAGTTGCCGATGACTTCGGCCAGCTTGTCCTTGTCTTTGCCAAGGTCAGGCTGGAAATCGACGTCGATGCCGCGGTCGCGGAAAATCTGAACAGCTGCTTCGCTGAGGCTGTCGGAGATGAGTACTTTGGGGGCCATGGTGTTGGTCCTTTAATCAAATAGGGGGTGGCGGGGTGAACCCCGCCCTACGGTATATGGGGAAGGCGGGAATGCTCCCGCCTGCGATCAGGCGTCGATTTCGGCGTTGAATGCCCAGTCCAGCCACGGCAGCATCGCTGCGATGTCGGAGGTTTCAACCGTGCCACCACACCAGATGCGCAGTCCCGGAGGGGCATCACGGTAGGCGCCGATATCAAGCGCGACGTTCTCATCGGCCAGACGTTTTGCAACTGCCTTGGCGAATGCCGCACCATCAGTGATGCGGTCGTCATTGAACTTGAGGCACACAGAGGTGTTCGACCGCGTTGCCGGATCAGCGGCAAGGAATTCGATCCAGTCGTGCTGTTCGACAAAATCGGCAATCGCCTGTGCATTCGCATCTGCCCGCGCGATCAGCCCTTTCAGGCCACCGACGGATTTGGCCCATTTCAGCGCTTGCAGGTAATCCTCAACACACAACATCGAAGGGGTGTTGATCGTCTCACCCTTGAATATACCCTCGATAAGTTTCCCACCTTTGGTCAGGCGGAAAATCTTGGGCAGTGGCCATGCTGGTGTATAGTTTTCCAGCCGCTCGACTGCACGTGGGCTGAGGATCAACATGCCGTGGGCCGCTTCGCCGCCCAGAACTTTCTGCCAGGAGAAAGTCGTCACATCGAGCTTGTCCCAGGGCAAATCCATAGCAAATGCAGCAGAAGTTGCATCGCAAAGGGTTAGACCGGCACGATCGGCAGGGATCGCATCACCGTTTGCCATGCGCACGCCGGAAGTCGTGCCGTTCCATGTAAAACAAACGTCATTGTCATAATTCAGGGTCGTCATATCGACGATTTCGCCGTAGTCGGCGGTATGGGTGGTCGCCTCAATCTTCAGCTGCTTGACCACATCTGTGACCCAGCCTGCGCCGAATGATTCCCACGCGACCATCTCGGCAGGGCGCTCACCAAGCATGGACCACATGGCCATCTCGAATGCGCCGGTGTCGGATGCAGGTACGATACCGATCTTGTAGTCGGCCGGAACACCCAGAATCTCGCGGGTGGTCTCGATCGCCTCAAGCAGTTTGGATTTGCCTTCGGCCGCACGGTGACTGCGACCCAAAGGCGCGTCCGCGAGGTTCTGCAAATCGAATACGGGGGGTTTGGCACAGGGGCCTGATGAAAAACGCGGATTGGCCGGCCGCGTTGCCGGTAGTTGAGTAGCCATTGATGCTATCCTTTCAGATATGCGCCCTTCGTTGGGGAAGGGTGTCCCACCGCCGGACATACGGAACACCGGTAAAAACAGCAACAGGCAAAGGGACGCGGGTTTTAGGGAAATGTGGTCTTTTACAGACCGATGCAGGAACGCGTGTTTCCTATTGGCGCATATCCGACACAAGCGGATCTGGATTTGAGGCAGAGCACTGGCGCGTAGAATTGCAAACCAGACTCGCAGACCCCGATTGTGAAAGAGGGAGCCGTAGGCGACAGATCGGCAGGGTTAGACCTTAGCGCGCGAGAGGTATCGTTAGCCTGATCGAAGCGCCTGAAGCGCTTTCGATAAGCTCCAAGCGCCCATCATGATTTTCCATCACTCTGCTTGCAATAGGCAGCCCTAAGCCACTGCCTGGTCCACCACTTGCTTGTGAAAAGCGGCTCAGCGCTGCAATGTGGCGATCAGCAGGGATGCCAGTGCCATCATCGGTGATGATCAAAGTTGCGTTTCCTCCGCCCTGTGACAACTCCATTGTAATCTGTGTCAGATCCTTACCGCCGTGGATGATCGAGTTGGTCAGCAGGTTCAGCACAGCTTCATGCAACATGGTTTTATCCCCTGTTACAGTCACCTCCGCTGAAGGAAGGTCATAGGTCAGCGATACCTCACTCTCGAGGTGTTGCTGGACAAACGCGCTGCCGACGTTGCGGACGAAAGCGCCGAGTTCAACAGGTTGTCCTGAACGCAGAATATCTGTGCCGCTTGCGCGTTCGAATGACAAAAGCTTATTCGTAAGATCGCTTGCCTCTCTTGCGGCAAGCAATAATTCGGCACTACGCTTTTGTGCCGCGTTCGGGTTTGGCGCGTTTTCAACGGCTTCAGCTAGCGCGAGCACGCCTGCAACGGGGTTTCTGAGTTGATGCGCGGCGTTGGAGATGAATTCATCTTTGGAACTGATCCTTCGCGAAATGCGGTCGAGCAAAGCATTGAGCGTACTCACGAGCCCCTGCGCTTCTACAGGCACAGCACGGCGGATGGGCTTAAGCTCGGTTGGGCTTCGTTCTGCGATGGCGCGTTCGAGATCAAGCAGGGGGCGCAGTCCCAGCCCGACGCCAAACCAGACCACCACAGCGACACAAAGCACAAGCAGTGTAATCACGGCAAAGGAGCGTGACAGGACATCGCGCACAAAGCTGCTGCGTACCTGCGCGCTTTGCCAGACTGTGATACTGAAAACACCCGCCACACCACTGACCACGGTACTGTCGCGATAGCGCAATACGCGCACGTTTTCATTTTGATAGGTGCTGTTGTAATACTGAGGGTCGGTTGGCTCATCGCGCAAAGCGCTTGGCAGAACCGGCGGCGTTGAGTAACCGGTCACAAACACCCCGTCAGGCGCATAGACATGGTAGAAGATCGGCCCACCGGATGTGTCGTTTAAAAGCCGCTGCGTAGAGGGGCTGATCGCGTCACCATCCGACAAGGCCACATCGCGCGAGATTGCAAGCGCTGCGGACAAGAGACCGCGGTCGAAAATGTTTTCAGCCCGGTCTGTCGTTGTATCGAATTGCCACGCAGCAGCGATAAGAGAGATGACCAGAAGCGGCGGCAGAATGATCAAGGTAAGCCGCGCGCGCAGGGACTTTAGCTTCATTGTCATGTCTCGGCTGACATCTGGTACCCGAGACCGCGCCGCGTACGGATCGTGATCCCGTATTGTTTCAGGCGGCTGCGCAAGCGCGAAACATAGACTTCGACAACGGTCTCTTCGACATCGGCCCCCACGCCATAGACATGATCCAGAACGGCGGTTTTTGAAACCGTGCGCCCTTCCGCGGCCAAGAGACATTCAAAGACAGACATCTCGCGGCGCGGTAGGTCTATTTCGGTCTGACCGTCGAACAACTGCCGCGCAGCAGGGTCAAACTGCAACGCGCCGAAAGTGCGTAACTGTTGCTGGGGGATATCACGCCTGCGCAACAGGGCCCGCACACGCGCCTCCAGCTCTGCCATCTCGAACGGTTTGATCAGGTAATCGTCCGCCCCCGCATCAAGGCCCGTCACCCGATCTTCTGTATCCGCTCGCGCGGTAAGCAGGATCACCGGTCTGGTATCGCCCCGCCCGCGCATTTGCTTGAGCAGCGACAGCCCGTCCTGACCTGGCAGATTGATATCAAGGATAACCAAATCAGCCTGATCGTGGGCCAGATACCCCTCCGCTGCGCTGCCGTCATGCAGCACATCTACAGCATGGCCAGCGTCCTCAAGACGGTAGGTGATACCCTTTGCAAGGCTGACGTTGTCCTCGACCAGTGTGATCCGCACGTTGAATGAATCCCGATAATGCAAGTCTGGTGCAAGGTTCGCAGGTCAAAAGGCATACATCAACCGGGGGCGGACACCCCCGGAACGATTCGAAATTGGTCCCTTTGGGAGAAGGGGCATGCAAAACCGGGAGGAATATATGTCCATTTTCAAAACCACGCGCCGCGTGGCCGTGAGCCTTGTCGCTGCGGCTGCTGCAACATTTGGTCTGCAAGCGAATGCTGGCGGTCATGGCATCGATCTGGCGGGCAAAACCGTTGAATGGATCATTCCATTCTCCGAGACTGGCGGTTCCGCTAAATGGGCCAACTTCTATGCGCCACTGCTGTCCGAGGCGTTGCCAGGCCAGCCGACTGTTGTTGTGAAGTTCATGCCAGGTGCGGGCTCGACCAAGGGTGCCAACTTTTTCCAAGAGCAGTCTTATGAGGACGGCACGCTGATCTTCGGTTCTTCAGGCTCGACTCAGTTCCCTTATCTGTTGGGCGATCCGCGGGTGAAATTCGAATACGCTGACTGGAACGTTGTTCTTGCCTCCGGCACCGGCGGCGTGGCCTATTTGCCGCCAGAACTGGCAGAGAAGATGGACGGCCGAGACGCCTCCGGTCTGCAAGACACTGATTTTATCTATGGCAACCAAGGGGCCACACGCCTTGACCTGGTCCCGACACTGGCATGGGAAATGCTGGGCCTGAACGTCGAAAGCGTCATGGGCATCAAGGGTCGCGGTGACGGCCGTTTGATGTTTGAGCGTGGTGAAGCCAACATCGACTATCAGACGTCTTCTTCCTACCTGTCTGGCGTAACGCCATTGGTCGAAGCGGGCACTGCTGTCCCGATGATGACCTGGGGTGCCTTGGATGATGCGGGCAACATCGTGCGTGACCCCACATTCCCGGACACACCGACGTTCAAGGAAGTCTGTGATGCCACCGAAGGATGCGAGACCTCTGGCGAGAAATGGGAGGCGTGGAAAGCGTTCTTTATTGCGGGTTTCCCTGCACAAAAGATGGTGTTCCTGCCACAGGGTGCGACCCCTGACGCTATGGCGACCTACACCGCCGCTTTCGAGGCGATCAAGGCACGCCCTGATTTCGCTGAAATCTCGGGAAAGCGTTTGGGCAAATACCCCCAGATGACCGGTGCCGCAGCTGAAACAGCCAAAGCGAGCGCGACCAAAGTATCCCCCGAAGCCAAAGCGTTCATCGTGAACTGGCTGCAGGAAAAATACGGCGTTTCGCTGAACTAAACTTTCCTTTTTGAGCGCCCCGCCCGCAGGGGTGGGGCGTTTACCCAAGGAAAGTGGGAGGATCATTTCATGGAAATCATCATGGAGGCTCTGCCTGCATTCGGCGACGCTTGGACGCTGATTTTGCAACCTGTTGTGTTGGGATATCTGGTCATGGGCGTCCTGATGGGCCTGTGTATCGGCGTGTTCCCGGGATTGGGCGGCATTGCAGGCCTATCGCTTTTGCTGCCGTTTATGTTCGGCATGGACCCGATTTTGGGCCTGGCGCTAATGATCGGCATGGTTGCGGTTGTTCCGACATCTGACACATTCGCCTCTGTGCTGATGGGTATTCCGGGGTCCTCGGCCAGTCAGGCGACAGTGCTGGACGGCTTTCCCATGGCCAAAAAGGGCATGGCTGCACGTGCGCTTTCAGCGGCGTTCGCCTCATCCTTGTTTGGCGGGTTGGTCGGGGCCAGCTTTTTGACGGTGTTCATTCTGATTGCACGCCCCATCGTGCTGGAGTTCCGCACCCCTGAATTGTTAATGATCACCATCTTCGGTCTGTCCATGGTCGGCATTCTTGCGGGCCGCATCCCGATCAAAGGGATTGTCGCGGCAGGCCTTGGCATGTTGATCGGTATGATCGGCGAAGGTGCCTCTTCGGGCGATCTGCGGATGTCATCCTACGATTACCCTTATCTGACTGACGGGCTGAAACTGGTGATTGTCGGTCTTGGTATCTTTGCCATCCCCGAGATCATCTCGCTGCTGCGCCAGGACCGCGCCATCAGCGAAGAGCCGCAAATCGGCGGTGGCTGGATCGATGGTGTCAAAGACTGGTTTGCCAATATCTGGCTGTCTGTACGGTGTTCCATCATCGGGGTTATCGTGGGCGTTATCCCCGGTCTTGGCGGGTCCGTGGTTGACTGGATTGCCTATGGCCACGCGGTGCAAACGACGAAAGACAAATCCAACTTCGGCAAAGGCGAAGTCCGCGGCGTAATCGGGCCGGAGAGTTCGAATAACGCCAAAGAGGGCGGCGGGCTGGTACCCACCTTGCTTTTCGGGATCCCCGGCTCAGGCTCTATGGCGATTTTTATCGGTGCGATTGCCCTGCTGGGATCTGGCCAGATCGAAGTTGGCCCTGCGATGCTGAAAAACAACCTCGATATCACCTATGCGATCGTATGGCTGCTGGCACTGGCCAACGTGGTTGGCACAGTTATTTGTATCGCTGCCTCTGGTGGCATCGCAAAGCTGACAACAATCCGCTTTGTTCTGCTGGCACCCTTCCTGTTCATGATCATCAGCTTTGCGGCGTTCCAATCGGGCCAAAACCTGATGGACCTCGTGGCACTGTTCGCGATCGGATTCCTCGGCATCCTCATGCGGCGGTTTGACTGGTCGCGTCCCGCGTTCCTTATCGGCTTCGTCCTGTCAAACCCTGCCGAAAACTACGCGAACCAAGCCATTCAGATCGCGCAATCACGCTTCCGCAAAGGGTTCGGCGAGGGGATCGACTATATTTTCTCACCCATCGTTATTGTTTTGCTGGTTATCACAGTGATCTCCGTCGTGCTGGGGTTGCGTCAGGCCAAACACATCATGGCCGAAGGTGACATCACAGCAGGCTCCAAACGCGCGCCGATGGTCTTTATGCTGCTGGTCACCGCCTTCATCGGCTATGCTCTTTATGACGCGAATGCGATCCCCAGCTACAGCCGCGACCGGACCTTCCCGATCTTTGTGGCAAGCATTTGTCTTATCGGATGTGCGTTTCTTGTCATCCAGATGATGCTCAAGCCCGAGACGCACACGATCTTTGCCGATCGCGAGCTGAATGGCGAAGACGCGCAGGCGACCCATGGTTTGTGGCCAACGCTGGCGTGGTTTGCTGCGCTGTTGGTGTTGACCTCTCTGCTCGGCTTCATCCTTGCGCTGACGATCTTCCTATTCGCCTTCATGGTGATCCGTGCGCGGGTCAGCATGGTCTTTGCCGCCGGATACACCGCCGCGGGCCTTGCGTTCATTTGTGCCATGGCGTGGCTGCTGAACCGTGATTTCCCGCCCGGTCTGTTACAGGAATACTTCACTTTGCCATGGCCCTTCACATGACCCAGACAGAAATCCCTTTCCTTTTCATGCGCGGCGGCACTTCGCGCGGTCCATACCTCAACCGGGCTGACCTGCCCGAAGATCTGGAAAGCTTGGCGCAGGTGCTCATCTTTATCGTGGGTTCAGGCCATCCGCTGAATATCGACGGGATCGGTGGTGGCGTTGCGGTGACAACCAAGGTCGCAATGCTATCGAAATCCGATGATGAATGGGCCGATGTCGATTACTTCTTTGCGCAGGTGAGCGTTGAGGACCGCCTGGTAGATTTCAAACCGACCTGCGGGAACATCTTGTCTGGTGTTGGCCCTGCGGCCATTGAAATGGGGTTGGTGGCAGCGCAAGACGGCGAGACAGCTGTTAACATTCGCGCCGTGAATACCGAAGCGCGGGTTGCCGCCGTTGTGCAAACGCCGGGCGGCAAGGTCAGCTATCAGGGCGATGCGCAGATTGATGGCGTGCCGGGCACGTCGGCACCCGTAGCTTTGCAGTTCATGGAAACAGTCGGCGGCGTTACGGGAGCATTTCTGCCCACGGGCAATCTGGTTGATGTCATCGACGGTATCGCTGTGACCTGCATGGATGTCGCCATGCCAATGGTGATCGCCAAGGCCAGCGATTTTGGCCTGACCGGTTATGAGAGTGCGGCCGAGCTGGATGAAAACCGCAGTTTCTTTGCCAAGATGGAAGCCCTGCGCATCAAAGCCGGTGCGCTGATGGGAATGGGCGATGTCAGCGAATCTGTTACACCCAAATTCGGGCTATTGGCACCCGCCCGTGCGGGGGGCACCATTGCGACCCGTTATTTCATGCCGTGGAACACTCATCCGACGATGGCGGTGACAGGCGCGCAATGCCTTGCTGCTTGTGTGCTCACGCCCGGCACGGTTGCGGAGGGGATGGCGGCCAAACCGAACGAAACACCTGCGCCCATCACGCTAGAGCATGCCTCGGGCAGCATCGATGTCATGGTAGACTATGCGCAAACCGATGCAGGGTTTCAGATCAAATCCGCAGGTTTGATCCGCACAGCTCGCAAAATTGCCAGTGGAAGTGTTTTTGTCCCTCAATCAGTATGGGCTGGCGTGTAACACCGCATGTAACGAGGAATAGACCGATGAAAGTGCACATTCTTGACGATTGGTTCGATACGCTGCGCGGTTTGCCCTGCTTTGCGAAACTTGACGATCACGAGGTCACCGTCTGGACTGACCATGAACCCGATCCGGTCAAGCTTGCCGCGCGGATGCAAGACGCCGAGGCGCTGGTTCTGTTTCGCGAGCGCACAAAAGTGGGTGCTGAATTGCTGGCGGGTTTGCCAAACCTCAAGCTGATCTCCCAGCGCAGCGTTTATCCCCATGTGGATGTGACCGCATGTACGGCGCATGGCGTCCTGCTAAGCTCCAACATGCACGCGGGCGCGCCGTCTTATGCAGCAGCAGAGCATACACTGGCGCTGATCCTTGCCAGCTATCGCCAGATCCCGCAGCAGACGGCGTCGATCAAGGCGGGCCACTGGCAATCCGGCGTTGGTCGCACGCTGCGCGGCAGAACGCTTGGGCTTTATGGGTATGGGCGCATCGCGGGTGCGGTCGCGGAATATGCCAAGGCGTTGGGTATCAACGTGCAATGGTGGGGATCAGAGGCTGGCCGCTCCCGTGCTCTTGCGGCGGGTGAGACCGTTGCGCCGTCGCGCGACGCGTTTTTTGCGACATCAGATATTGTCAGTATTCACGTACGGCTCAAGCCGGAAACGCGCGGTCTGATCACTGCTGCTGATCTGGCGCAGATGCAGCCCCGTGCGCTTTTCGTAAACACCTCGCGGTCCGGTCTGGTCGAGACCGGCGCCCTTGAGGCGGAAGTGGCAAAGGATCAACTGCACGCCGCTGTCGATGTTTTTGATCATGAGCCACTGACTGATACGTCAAACATCCTGTTGACACACCCCAATGTGTTGGCCACCCCTCACATCGGATTTGTGACCGAGGACGAGTTCGACCTTCAGTTCTCTGACATCTTTGATCAGATCAACGCCTACGCGGCTGGCGCGCCTATTCATATGATCAACCCCGAGGTATTTCCTTAAGCGGTTTGCGCGGCCTCAACGAACCCGTCCGATATGGCTTGGGCTACGAAACCATTAAGCGCGGCGATGCGCGGATCGGTACTATCAGGCAGTACCATCGCCTGACGGACCGAGGTCAGTACGCCGGTCAGGATGCGAACGTCCGGCGATGTTGAAAACGCGGCCTCTAGCGAGGCACGAACACCGGCGACGGCATCGCACCGGCCTGCGCGAAATTCTTCAAAGCTTTCGGGCGGTGTGCCTAAATGCTCCAGTGTTGCGTGCTGCAGGTTTTTGGTCAGATGCATGTCATACGCCGAACCGGTCGACGTTAAGATCTTTACGCCGGTTGCATCGACATCTTCGACGTCTACAAATGCGGAATCGCTGCGCACCGCAAAGGTCGCTTCGATCACAATATAGGGTTCGGTAAAGGCAATTTTTTCGGCACGCATTGGGTCGATTGCCAGAAACCCTACGTCCCATTTATCAAGGTGTGCATCATCAAATACTTTGCCTGCACCGCTATAGATAACAGGCTCCATGCGGGCCCCGATCTCGTCCGCCAGTCTTTTGGCCAGCGCGGGGCTGACGCCCCTCAGTTGATCGCCGTCCTGATGGACCAAGGCGCGATTGCCAGTATTGATTGCGACGCGCAGCACACCGTCGTGTGCCAGTGTTTTCAATTCCGCCTGCATCGTTATTTCCCTTCTCCAGTGTTTGTATCAAACAGCCGAACAAACAGCGGCGCGCCTAGAATGACCACAAATATACGTAGCACGTGATGGGCCACTACAAAGGCCATATCAGCCCCTACGATCAAAGCCAGCACTGTCAGTTCTGCCTGCCCGCCCGGCGCGAAAGCCAAAATCGTTTCCATCGGCGGGGCAAGGCCTGCGACATGAATGACCTCAACAAAGATCATGGTCAGCACCAGAAGGATTACGCAAAATCCCAGACCCGCTGTTACATCTGTGCGCACTTCGACCATGGTGACACCTGCATATTTACTGCCCACACTCATGCCAATGAAAAACTGGGCGGCCCAGATCGCCTCGGCAGGTGGGCGATGGTTCAGAATTCCAGCCATCGCAAATGCCGCTGCGAGCAAAAGCGGACCCAGAATTGTAGCGCCGAACATGCCCGCGCGTTTCGCCATCTGCCATCCGGCAAGACCACAAAACACCATGATCGCAAGTTCCGCAGGCGCAATACTTGCGGCGGGGGCACCCGGAGGGTTGCTTAGATCAGCGTCCCAGACCCATTTCAGCAAAAACGGTAGAACCACGACAATCACCATCACCCGCGTCGCATGGATGAGTGACAGCGCGCGCACATCGCCGCCAGCTTCCTCTCCAAAGACAAGCATATCCTGCAAGCCACCCGGCATGGAGGAATAATAGCTGGTTGCGAAATTAAACCCCCAGAGGCGTTGAAAATATAGGACCCCGACCACCCCGATACAGCTGGTCATCACGGGGATCATCAGCAAGGTCGGCCACATCCCCACCATGGAACCGAGTAGGGTGGTTGTGAATGTCGCACCTACAGCTACGCCCAGAATGGTGCGCATCGCATCTTTCACCAGCTTAATCCCACGCATCGGAACACCCGCCATTGCGGCAATCAGGCACGCAAAGATCGGCCCCAGCAGCCAAGGCAGGGGCAGCTGCATCATCTTGAAAGCCAGAACACCAATTCCGGCGACCACAAAGGCGTAAAGATGGGGCATCACGATTGTAACACCTTGAGCCTGTGGCGCAGGGAGGTTTGCAAATGCGCCTCTGCCGCGTCACCCGCAGCCTGTTGATCGCCCGCAGCGATCGCCGTGATAATCTGTGCGTGCTGGCTGCTGACCGTTTTAATCCGCGCTTCGTCATCCAGCGTGGTTGGCCCCAGCAGAATCAACGCATTGTTGAGCGCACGTGCTGACGCCAGCAAAAAGCGATTGCGCGTAGCGAGGTAGATGCTGCGGTGAAAATCCTGATTGAGTGCGGCCGCGCGAGGAGTATCTTGGCCGGCACCATCAATCTGTTCGTTGATCTCTTTGAGCAGATCCACTTCGGCGGGGTTTGCATGTTTGGCGGCCATCTCGGCGGCCGTGCGCTCAAGGACCAGCCGCATTTCGTATAGCTCAACGATTTCTGTGGTGCTCAACGTGCGGATGACAGCGCCCAAGCGGGGGCGGTGTTCGACGATCCCGTCGCTTTCCAATTTGCGCAAGGCCTCCCGCACCGGAGTCCGCGACAGGCTGAGTTTCTTCGCCACGTCGATTTCGCGCAGACGGTCACCCGGCTGGAATTCCCCCGCCCTGATCGCCGCATGCAATCGATGGTACGCAAGCTCCCCTTGAGACATGTCTTGCAATTCTGTGCTGTGCATCTTAGTGAGACCCATATTGTATCCACCTGGATACAATATAGATATGAAAAGGAAACACCAGTGTCAAAGTCAGTGATTGTCGTCGGAACAGGTAACGCCGCGCTTTGTGCCGCGATCGCGGCGTTGGAAAACGGGGCGCAGGTGACGCTGCTGGAAAAGGCTGATCAGGCTTTGGCGGGTGGCAATACCAAATATACGGCAGGCGCGATGCGCTTTGCCTATGACGGGGCTGCGGATCTTTTGCCGCTGTTGCGCAATCCCGATGACCCTCGCGTTCAGAACGCTGACTTCGGGGGCTATGACACAGCGAAATTCGCCAGCAACCTGCTGGCGTTTAACGATGGCCGCCCGCTGTCGGAGGAGCAAGAAGCGCTCGTCAACCTGTCGGGCGAGACGATGCGCTGGCTTGCATCCCATGACGTAAAGTTCGAGCCGATCTATAGCCGGCAAAGTTTTGAAAAAGACGGACGACATGTGTTTTGGGGCGGCTTGACACTGGCAGCAGAGAACGAAGGGGTTGGCCTATTCGATATGGAGCTAGCGGCGGTTGAGCGGATGGGTGGCAAAGTCCGCTATAATAGCGCTGTCACCGGTCTGGTGACTGAAGGTGATGAGGTTATCGGTGTACGGGTTGGTGATGAGGTACTGTATGCAGACGCCGTAATCCTTGCCTCTGGTGGATTTGAGGCAAATGACGAGATGCGGGTCAAACATATGGGCCCGAACTGGAAAGCCGCGAAAGTACGCGGCACGCCGCACAACACCGGCGACGGGCTGACAATGGCGAGCGCAGTCGGCGCGGCGGAATATGGTTTTTATGCTGGATGCCATGCAACACCCATGGACCTACATATGGCTGATTTCGGTAACCTTGACCTGCCCGCTGGTGAACGCAAGAACTACCGCAAAATTTCATATTTTTTGGGCGTAATGCTGAATGCCGATGGCGCACGTTTTGTCGATGAGGGTGCCAATTTCCGCAACTACACTTATGCGCAATACGGTGCCGCCATTCTCGAGCAGCCGGGCCAGTTTGCTTGGCAGGTTTTCGATAGCAAAGTGTTCGATCTACTTTATGCCGAATACAGATTTCATGATGCCCATTTTGTAGAAGCTGATACCTTGGACGCGCTGGTGCCCCTGATGACTGGCGTAAACGCAGAGGCTGCCACCGCTACGCTTGATGCGTACAACGATGCGGTGGATGCCCAAACCGCGTTTGATCCAACCGTCCTGGATGGCAAAGCAACCGATGGCTTGACGCCGCCCAAATCAAATTGGGCCCAGAAAATAGACAAGGGGCCCTTCCGCGCATTTCCGGTCACCGGCGGGATAACGTTTACCTATGGGGGGCTGAAAGTAGACCCCAAGGGTAATGTCCTTAGGGAAGATGGATCAAAGGTTGCCGGCCTGTTTGCCTGCGGTGAAATTGTCGGCGGTGTATTTTTTGCGGGTTATCCGGGCGGATCAGGCCTTACGTCAGGCGCGGTGTTTGGACGACGTGCGGGGTATGGGGCGTCGCAATCATAAGCGGCTTACTGATCATCACGCCGATAGGTTTTTGACTGCTTTAGCGACCGCTTCTGGAAGCCCGCCAGTTTGTTGTGTCGGTATGTATCCGGCTAAACTGTGCGACAGGGTTGCAGAAACGCCCTGTGCGGGGCTGGCCGCAAAATAGGCATGTGTAACTGAACGAAAATATAGAAATGGTTTGGCGGCATTGTTGAGTAAGGCAGTGTCCCGCTGCCGCGTTTAAGGAGCACTGCGGGCTGGCAAAATCGCAAAAACGGGACTAGACCGCCGCATGATCGCATTTAAGCGATGTGCCTAGCGCGGATCGGAAACTTTGACATGTTTACAGTTGTTTTGCTGACTTCTCCAGAAAAAGGCGGGCTTGAGCCGTCCTTGGTTGAGAGCCTGCGCAATGCTTGGGGGGGCGGGGACGCCATTTGGCTGGCACCGGATGAGGCTGCGGAATTCACCGTCGCTGAAATACCGGCGAACCGTTGGGAGGTCTGGGAAAGCTGTCAGGCGATGCAGGTGGATCTGGTGATTGTGCCGACCGCAACGCGGCGCAAAAAGATGCTGCTGGCCGATATGGACAGTACGATGATCCAGCAGGAATGTATCGACGAACTGGCGGACGAAGCTGGCGTTGGCGAAAGGGTCAAAGACATCACTGCACGCGCCATGAATGGCGAGCTGGATTTCGACGGCGCCCTGCGCGAACGCGTCGGGTTGATGAAGGGGCTGGACGCGTCCGTGATCGACAAGGTTCTGGATGAGCGGATCAGTTTCATGCCCGGTGGTAAGGCCCTGTTGGCAACCATGAAGGCCAATGGTGGCCATGCGGCGCTGGTGTCAGGCGGGTTCACCGCCTTTACCGCCAAGGTTGCCGCAGCACTGGGTTTTGATGAAAACCGCGCCAACACATTGTTGATTGAAGATGGCGTTCTGACCGGTGAGGTCGGCATGCCGATTCTTGGCAAGCAGGCCAAAGTTGATGCCTTGGAGGAGATCACGGCCCGTTTGGGGTTAACAGATGCTGACGTGCTTGCGGTTGGGGACGGGGCGAATGATCTGGGAATGCTGGGTCGCGCTGGCATGGGGGTCGCGCTGCACGCCAAACCATCGGTCGCCGCGCAATGTGATGTCCGGGTAAACTTCGCCGATTTGACGGCGCTGCTTTACGTGCAGGGATATGCGAAGGATGAATTCCTGTCCTGACCGTTCGCGCACGGACGGCATCTGATTGATCCGCCATCGGGCATTCGGTTAGGCAGCGACAGGCAAAGTGGCACCCCTTTTCGAAAGGGTACCACTTGGCGGCTTAAAGAAGACCGGCGGCCGGTTTCAGAATACCGGTTTCAATGCCGCGCCAGTTCTTGATCGGCGCGTTCATCCGTTTCAGCGTGGCTGGATGATTGGCGTCGAGCACGCCTAATTTGACCAACAGCGCCGCAATCGCACATTCCGCAGCGCGGGTGGTGCCGCAGGCCGCCTTCAGCGCGATGCCAAGTTTCTGTTCCGGCAGGATCGCGATAAAGAACCCTTCGGCACCGGTTTTCAACGCGACCTTACCGTCCATCGCCCGCATCAACTCGGTACAGGCACGGGTTTCACCGGCAACCAGTTCCGGGTGTAGACGCATCGCCTGATGCAGGCGCGCCTCGGCGGAACCTTCGGGGGCGGCGGCAAAATGCGCCATGGCGCGGGCCATGCCATGCAGGGTGCAGGCGTAATTCGGCGCAGAACACCCGTCGATCCCGTATCCGGGAGACGTTTCTTGGGTAACGGTTTCAAACGCCTCAAGGCAGGCGCGTTGCAAGGGGTGATCGGGATCAACATAATCCGGCCCCGCTTTCAGGTGCTGGGTCAACGTCAGAAAACCCGCGTGTTTGCCCGAACAATTGTTGTGAATCTGGCAGGGGGATTTATGGGCGCGGATCAGCCCTTCGTGGGCGTCCTTATCGGCGGGATCCTGCGGGCCACAGCGAAAATCATCGTCGTTCAGGCCAAGTGTTTCGAGCCATGTCGCCACAAGATCGGTATGGATTGCAGCGCCCTGATGGGAGGCGCAGGCAATGGCCAGTTGTTGGGTTGTCAGCCCGCGTTTGTCGGCCGCGCCTGACGTGATCAGCGGCAACGCCTGAATCATCTTTGACGAAGAACGCGGCATAATGGTGCGGGTCGGATCACCCCAAGCCTGCACGATTTCACCACTTGCATCGCATATCACAGCATGGCCGGAATGAACGCTTTCAAGGAAGGGGCCGCGCCAAACTTCGGTAAAGGGGGCTGCTTGGGTCATATTTCACCTTCAAATTAAGCGAAATCCTGCCAATCAGGGTTTCGTCTGTCGCCTGTTTCGCGTTAATATGCTCTTTGTCAAAAAGATAACAGGCACTTGACGCAAGAGCGATGCACAAAGCACCGCCAATAGGGCTTGGTCGGTATTGAGGTTAGGACAGCTTGGAGGCTGGACAGATGGGAATGATGAAGAATTTCGGGTGTGCGATCGGGGTAGCAGCATTGCTGGCACCTGCCGCATTTGCGCAACAGCAAAGCACAAACCGCGTGGCGGCGAAAACCGACTGGAGCGTGTTTGTCGAGGATAACCCGACAGAATGCTGGGGGGTTTCCACGCCCAAGGAAACTGTTAACTCGCGCGATGGTCGTGTTGTTGCGGTGAATCGCGGGCAGACCCTGTTGATGGTATTTTACCGTCCGTCAGCGGGTGCCAAAGGGCAGGTTGCCTTTACCGGCGGATATCCCTTCGCATCGGGGTCCACCGTGACGATGGATATTTCGGGCAATTCTTTCGAGTTGTTCACCGAAGGGGAGTGGGCCTGGCCTGCGACCACGGATGATGATGCCAAAATCATCACCTCGATGAAGCGCGGTGCCAATGCGGTGCTGTCCGGTCAATCCGGTCGCGGGACGAAAACCAAAGATACCTTTTCGCTGCTGGGCTTTACAGCGGCAGTTGAAGACGCGGCAAAGCGCTGCGGCGGCTGATCCTGATCGCAGGGTGGGCAGCGTGCCCACCTGACCCGGCAGGGGCATCCAAGCGATTTGCGCATCTCGCGGCGGCAAGATCGCGTATACGGACAAGCTGATGCGCGCCGGCGGTAAGCTACCGGAGGGATGCGGGTCTTTTGCAAATGCCGCGCAGTCCTATATAGCAAGCACATCCTTACATAGATGAGTCGCCCCATGTCCGTTACTGCACCGATTACCCAAGATGTTCACACCATACCGCGCAAATTGCCGGAGGGTCCGCAGAACCTGATCGGGTTGACCCGCGAGGCGATGCGCGACGCGTTGATTGCCCATGGGACACCGGAAAAGCAGGCCAAGATGCGTGTTGGGCAGATCTGGCAGTGGATCTATGGCTGGGGCGTGCGCGACTTTGCCGAAATGACCAATCTGTCCAAAGCATTCCGTGCCGAGTTGGCCGAGAATTTCGTGATCGAAATCCCGGAGGTGGTGACGCGGCAGGTGTCCGAGGATGGTACACGCAAGTATCTGGTGCGCATTGCGGGCGGCCATGAGGTAGAGATCGTTTATATTCCCGAAGAGGGGCGCGGAACGCTTTGTGTCTCTTCGCAGGTGGGGTGCACGCTGACCTGTTCGTTCTGCCATACGGGCACGCAAAAGCTGGTGCGCAACCTGACGGCTGGTGAAATCATCGGCCAGGTCTTGGTCGCGCGGGACGATCTGGGCGAATGGCCTGAAATTGGTGCCAAGAATGTCGAAGGGCGACTGTTGTCAAACATCGTCCTGATGGGCATGGGCGAGCCGCTTTATAATTTTGAGAACGTCCGCGACGCGATGAAGATCGCGATGGACCCAGAGGGGATTCAATTGTCGCGCCGCCGGATTACCCTGTCCACATCGGGCGTCGTGCCGGAGATTGCCCGTACAGCCGAAGAAATCGGATGCCAGCTGGCAATATCGTTTCATGCGACCACGGATGAGGTGCGCGACAAACTGGTGCCGATCAACAAAAAGTGGAACCTCGAGGTATTACTGGAAGCCTTGCGGTCTTATCCGAAAGTGTCGAACTCCGAACGGATCACGTTTGAATATGTGATGCTTCACGGGGTGAATGACAGCGACGAAGATGCGCATCGTTTGGTTGAGTTGATCAAGGGTATTCCGGCAAAGATCAATTTGATCCCATTCAACGAATGGCCCGGTGCACCGTACAAACGATCGTCAAATAACCGTATCCGCGCGTTTTCCGAGATCGTGTATAATGCAGGCTACGCCTCGCCTGTGCGCAAACCGCGCGGCGAAGACATCATGGCGGCTTGTGGTCAGTTGAAATCCGCGACCGAGCGGTCCCGCAAGTCACGCAAACAGATCGAGGCGGAGGCGGGCCTGTCCTGAATGGCCGCGTGGTGTTTTCCCGTGCCGGTGTCCGGCGCGGGATCGCTTTGGATCATGCCCTGTCCGACAGCGGAACGATTGGCAGAATTGCGTGCGTCGGGTATTGATTGTGTTCTGTCGATGCTGCCGGCGGCAGAAGCATCCGATTTGGGAATGGAGCACGAAGAAGCCCTTTGTGCGTCGCTGGGTATGACATTCCTGTCTCACCCGATCCCTGATTTCGCCCTGCCTGATCCGCAAAAATTCAACGGTTTGATTGCAGATCTCAAGGCGCAGCTTGCGGAGTGCCGTTCGATCGCGATTCATTGCCGCGCAGGCATCGGGCGTAGCGGAATGGCGGCAGCCTGCACGCTTGTAGGCATGGGGCAAACTGCGCAAACGGCGATCGCGATGGTGAGCGGGGCCAGGGGTGTTTCAATTCCCGATACAGCGGAACAAGGCGAATTTATCGCCTCTTTCGCGGAGGGGATGAATAAGGGCAATGACTTAAGGTGCTGAATTGTATGTATTTACTTTGAATTGGACGTAAGGGAAGCCTGCGATGGCTTCCCTGAAATGACCCTTGTTCCGCCGTATTTCGGCGCGACTGTTGCCTTGGTTGGCTTCCAGATTGTTTCCATCGGAACAGATAATCAGGATTGAACCCATGTCCATCATGTACAACAAAGACCCCTTCATCACCGCACAAGTCATCGACCTTGTCCTGCGCGAACGCGATTGCTCTCTGTCGGCACGCGAATGGAAGCATCGCCTTGCCGGCTATGGTTATGCGATCAAAGACACCGACCACGGTCAGATTGTTGAAACGCTGCCGCACCACGTAGAGGTTGGCGTTCTGCCGGCAGAAGTAAGCGCCTGAAGCTGATCCTTTCGGGGCTTTGCCTATCTGCCGGGAACACTGTCCCGCGCGGTCGGGGCGTCCCAGTTTTCAATCAGCTCCATCGCTTCTTTTGCGCTGTCGACAAACCGGAAGAGGTTCAGATCTTCGGCTGAAATGGTGCCGGCATCGGCTAGCGCATCCCAGTTGATAATCTTTTGCCAAAACGCCTTGCCGAACAGTAGGAAGGGCACCCGCTGCATCCGGCCTGTTTGGATCAGTGTCAGCGCTTCGAACAATTCGTCCATGGTGCCGAAACCACCGGGAAACACACAGATCGCTTTCGCCCGCATCAGGAAATGCATCTTGCGGATCGCGAAGTAGTGAAAGTTGAAACACAGCTCCGGCGTGACGTATTCGTTTGGTGCCTGTTCAAACGGCAATACGATGTTCAGCCCGATGGAACGCCCGCCCGCGTCGATTGCGCCGCGATTGCCTGCTTCCATCACCCCCGGTCCACCGCCCGTGACGATCACGTCCTCGGTGCCGCCGCCAGCCATTGATTTCAATGTCATAAGCCGTGAAAACTCGCGGGTCTCGT
The DNA here is from genome assembly GCF_000622325.1 of Sulfitobacter geojensis. Classification (NCBI taxonomy): domain Bacteria; kingdom Pseudomonadati; phylum Pseudomonadota; class Alphaproteobacteria; order Rhodobacterales; family Roseobacteraceae; genus Sulfitobacter; species Sulfitobacter geojensis. Next base: position 452,590 of record NZ_JASE01000005.1, read on the forward strand.
CATAGAACTTTGACAGGTCGGCCAAGGTTTTGGTGCGGGCCGTGTCCTTTTTCGCAGGTTCGGGAATACGCGCACCGCCGAACAGCACGATGGTTGATGTGATCCCTTCGGCGTCCAGCATCATTTCGGGCTTAAGCAATTCCAACTGCAACCGGACGGGGCGCAACTCCTCGCGGCACATGAATTCCTGATCAGTGAACGCCAGTTGATAGGCCGACGCGCGGGTTTGTGGCGTATCGGGGGCCGCTTGGGCGGCGGTGCGATCCGTTTTTGCATCGCGCAGGGGATGGCGGCGTTGGTCGTCTTTCATGGAACTCTCCGAAAATAGGTTGGCGTCAGGGTGGCGTGGTTATGGCCGACTTGCAAGATACCGCGCGAAGCCGAGAAGCTAGGAGGATTTCACAATCAATCAAGTTCCCGACACCGTTTGCCGATCGATCAATCGGGCGTTCTTGCCGTATCGTTCGGGCAAAAGACGCTGAATGATTGCACTGACACGGCCCTGAGGATAAAGCGGGGGAAAGTTTTTGCATCAGGAGCAACCGCCATGTCCAACGCCCAACTTGAGACCGCCATCGAAGCTGCATGGGACGCCCGTGACCAGATTACCTCCGCGACGACTGGTGAAGCCCGCGATGCGATTGAGGATACGTTGAATGCGCTGGATAGCGGTGCGCTGCGTGTCGCTGAGAAACAGGATGACGGCAGCTGGCATGTGAACCAGTGGGCCAAAAAGGCTGTTCTGCTGGGGTTCCGCATCAAGGATATGGAACATCAGGACGGTGGACCGCAAGGTGCCGGCTGGTGGGACAAAGTTGATTCCAAGTTTAAAGGCTGGGGTGACGATCAGTGGAAGGCCGCAGGTTTTCGCGCTGTGCCTAACTGCGTCGTACGCAAGTCAGCCTATATCGCGCCTGGCGTGGTTTTGATGCCCTCGTTCGTGAACATCGGTGCATATGTTGATACCGGCACAATGGTGGACACTTGGGCGACTGTCGGCTCCTGCGCACAGATCGGCAAAAACGTACACCTGTCCGGCGGTGTGGGTATCGGCGGCGTTCTGGAGCCGATGCAAGCCGGCCCGACAATTATTGAAGACAACTGTTTCATCGGGGCGCGGTCGGAAGTCGTCGAGGGTTGTATCGTGCGCGAAGGATCGGTGCTGGGCATGGGTGTTTTCATCGGCCAGTCGACCAAGATTCTGGACCGTGAAACCGGCGAAGTGATGTATGGCGAAGTGCCTGCAGGATCCGTTGTTGTTGCCGGTTCGATGCCGTCGAAAAACGGTGTGCATCTGTATTGCGCAGTGATCGTGAAACGCGTGGACGAGAAAACGCGTTCCAAGACTTCGATCAACGAGTTGTTGCGCGACTAAGCATAGGACTTTTCAAAATCGCCGTATCGCGCTAGGGCTGCTTTTCAACTGAAAGGCGGCCCTTTCCATGTCAGACGATAAAAAACCCAAGAAACCGTCACGTCAGCAGGTGTTTACCCTGCTGGTACAGATCGGCCGCAAAGACGGTGACGGTCTGCCAGACAAAGCGACCGGCGCGGCGTTGATGTGCTTTGCCTCTGGCATCGACGAAGCGGAAGCGGTGCGTGAAACCGTAGCGATCCTGAAACAGGCCGACACTAACCCGCTGGATGTGACCGGCTATGGCACCTTGGCCGAGCGCGAAGAAGAAGGTCACGAGATCGACGATGAAGAACGCGCATTGATGCAGCGGGCTTTGGACGAAAATTCGGTCATTATCGCGCAGATGACGCCCTTTTTCGACTAGGCTGCACGCCGGCGCGCCAGATGGATCGCGTCATACCAGCGCAAAACGTGATGCGCGGGGCGCGGATGTTCGGGCAGCAGGGCGCGGTCGAAACTGTGCAAAAGACTGCTTTGCAGATGATGTTCCTGCCGCCGGATGCGCCCGACGTAGATGCTTTCGACAAATGTACCGGCCGCTAGCAATGTTTCGTGGCGGGGCAATAATAGCTGGCTGTATGTGATCATCGGGCCGCAAGGTTCGGTCAGCGCGGCAAAGCCGTTGACCAAATGGCGGGCAGGCACCAGCACAGCCTCTTGGCTGAACAGATACTCCACCTCCGGCCCGTCGATGATCAAACGCTGGTCGGGGGCAACAATGATATCCTGTTGCAGCCCGAAGTAAGGGGCGCGCAGGCGGATCGGGCGGAAACTGCCACGCGCCGGAACCGTCCGTTTAAGACGTTGTAAAACGGGAACCACGCCATCATCACGTGTCATCACAGTATCGCCGCGCCTTAAATCTGACGCAGGTTTATACCCCCAAGGGGTCGCCAGTGGCGTGGCGGGCAGAAGCGTGGGCATCGGGCCAATCGGCTCAATCTGATCCGACAAGGCGGCGAAGATCATGTCGGAGGCAAAGGTTTGATCATTGCGTCCCAGCATCAGGTCACGAATGTCGTCGAGGGACAGCGCGCGCGGATTGTCGATGTAGACACTGCGAACTTCTGTTTCCTCGGGTTTTTCAAGGGTCATGCGGCCCCAGTTTGACGCGACATCCCAAGAATAGGTAATGCGCACGACATCGGTGCGGCCCGCTTCGGCATGCTGGATGGCGGCATGTGAAATTTCGTCGTCCTGCACTTGAACCATCGCGATTCCGCCGCCCGGAATGGCCTGAAAAGTCAGGCTGCGCAGCTTGGGAAACGTGTTCTTATAGCCGAACAAAACTTGCGGGCGTCCGTCCGCTGACAGGCGTGTTTCAAACATGATGCTGCCTTGGGACAGCACGGTATTCGGGTTATCTGCCAAAAGCGGCGCGTCTTTCTTGTCGCAGCCCAATCCGCGCAGGGACAGCCGCCGGTCCTGATGATCACATAGCGCCAGCCACGTCATTTTAGGCCACCTTGGCGGCGCGCAGCAGGTCCGCCTCGTAACGCTTCAGAGTGCGGCGGGCCGCAGGGGAATAACCCTGGCCGGTTTCAGGATCAATTTCAGGAAAGATCGCGCAGATTTCGTCGACGATTTCGCGTTCAAAGCTTTTGGTGGTCTGCGGACCAGGAAGGAAGCTTTCTGTCTCCAGCCCTTCGGAAAACACAACTTGATGGCGATCAAACAACAGATGAACATAGGTCACCTCGCCCCCTGCGCGCCGGCGCACAGAGCGGTCATTGACCAGATCTCGCGCTGCGATCAGCACTTCAGCTTCGCCAAACAACAGTTCGGCCAGATTGTCGCGGATCAAAACGCGATGCAGCGGCGAAACCAGCAAATCGCGGTGCATGCCAAAGGTATTTGCGCGGATGTGTATCGGGGCGAAATCGCCGGTCGCGGCAACTTCGCGTGTGCCGATCCAGCGCAGGGGCTGGGGGCCATCGTCCTGTGTCAGCACCAGGTCACCGGGCACAAGTGTTTCGGCAGGGCGCTCGCCCTCCGGCGTGGCGATCATGGTGCCTGCGACAAAGCACGGGACACCGGTTGCGTTGACAAACCCTACATCCGTGTCGATGCCATTGTCGATCGTATAGGTGAAGTTGAAGTTTTCGACATCGCCATCACCGGTTACGGTAAAAGTGCCATCGGCGTTCAGTTCGACGGTTTGACCGGTCGGAAGAGTGATCGTGTCCCCCGCCACGACATCAACGCCGTTGATCTGCGTAATGGTCAGGCTGCCGGGGCCATTGTTGATGTCATTGGCCAGCACGTCGATAACTTTGTCGCCATCGGGGAACAGATCAATGTTATCCGACAGGGCGACCAGACCGGTTTGTACGGAATCGCCTGCGATCAGCAGATTTGAGTCATAATTGGTATCAGACACGTCCGCGATTGCGATGCGGATGGAATTTGTCTCGCCGGCGTTCACGTTCATCGTGAGCGTTAGCGTGATGGTAAAGCCGTCCATCTCGGTGTTGAAGTCGTCATTCTGGTTGTTGACGTACATGTTGATATTGTTGGTGGTGTTGACGTTGCCGGGATCAACGTCGCCGTTACCGACATCCATCGGCACCAGACTGCCATTGACCCAGACGCCAACAAAATCCTGATAGATCGAGTTTTCGAACTCGGGATATTCTTCGGACGAAAAGATAAACTGCATCGTCATGATGTCAGTGTCGGGGATAAAGTCTACGTCCAGCGTTGCCGCGTCATAGGTTCGCGCGCCGGCGGCAGAATTGTATTGGCCAAAGTTGTTTGTACCGGATGTATTCGTCGAGGTGTCGGTGTCTTGGTTTGCTTGGCCTGAGGAATTGGTAAAGTCCTGCGCGTTGCCTGTCGACATGATGACGCCAGTATCTCCGGGGGTGACGCCCGGTGCGACAGCATCACCGCCAGTATAGATGCCGGCACTGTCATTATCCCCGTAATAGGTGGCACCCGTGACAGTCACACCATTGCCAAAGATGGTTTGCGCCATTTGGGTGGCTGTGGTGCCTTCGCGCACCGTATTAATCGGAAGTTCTGATGCCGCTACCATTGTCCTGCCTCACACCTTGGGACCGGATAGCAATGATCAGCACAGAATTCTGGACGCAAAGCGCCCGTGTCTGTCTTGTGGTGGTGCGGTCGGATCGGCCCTGTTTTCAGGTGCTCGGGGGACTGCGGTACTGCTGATGCCCTGCCTCGGGTCATATTATTGACTTAATGTTAACAGGTGGCGCGGCGGCTGTTAAGCATTTCCTTCATGCGCCCCCTTGGCGCCGCGCCTTTTTCGCCACAAAAGAAGGGGGTTATCCGGTTTTCGCCTGAAAAGGCCGCTCTTGTCTGAAAAGGAACGCCTATGTCGCCTGTTGATCCCGTTGCCCTTACCGCCCGATTGGTCCGCTGTGCCTCTGTAACGCCTGCGAACGCGGGTGCGTTGGAAATTTTGGAAGAGTTGCTTAGCGCGGCCGGTTTTGATTGCGCTTGGGCGGATCGCGGTGGCATTCGCAACCTGTTTGCGCGCTGGGGCAGCAAAGGGAACACGCGGTCTTTCGGATTTAACGGCCACACAGATGTTGTCCCAATCGGGAACGAAGCAGACTGGTCAATGCCGCCCTTTGGCGCTGAAATCAAAGACGGCATTATGTACGGGCGCGGCACGACCGACATGAAATCAGGCGTCGCGGCATTTGCCGCGGCTGCGGTGGATTTCGTGCGCGACACGCCCCCGGATGGATCGGTGGTGATTGCCATCACGGGTGATGAAGAGGGCGACGCGATTGACGGCACAACTGCCCTGCTTGAGCATATGCAGAACAATGGCGAACGTATGGATGTCTGTCTGGTGGGTGAACCGACCTGCCCTGATGTGATGGGCCAGATGATCAAGATCGGTCGGCGCGGATCAATGACGGCGTGGATTGCTGTGACCGGTACGCAGGGCCATTCCGCTTACCCGCACCGCGCCAATAACCCGCTGCCTGCCATGGTTCGGCTGATGGATCGTTTGGCTTCGCATGAACTCGACGCGGGCACCGAACACTTCGATCCGTCAACCTTGGCTGTGGTGACAGTGGATACCGGAAACCCCGCGACCAATGTGATCCCTGCATCCTGTAGCGCGGCGGTAAACATTAGGTTCAACGATAGGCATTCAGGGGAATCCTTGACCAAATGGCTTGAGGAAGAGGTGAGGAGGGTGCGGGCCGAATTCGGTGTCGAAATCGAGATGCGCATCAAGGTGTCCGGCGAAAGTTTCATCACGCCACCCGGCGCACTGTCCACGCTTGTCGCGAACGCGGTCACGGCAGAAACGGGCGTGACACCGGAACTGTCCACAACCGGTGGCACATCAGACGCACGGTTTGTCAAAGCGCATTGTCCGGTAGTGGAATTCGGGCTGGTCGGTCAGTCGATGCATCAGGTGGATGAGCATGTTCGCGTCGATCACATCCATCAGCTCAAGTCCATTTATACACGCATCCTCAAGGACTATTTCGCGTGAGTGTAACGATCGCCCTAACGGATGATATCGAAGCATGTCGCACGCTGCGCCGCGTGGTGTTTGTAGATGAACAAGGCGTGTCAGAAGCGGATGAAATCGATGATCTGGACGATGTTTGCCTGCATCTGCTTGCGGTCGAAAATGACATTCCGGTCGGAACTGCGCGGGTTCATATCACCAAGGGTTTGGCGAAGATCGGTCGTGTTTGCGTGCTGAAATCCCATCGAGGCACGGGGTTGGGGGCGTCCTTGATCCGCAAGGCGCTGGATGTGTCACGGGGCAAAGCAGCGCAGGCCAAGCTCGGGGCACAGACCCACGCCATCGGGTTTTACGAAGCATTGGGGTTCACGGTCAGCGGCCCGATTTTTGACGATGCCGGCATTCCACACCGCAACATGGTGCGTGACCTATGAAGGGCACATTGATCATCATGGTCAAAGAGCCGCGGCCCGGCCGCGTGAAAACCCGCCTTGGTCGCGACATTGGCCTTACTGCATCAGCGTGGTGGTTTCGCCATCAAACGCGCCGCCTTTTAAGGCGGTTGCGTGATCCGCGTTGGGATATTGTGCTGGCCGTCAGTCCCGACCGCGAAGGGATGCAAAGTCGCGTCTGGCCACAGGAGTTACAGCGTCGCCCGCAAGGGCGCGGTGATCTGGGCGCGCGCATGGCGCGGGTGCTGGGGCAGGTGCCCCGGGGACCTGCCTGTTTGATCGGTGCCGACATCCCCGCCATCACCCGCAAGGAAATTGCACAAGGGTTCGCGGCGCTGGGCAATCACGATGCGGTGTTCGGACCCGCACCGGACGGCGGTTTCTGGTTGATCGGCCTGAAGCATCCCCGCCGCCAACCACCGCATTTCTTCAAGAATGTGCGCTGGTCCAGCGAAAACGCACTGGCAGATAGCATCGCGACCCTGCCGGATCACCGCATTGCCCGCATCGCGACCCTGCGGGATGTAGATACGGCTGACGATTTGCCCATGACGTAGGCCATGCCGCGTGATACGTCCGGCAGTATGAATAAAATACCTTCCAAAGCCGAGATTCTTGAGTGGATCGAACAGAACCCGACCCTGACGGCCAAGCGCGACATCGCAAAAGCGTTCGGCATCAAGGGGTCTGCGCGGATTGATCTGAAACAGCTTCTTAAAGAGCTGCAGGCCGAAGGGCATTTGGAAAAGCGCAAGAAATCCTATCAAGATCCTGATCGCCTGCCGCCAGTGTCGGTATTGGTTGTCACAGGGCCCGACAGTCAGGGTGACCTGTTTGCCAAACCGATGGAATGGCACGGCGAAGCCCGCGAACCGAACGTGCTGTTGATCCCCAAAGCTGGCGATCCGGCGCTGGGTGAAGGCGACCGTATTCTGGCGCGGCTGACCTTGGTCAAGGACGACACTCACGCCTATGAGGGGCGGTTGATCCGTCGCATCGGGACGAACCCGAAAAAGCTGCTGGGCGTCTTTCGCAAGCGCAGTGAAGGCGGGCGGATCGTCCCCATCGATAAGGGCGCGGATCGCGAATGGACGGTTTCCGAGGGCGACATCAACGGTGCCAAAGACGGTGAGTTGGTCGAGGCAGAGCAAGCCGGCCCAAAGGGCCGTATGGGGCTGCCCAAGGCGCGGATCACCGACCGATTGGGCGACCCGTCTGCCCCCAAGGCCGTGTCACTGATTGCAATCCACCAGCACGGCATTCCTGACGTGTTTCCAGATGACGTTGTAGCACAGGCAGATGCAGCCACGCCTGCGGGGCTGGACGGGCGCGAAGATCTGCAAGAACTGCCGTTGATCACGATTGATCCGTCAGATGCGCGTGATCACGATGATGCCTGCTATGCCCATGCGGATGGCGATCCCAAGAATGAAGGCGGCCATGTTGTTTGGGTCGCGATTGCCGATGTCGCGGCCTATGTCACACCGGATTCCGCACTGGACCGCGAGGCGCGCAAACGTGGTAACTCCACCTATTTCCCCGACCGTGTGGTGCCGATGTTGCCCGACAGGTTGTCGGGTGATCTGTGCTCACTGCATGAAGGCGTGCCGCGTGCCTGTATAGCCGTGCGCATGGTGCTCGACGCCAAGGGTAACAAGCTGTCGCATACGTTCCACCGCGGCCTCATGCGCTCGCCTGCGTCGTTGCATTACGAAGAGGTGCAGGATGCCATCGACGGGCGGCCCAACGAGCGCACAAAACCTTTGTTAGAGCCTGTATTAGAGCCGCTTTATGCAGCCTACGCGGCCTTGCAGCTGGCGCGTGCCGAACGTCAACCGCTTGATCTTGATCTGCCCGAAAGGCGTGTGGAACTGGCAGAAGACGGCACTGTTAAATCGATCAACTTCAAGGACCGTCTGGACGCGCACAGGCTGATTGAAGAGTTCATGGTGCTGGCCAATGTCGCTGCGGCCGAGACTCTATTGGCGAAAAAGGTACCGCTATTGTACCGCATCCATGAAGAGCCCTCGCCAGATAAACTCGAAAGCTTGCGCGAGACGGCACAGGCGTCGGGTTTTACGCTGGCCAAAGGGCAGGTGTTGCAGACACGGCATCTGAACAAGCTGCTGAACGATGCCGCCGGAACGGATGAGGCCGAGTTGATCAACCTGTCGACCCTGCGGTCCATGACGCAAGCCTATTACGGCCCTGCGCATATTGGGCATTTCGGTCTGGCACTACGCTCTTATGCGCATTTCACCTCGCCCATTCGCCGTTATGCGGACCTGATTGTGCACCGCGCGTTGATCACCGCGCACGGTTGGGGCAAGGACGGTCTGCGCCCTGAAGATTTTGAAAGTCTTGAGCAAACCGGCGCGCATATTTCCGATACAGAGCGCCGTTCGATGGTTGCTGAGCGCGATACAACCGATCGCTATCTGGCCGCCTATCTGTCCGAACGTGTCGGCAACGAATTTACCGGCCGTATCAGCGGCATCGCGCGGTTCGGTGTGTTTGTGAAGCTTGATGAAACCGGCGCTGACGGGTTGCTGCCGATGCGGGCATTGGGGCGGGAATATTTCCATCACGATGCCGAAACACAGACCCTGCGCGGATCCGACACCGGCATGATCATCAGCCTTGGTCAACGTGTCAAAGTGCGTCTGGCAGAGGCGGTGCCGGTCACAGGTGGTATATCGCTGGAATTGCTGGAACTGGAAGATCAGAAGATCAAGCAGGGCAGCAGATCACCGGCCGGGCGTAACCCGCGCCGGAAATCAAACAAAGCCAAGCGCAAGAAAGACAAGATCAAGCGCAAAGTGTCGCGGACGCGGCGGTGACTGGCTGGTTCATCGCGTCGCTTGCGCGGTCGATATAACGACAGAGAATTTCATCTTCTGCGATGCGCATTTTCATGCGAGGGTTCCCCGGTGTCGCGCGCATGTTGGCCAGCATTGCCGCCACAGAAGCGTCTGCTGCTGTTGGTTTATTCCCAAACAGAAATGGGCCGTGCCAAAGCCGTGTGGTGATGGCCTGTAAATCACTTTCCAACCGGTCCAGACGTTCCTGTGGTGTAAACCGTCCCAGCCCCTGCGCATGCATGCCGCGCATTAGCGTCTTGCGCAGTTTGTTGGTGATCGTTCCCCGCAACAGACGTGGAATCGCGGAGAAATAGGTGTCGCGGATGATGGGCCAAACCGTGTCATCGCCCCAACGTTCCATGACGACGTGGAAATACATGTGTTCCTCGGCCATGCGGATAAAAGCGCGAGAGGTGGATTTTTCCATGTCCGTCAGCCCGGCGTCAAAATCAGCGCCTCGCGTTTCAAGATAGCTGCGGATGTTTTCACTGTCGGGGATGATGCGTTCATCCACGCGGATGGCAGGCAGTTTCTGCTTTGGCATTTTGCGCGGGTCGGGAGTGTCTTGGCGCGCCCAGTTTTGACCCGACATGTTGAGCAGCCAGATTGCTTTTATGCAGAAGGGACTCGCGGCAGGCTGGCCGAATGATGCGGGGTATGTGATGAGCGTGATCATGTGTCTGTCCTTGTTGATGTTAGCCTGTCCTAACATCGGATGCTGTCAATTTTTGTCAGTATGGAGTAAGGATAGGGCATGACCCGCACGCACCGCCTGTTCCAGTTGATGACAACCCTGCGCCGGTTACCTGCGCCGGTTAGGGCGACGCAGCTTGCCGATGAAATGGGCACGTCTTTGCGCACGGTTTACCGTGATATTGAGGCGCTGCGCGGTTTAGGGGCGGTGATCGACGGCGAAGCTGGTTTTGGCTATACCTTGATCGAAGATGCCGCGCTGCCGCCGTTAGGTTTTGAGGATGACGAGCTTGAGGCGCTGGTGTTGGGCCTGCGCGACGTTGCGGTGATTGGGGATCCGGCGCTTGCGAAAGCGGCCGAAACGGCGCTGGCCAAGCTGACGGCGCGTGTTCCGCCGCGCCAGGCACATCGTTTGCAACATGCCATTCTGGACGCGCGCCGGTTTTTCCGACCCGCCGCACCGCGCATTGACGTGGCCGGTCTGCGCGCCGCAACATGGGAGGAAGAGACCGTGCGGTTTTCCTATACCGACGGTAAGGGCGCACCCACCACCCGTGAGGTTGATCCGCTGGGACTTGTGTTTTTGCAGGATACAAACATGTTGATGGCATGGTGTCATTTGCGTCGTGATTTCAGGGTGTTCCGGTTGGATCGAATGGATGATCTCGCGCGGACAGGCCGCAGTTTCAGACCAAGGCGTGTGCCTATGTTGCGAGACTATACCGCGATTTTGAGGGCCGAAGCGCTGGATCGGGCGGAACGCCGCGCGGACAGATGAAAAGGGTGTTGCCGGTTCAACGGGCAAGTTAGGCTGTCGTTGAGCAGCAATTCTGAATGGGGAAACCTATGTATCGTCGTGCGATCCTGATCTTCATGGCCTTTGTGTGGTCGGTCCCTGTTTGGGCAATTGGGCCGGAAACCTCAGTAAGGCCGGCAGAACGTCAAATCAATGTCACTGATCAGACCGATCGTTCGCAAACCGATGCAGGATTGGCCGATTGGATCGCTGGCTTTCGCACCCGTGCATTGGCGCAAGGCATTGATGGGACTACTTTTGACGTCGCTTTAAAAGGCGCCACTTATGATCCCGCGATTATCAAACGCGACCGCAATCAGGCCGAATTCACCAAGACGATCTGGGATTATCTGGATACGGCGGTATCCGATTTGCGCATTGCAAACGGGCGCAAATCGATGGGACGGTTTCAGGACACCTTGAACCGGATCGAAGCGACATATGGCGTTGAAAAAGAGGTAATCGTAGCGATTTGGGGGCTGGAAAGTGCTTACGGTACGTTTCGTGGCAGCGCTCCGGTCCTCAATGGGCTTGCGACGCTGGCCTATGATGCGCGCCGCGCCGCGTTTTTCGAAGGTGAGTTGATTCACGCCCTGCGCATTTTGCAGGACGGGGATACGTCTCCAGCGTTGATGCGCGGCAGTTGGGCGGGTGCCATGGGCCACACTCAATTTATGCCTTCGTCTTTCGCAGCCCATGCGGTGGACTTTGACGGTGACGGCAAACGAAACATCTGGGGGGAAGATCCCCGCGATGCTTTGGCTTCAACAGGCGCGTATCTTAAGCATTTTGGCTGGACGGCAGGGCAACCATGGGGTGTTGAAGTCCGCCTGCCGGCAGATTTTGATTATACGCTGGCAGATCGCGGCAATACCCAACTGCCAAGCGTTTGGGCGAAGCTGGGCATTGCGCCGTTAAACGGTGCGTTTGATGACGCAGATGGCGTCGCGTCGATCCTTTTACCCGGGGGCGCGGAGGGGGCGGCATTTATGATCTTTGCCAATTTCGCGGTGTTGGAAAAGTACAATACCGCCGACGCCTATGTGATCGGCGTGGGACATTTGAGTGACAGAATAAATGGTGGCAATGGCATACAACACAGCTGGCCACGCCATCTGCGGGCGCTAAGCAAGCCCGAGCGGATCGAACTACAGAAACGACTGACGGCAGCAGGGTTTGATACGGTCAAAATTGACGCCAAGATGGGCCCGCTTACGATCAACGCGGTACGGAATTTTCAGAAAGCCAAAGGGCTTGTTCCCGATGGCTTTCCGTCGCTTTCCGTGCTGGATCGTCTGCGTGCATTGTAGGTCGCGGATACCCCCGTGTTAAGACGCGGCTTTTAGCATGTCCTTGTCTTTCAGGTCTTTATAGGTTGCGTCCAGCGCCTGTTTTGCGCGTTTTGCGAAAACGTCAATTTCTTCGGGCGTGATCACCAAAGGCGGGGAAATGATCATCCGGTCGCCAACGTGGCGCATTACCAGATTGTTGTTAAAGCAATGTTCGCGGCACATATAGCCGACGGTTCCTGCGTCACCGGCAAATTTGGCGCGGCTTTCTTTATGCGGTGTTAGGGGCAGGGAGGCCATCAGGCCTGACACATTCACGCCGCCAACCAAGGGGTGCTCGCCCAGATCTTTCAATGCAGCGTGCAGCGCGGGCATGGCCACGTTACGGATATGGGACATCAGGTCTTCTTCCTGCATGATCCGCAGGTTTTCCATCGCGACAGCGGCACAAACCGGGTGGCCGGAATATGTGTACCCGTGATTGAATTCGCAGGCGTTGATAACCTCGGCGATCTCGTCCGAGACAATAGAGCCACCAATGGGCGCATAGCCAGATGACAGCCCTTTCGCGATGGTCATGATGTCGGGTGTGATGCCCATTGTTTCGGATCCGAACCAGTTGCCCGTGCGCCCAAAGCCGCAGATCACCTCATCCGCGATCAGCAGGACGTTGTATTTCTTACAGATACGCTGAATTTCAGGCCAGTAGGTCGCCGGCGGGATGATGACGCCACCCGCGCCCTGCACCGGTTCGCCGATGAAGGCGGCAACTTTTTCTTCGCCCAGTTCAAGAATTTTTGCTTCGAGTTCCTGCGCGCGGGCAAGGCCGAATTCTTCAGGTGTCTGATCACCGCCTTCGGACCACCAATCCGGCTGGCCGATGTGGTGAATGCCCGGAATCGGCATGCCGCCCTGTTCGTGGATGTAGGTCATGCCGCCCAAAGAGCCGGACCCGACCGAAGAGCCATGATAGGCGTTCTTGCGGCTGATGATATGTGATTTTTCCGGCTGGCCCTTTTCGGCCCAATAGGTGCGCACCATCCGCAGATTGGTGTCGTTGGCTTCAGACCCTGATCCGGCGTAAAAGATGTGGTTCAGATTGCCCGGCGCAAGCTTTGCCAGTTCCGCCGACAGGGCAATCACAGGCACATGGGTGGTTTGGAAAAACGTATTGTAATAGGGCAGTTCATTCATCTGGCGCATCGCGACCTGACCCATTTCAGGGCGACCGTAGCCGAGGTTCACACACCACAGCCCAGCCATTGCGTCCAGAATTTCATTGCCTTCGCTGTCGGTCAGGTAAACGCCCTTGGCACGTGTGATAACGCGCGCGCCTTTTGCGGCCAACTCGTCGCCGGTGGTAAAGGGGTGCATGTGATGCGCAGCGTCAAGCGCCTGTAGTTCGGCGGTAGGCAAATGGTTGGTGATTGCGGACATGAAGATCGACCTTTGCGGAGGGAAAAACAACTTCGCCCCAGAATATGATCAAATTATGCAAAGTCAATCGAATCGCGTAGGTGATCAGCTGTCCTGTAGGGCGGAACAAATCTGTTCGACACCCTGCGCGACGTCCTCGGCCATGGCTAAGGCGGCGGCGCCCACGTCACGGGCCCGCAGCGCAGCAAGCAAGTCCTGATGTTTATCCGGCAAGCTATCGGTGCCGAACCTTCCACATACCACCCTGAGCGACGGGCCGAAGCGCAGCCAAAGCCGGTCGACGGTGGCGGCCATGATCGGGGCATCGGCGGCGTCGTAAATCATTGCGTGAAAACGATAGTTGTGGGTCAGATAGCCGCCGATATCCCCCTGTGCGATAGCCCGGTTCAGCGCGTCGTCACAGGCCGTAATCGCATCCAAAGCGACCGGCGTGAGCCGTAACGTCGCGCGCCGTGCAAGCTCGGGTTCAAGTGTTTTGCGCATAAATCCCAGCTCGTCAGCGCAGTCGGATGTCAAAATCGGTACACTGACGCGACGGTTGCCTTGGTGGGTCAATGCCCCTTCGGCAATGAGGCGACGCAGCGCTTCTCGTACCGGTGTCATGCCGACGTTCAACTGATCGGTCAGCCCTTGAATCGTCACCGGTTGACCGGGGGCGAGGTCCCCGAACAGAATCATCACCCGCAGTTTTTCATAAACTGCCTGATGCGCGGGCATTTTTCCTGTTTCAGGCCCAAGAAACGGGTTTGTCGGGGTGATCACATCCACATTCATGCGCACTTGCCTGCTTTTCAATAGTTGGAACACGGCTTGCACCGGTCATTTCTGCGTCAAACCATAAAGTAACTTGCCGCAAGAGGCAAAACTTGATCAAATTAAATCAATGCCGGACTAAATCCGGAAAACATAAGGGAGTAAGATATGAAGAATCGTATGTTGGGTGCCGCCGCCATTGCCACATTGACTGCGGGTGCTGCTGTCGCCGAAGAGGTCCGCGTTTACAACTGGTCGGATTATATTGACGAAGCTTTGCTGGAAAAGTTCGAGACAGAGACCGGCATCGAGCTGATCTATGACGTATTCGATAGCAATGAAGTGCTTGAGACCAAGCTGCTGGCGGGTGGGTCGGGCTATGACGTTGTTGTGCCGTCGGGCACTTTCCTGCAACGCCAGATCACGGCGGGCGCGTTCCAGAAATTGGACCCGTCCAAGCTGTCGAACATGGACAACATGTGGGATACGATCAACGACCGCTTGAAAAAGTATGACCCCGAAGGTGCCTATGCGATCAACTATATGTGGGGCACCACAGGCATCGGCGTGAACATCAACAAAGTCAAAGAAGTGCTGGGCGATGACGCGCCGGTGGATTCGCTGGCATTGGTGCTTGATCCTGCGAACATGGAAAAATTGTCGGAATGCGGTGTGCATTTCCTTGATGCGCCGGCAGAGATTATTCCCGCGACACTGGCCTATATTGGTGAGGACCCCGACAGTCAGGATACCGATGTCATCGCCAAGACAGAGCCGGTGCTTTCCGCTGTTGCGCCCTTTGTGCAGAAATTCCACAGCTCGGAATACATCAACGCTTTGGCCAATGGTGACATCTGCGTGGCCGTCGGTTGGTCCGGTGACATCTTGCAGGCCCGCGATCGTGCAGCAGAGGCCGAAAACGGCGTCGAGATTGAATATTACGCCCCCAAAGAAGGCGCGTTGATGTGGTTCGACAACATGGCCATCCCGGTCGATGCACCAAACCCGGATGCTGCGCATAAGTTCCTGAACTTTATCATGGATGCGCAGAACATGGCGGCGGCGTCGAACTATGTTTATTATGCCAACGGTAACAAGGCGTCACAGGAGTTTCTGGTTGAAGATGTGATCGGTGATGTTGCGATCTACCCTGATGCTGCGACGCTTGAGAACCTGTATACCACGTCGCCCTATGGCCCGAAGGTGCAGCGCAGCGTGACGCGGATGTGGACCAAAATTAAGTCCGGTACATAAGTTGCCAATGCGGGGCGCGGTTGGGATCAACCGCGCCTCTTTTTCATCTGATCAAACAGGGATGACCGCAACGTGAGCCAAACCGTTTTTGCCCCTTGGGAAAATCCCGACGAAAAACCGTTGATCCGGTTCCAGAACGTGACGAAAAAATTCGGTGAATTCACCGCTATTGACGATCTGACGCTTGATATCTTTGCACAGGAATTCTTTGCACTGCTCGGACCATCAGGCTGCGGCAAGACGACGATGATGCGCATGCTGGCAGGGTTTGAAACCGTCACCGAAGGGCGGATCGAACTTGCCGGTGCGGACATTGGTCCGGTCCCGCCGAATGAACGTGCGGTGAATATGATGTTCCAGTCCTACGCGCTTTTCCCCCATATCAGTGTTTGGGAAAACATCGCCTTCGGCCTGCGCCGCGATAAGAAAAGCAAAGCCGAGATCGAAGCGCGGGTTGAAGAGATGCTCAAGCTGGTGCGGCTTGAAAAATTTGCCCACCGTAAACCACACCAGATTTCCGGCGGTCAACGCCAACGCGTGGCTTTGGCCCGCTCGCTTGCGAAGGCACCTAAACTACTGCTGCTCGACGAACCGCTGGGCGCTTTGGACAAGAAACTGCGGCAGGAAACCCAGTTCGAACTGATGGACATTCAGGAAACCACCGGCACTACTTTTGTTATCGTGACACATGATCAGGAAGAAGCGATGACCGTGGCCTCTCGTGTGGCCGTAATGGACGAGGGGCGCGTTATTCAGGTGGCGACGCCTGCCGCGATTTATGAATATCCGAACTCCGTTTATGTTGCGGATTTCATTGGGGACGTGAACATCATCGAAGGGCTGGCAAGCCCGTCGGGCACAGAAGAATACGCGCTGACGTGGAGTGACGGACAAGCCCCGATCACCGCGACGTCGCAAAAGACATTCAGTGAGGGTCAAAAGGCCCACCTTGCGATCCGGCCTGAAAAGATCCGCATTTCGACAGAGAAACCAGAAGATGCGGTGAATGCCATGCAGGGCAAGGTTCTGGACATCGCTTATTTGGGAAACCTGTCTACCTATCACGTGGAACTGCCCGGTGGTCAGGTGATTAAAGCCCAGACCGCCAATACCCGCCGCATCGCGCGACGTGATATTACATGGGAAGACCCCGTCTGGATTTCGTGGAGCGCAACCGCTGGCGTGATGTTGGAACAATGATGCGCCGCGCCACCCTGATCCTCGTGCCATACCTGTGGCTTTTGCTGCTGTTCTTTGCACCTTTTCTGATCGTTCTGAAAATATCGCTGTCCGATGCTGCCTTGGCGATCCCCCCCTACACACCGAATCTCAAAGACGGCATCGGTGCCTTGATCAGCGAGCTGGATTTCGAGAACTTTGTCTTCCTCACCGAAGACGATCTGTATTGGAAAGCCTACCTGAGTTCCCTGCGTATCGCTTTTGTGTCGACGGTGCTGACCTTGCTGGTCGGGTATCCGATTGCCTACGGTATGGCGAAAGCGCCGGAGGAATGGCGCGCCACGCTGATGATGTTGGTGATCCTGCCGTTCTGGACGTCATTTCTGATCCGCGTTTACGCGTGGATGGGCATTCTCAGCAACGAAGGGTTGTTGAACCAATTGCTGATGTGGCTGGGGGTGACAAGCGAACCTTTGGTGATCCTGAACACCACGACAGCGGTCTACATCGGTATCGTTTACACCTATCTGCCCTTTATGATCCTGCCGATTTATGCCGCCCTTGACCGGCTGGACGCGTCCCTGGATGAGGCGGCGCAGGACCTGGGTTGTACGCGCATGCAGGCCTTTTGGCTGGTCACCATTCCATTGTCGAAAAACGGGATCGTTGCCGGGTCTTTTCTGGTGTTTATCCCGGCGCTGGGCGAATTTGTGATCCCTTCGCTGCTGGGCGGATCGGGTACGTTGATGATCGGTAAGGTTCTTTGGGAAGAGTTCTTTAACAACCGCGACTGGCCTGTGGCATCGGCCGTTGCCGTCATCTTGTTGTTGATCCTGATTCTGCCGATTGTCCTGTTCCAGCGCAACCAGCAAAAACAGCAGGAGGCCGAACAATGAGGCGGATGTCGTGGTTTAACGTTACATCGCTGACGCTGGGGTTTGCATTCTTGTATCTGCCCATGCTGGTGCTGGTGATCTACAGTTTCAACGCCTCCAAACTGGTGACCGTTTGGGCAGGGTTTTCGACAAAATGGTACGGCACGCTTTTCCAGAACGAGGCATTTTTGGATGCGGCTTGGGTCACGCTGAAGGTGGCCGTGATTTCATCAACCTTTGCCACCGTACTGGGCACCATGGCCGCCTATGTGCTGGTGCGCGGCGGGCGTTTTATGGGGCGCACGCTGTTTTCAGGGATGATCTATGCGCCTTTGGTGATGCCTGAAGTTATCACAGGCCTGTCTTTGTTGCTGCTCTTTATTGGCATCGGATTGGATCGTGGCGTTTTGACCATCGTGCTGGCACATACCACTTTTTCCATGTGTTATGTTTCTGTGGTGGTCTCTTCGCGCTTGGTCAGTTTTGACCGCTCTTTGGAAGAGGCAGCGCTTGATCTTGGATCAACCCCTTGGGAGGCTTTTCGACTGGTCACTTTGCCGATCATCGCACCGGCTGTGATTTCGGGCTGGCTGCTGGCATTTACGCTTAGTCTCGATGATTTGGTCATCGCCTCGTTCACGTCCGGTCCGTCCGCAACAACCTTGCCAATCAAGATATTTTCGGCTGTCCGCCTTGGGGTGTCACCCGAGATCAACGCACTGTCGACTATTATGATTTTGATTGTGACCATAGGGGTCGTAACCGCATCGCTTGTGACGAAACGCAATGCCCTACGCGCCCAGACCGACGCGCAGGCGGCAGAGCGGGCGACAGGGTGATGAAACGTATCTATCCTGATTTTGCCTATTCCGATACGCCACGCGCGGGGTGTTGGTGGGATGAAACTTGCGCAGCGCCTGATCGGCCAGCCTTGGGCGGCGACCACAGCTGTGATGTCGCGATTATCGGCGGCGGATTTACCGGCGTATCCGCAGCGCTTCAGCTTGCGCAGGCAGGGGTTTCGGTAACCATCTTGGAAAGCCGTTATGTCAGCTGGGGTGCTTCGGGGCGCAACGGCGGGTTTTGTTGCTTGGGGGGCGGAATGCTCGACAACCAACAATTGGACCAGACGTTTGGCAGACAGGGACGCGATGAATGGCATCAGGCCGAACTGGCGTCGATCCGATACGTCGAAGGGTTGATCGACCGTTTCGGCATCGAGGTTGACCGTCATTCCAAGGGTGAAACGCAATTGGCGCACCGCGCGCGCGATTACGAAATCATGAAAGCATCGGTGGATCATTACGCCGAAAGCTACGGTTTCGAAGCGCAGTTGACAGCCAAGTCTGATTTGGCGTCGGAAGGTATGAACGCAGGTTTCGAAGGTGCGATTACGATCCCCGTGGGTTTCGGATTGAACCCGCGTAAGTACATCACCGGTCTCGCCACCGCCGCCGAGGCCGCAGGCGCTAAGATTTTCCACAACACATCTGTGACGGGCATGTCCCGTCCAAGTGGAGGGTTTTCGCTGGAGACCCCGCAGGGAACAGTACAGGCAGCAAAAGTCATTGTGGCGACGAACGGTTATTCCTCCGAAGACCTGCCAGATTGGCTTGCTGGCCGGTACATGCCGACACAATCCAGCATTATCGTCACCCGCCCGATGACAGAAACGGAGTTGGCCGCTCAGGGCTGGAACAGTGATCAAGCGTCCTACGATTCGCGTAACTTGCTGCATTATTTCCGGCTGATGCCTGACAAGCGGATGTTGTTCGGGGTGCGCGGTGGGTTGATGGCGACTGCCGGATCAGAGGCGCGGGCCATCAAGCGGGCGCGCGCCGATTTCGATGACATGTTCCCGGCATGGCGCGGGGTAGAGACGCCGAACGCCTGGTCGGGAATGGTTTGTATTGCCCGAAACCAGATGCCGTTTGTTGGGCAAGTACCTGACAGTCCGGGTCTGTTTGCCAGCCTGTGTTATCACGGGAACGGCGTGGCGATGGCAAGCTATTGCGGGGCACTGCTGGCGGATTTGGTGCAGGACAAAAAGCCAAGCCAGATTTACCCTAAGGCGGTCCAGCGCCCGCTTGCCAAATTTGAACTCGGCCGTTGGCGCCGCGCAATCATGCCCATCGCATACGCCGGCTTTGGCTTGAAAGATCGCTGATGTTACGCCGGCGGTTCGCGTAACCCGTCAACGCTGCTCGCCAGAATGGCGCTGCCACCTTCGAGGATCAGAACAGTGTCGCTGCCTTGCAGGCGGGTTTCGACGATGCGACCAAATGTTTCTGTCGGCTCTGACAGGATTATTTCGCCATTGGCGCGGCTTTCGATATCAAAGCTATAGAGCCCAGTGGCAAAGGGCGTCCCGTCATTTGCAACGCCTGCCCATTCCACAGGTTCTGCCGAGACCGGCAATTGCAAACGCTGGACCTCTTCGCCGGAACGATCACGTACAACCAGATAAACCTCGTCAGAGGCTGCAGCGGGATTTGGATTGATCACGATCGGGCTACCGTCGAATTGAACCGGCGCGGTTGTGCGTGCTTCCATTCCGATCCAGCTGGCAAGTTCTGCCATGTTTCCGGACCCGATCTGCGAGGCAAGAGAGGTCAGCAAATCGTTCGACAAGACCTGTTGTTCAACCATCGAAAACTGGGCCAGTTGCGCCGCGTATTGAGATGAATCGATCGGTTCAAGCGGGTCTTGAAAACGGGCCTGCGCGGTTAACATTTTTAAAAAGGTTTCAAAGTCCGACGACAGAACCGGTTCGGTCTGGGGGGCCGTATTGGCAAGGGCGGCAGCCCCAGCGGCGGTGGCGTTCGCAACGGGTGATGTATTGATGTCCATAAGAGGTCCTGTTCAAAGCCGGATATCAAGACCGGCAGATGGGCCAGCCGTTAGGGTGATCTGAGTGGTGTCGGGGGTAGAAGCGTCAAATTCCATCCCGTCCTTTTTGTTTTTTGTCGGGACTGAATCATTGCCAGCCTCTGTCTGGGACTGATCTCCGCCGGTGAAGGAAAAGGCGATATGGTTATAACCGATGTCCTGAAAGGCGGATTCAAGGTTTGCGATATGCCGACGCATAAGATCAACGGTTTCCTGCCGCTCAGCCAGGACGTTCACGACCAGTCCCGTCTCTGACGCGGAGAGGGCCAGGCGCACGCGGCCCAACTCCTCTGGGTTGAGCGATATTTCAACGGGCCGGTTCGGCATGTTTTGCATTGCTTCCGCGATTTGTCGGGCGACATGTTGCGGCAGAGATAATGTCGGGTGGACCGGCTGGTTCTGCGGCGCAGTTGCGGCAATGGAAACATCACCACGCAGGGTGACAAGGGGATCTGCCTCCGCCGGATTGACGGCGTTCTTGGCGGTGTCAAACATTGGGGCCGCTCCCGCTTGGACAACGTTGAAGGTGGTGCTGGTCTGCAGCGGCGAAAGAGGCGTTGCGGGCTTTGCCGCTGTGAATGTCGCAACTGCGGGATCCGCTGCCGCAGTCCGGTCCGCAGATGATCTGCGCGAGGCTGAATCGACCGAAGGAACAGTTGAAGTTGCCAACTGTGTCATTACTGGCGTCTGCGAAGTTGCGGAGAACGTATGGGATATCGCGACGGTCGCGTTCGATGTTTCAGCTCTTGCTTGTGCCTGATCCGCTTGGTTGGCGTCAGTTGTGATCTGGTTGTTTGGGACGGTGACATCTGGCGCTTTGGTTCTCAAAGTAGCGGTCGTTGGGGCAGGTGTGGAGGCCGCCACACGCACGGCACCTTCAGGATTGGAAGAGTGCGATACGACAGGAAAATCGCGCGCCATCTCGCCAGATGCGTTTGAAAGCGCAATTGGATGGATCGCTAAAGACCATGGCTTTGAAGCGTTCGCTGGCAAAGCGAAGCGCGTTTGATCCGGCTGAAGAACCGCTTGGTCCGAGATCGGAACGGTTGTGGGGCGGGCGTTTGTCGATGTTAACGTCCCTGACGATTGAGAAGGGGTTTGCGCTACCGTGCTGTTACCCGTTTCTAGCGGTTCACCTAACGGGATCGCCTTTGGTTGGGTGCGTTCAATTGTGCGACGCGTTTCGAAGGCCGGTATCGCGATTTCGCTTGGATCGTCCGTAGTTTGAGCCAAGGATTGCACTGGCATGGGTGCTTTGGCCGCATCAAGAGGTCCCTCATCTGCGCCGCTTGGCTGCGCGGTCGAAATTACAGCATTTAGGGGAGGTCGCTCGGTTTCCGTTACATCGGCCTTGTCGGTTTTTAGCGTCGCGTTTTGCGGGGAACCGGCGGTTGGCGGGCCTTGTTCAAGTGTAAGGTCGGTCGAAATAGGCTCTTCGCCAGAAGCGACGGTAAAATCTGCTAATATGGTCGTAAAGCTCAGGCTTTTTTCAGCAGTGTGCGGCATATCTTGCGCCGCAGATTTGGCAGTTTCAATGTCACGATTTGAGCCTGTTTGTTGCACGCTACCCTTCGCGGGTAATAGGGATTGGGTCAAAATATGTTGCACCTAGTCCTCCGAGATTTCTTCTCCGACTGACGCGGTTATGGGCGAAGATCGTTACCAGTTGTTTACCGAAATCAGCGCATATTTGGGAAAGTAGACAGCAATTTAAGGAACCTGCTATGGAAGCGATCCCCCCTGTTGTGGCCCCGACCTATCAGCCACAAGGAGAAAACGCGTTGCGTGATGCTGCGATGCAGTTGGAGGCGAATTTCCTTGCGGAAATGCTGAAATCAGCAGGGCTTGGCGCGTCTCCAGATGGGTTTGGCGGTGGTCCCGGGGAGGATCAGTTTGCATCCTTTCTGGTCGCTGAACAGGCCATGGCGATGGTCCGGGCGGGCGGCATCGGACTGAGCGAATCGATTTATGAAGCACTCAAGGAGCGAAACAATGACGGCAAAGAGTAATGTAGTTGCAACCGAAGAGCTGAGTGAACTGCTGGATGCAGAGCGTGAGGCGCTTTTGAAAGGCGATCTGGAGAAGTTGAACGCGTTGCTGGTGTCCAAAGAAGCGCTGATTGAGGCGATGAACGCAGTGCCCCAGACAGATTTGACGACGATGCAGATGCTCGACAGTAAGGTAAAGCGCAACCAGCTTTTGCTGGACGGCGCACTTGAAGGCATTCGTGCAGTCGCAGTCCGTATGGCGCGCCTGCGCGAGGTAAAGGGGGCACTGGAGACTTATGGCGCGGACGGCAAACGTCATGACATCCAATTGGATATTGATAGCTCGGTTGAACACCGGGTTTGAGCAATTGATTAAAAACCCCAAGATTTGGCGTGGGCCGGTTCAGTAATCGTTAAGACTACTACGCCAAATCTAAGCGTGCATCCGAGGTCGGGTGGCGCATCTTTTAAACAAAAAGCATGCATGGTTCAGAATGACATCTCGTCCAGCCCCTAGGGAGCGGACACAACGGACGCAAAGCGTCTATGACTGAAGGAACATGCTTATAGCGACTTTCCAGGCACCACCGTGATGCCCACCGCCCTTAACAACCTTTTTGCGTTTGATAATGACTGGTGCCGCATTTGCTTGCGCACCCATCTTCATCACCCTTTTTCACCCAAGTGCAGGCGTATCAGACAGGGCGCTAAGGGGAGCTTAACAGTTTCAATTGCTTGTATTTCCTCTTCGCTCTTGCAGGGGGGCGTGGAAAGGGGCTTGATGCCTGCGAGAGGAACAGCCCGTGACAGATCAGACAGAAACCGACAGCCGGTATGCGTGGTTCAGGTTGTGTGTCACGGTGCTGGTGGCCGTTATCGCCAATGCCGGGATGTGGGCGATTATCGTCATCATGCCGGCGGTCGAGGCGGAATTCGGAGCAAGTCGTGCTGCGGCTTCCATGCCCTACACGCTGAATATGATCGGTTTCGCGCTGGGAAATTTTGCGATCGGGCGCGCGCTGGATCGTTTCGGGGTCACGGTGTCGTTGATCCTTGCGGCCTTGGGGATCGTCGCAGGGTTGGTTCTTGCGATCCTGTCGCATTCGATCGTGATGCTTTCTATCGCCCAGTTGATTGTCGGTCTTGCCTCGGCTGTCGGGTTCGGGCCGTTAATTGCGGATATATCGCACTGGTTTGTGCGCCGGCGCGGGATTGCCGTGGCTTTGGTGGCCAGCGGGAACTACCTGTCAGGGGCGATCTGGCCGATGCTTCTGGCTGGTGTTCTGGCAAGTGACGGTTGGCGGGCAGCCTATACCGTGTTGGCAGTCGCGACCTTTGTTGGCGTCATCCCGCTGGCCTTTTTATTGCGCCGTGCCACGTCGGATGCCACCCGTGATGCCGCGCAGCTGGCCTCGACCCTGAAAGCGCAATCTTCCGGCGTCAGCCCGCGCGTACTGGCCTATTTGCTAGGGTTCGCCGGTATTTCTTGTTGTGTGGCCATGTCGATGCCACAGGTACATATCGTGTCGCTTTGTGTCGACATGGGGTTCGGCCCTGTTGCCGGTGCAGAAATGCTTTCGCTTATGCTGCTGGGCGGTGTCGGATCGCGCATTGTGTCGGGTGTGCTGGCGGACCGTTTGGGCGGGGTGCGTACCTTGCTGATCGGGTCGACCCTGCAATGCCTTGCGCTATTCCTTTACCTGCCTGCAGGCGGCCTTATCTCGCTTTATATCGTCAGCCTTGTTTTCGGATTGTCCCAAGGCGGCATCGTGCCCAGCTATGCCCTGATCGTGCGCGAATATATGCCCGCCAAAGAGGCCGGCGCGCGGGTCGGTTTTGTATTGATGGCGACGATTATGGGAATGGCGCTGGGCGGTTGGATGTCGGGGCAGATCTATGTCTGGACCGGTTCTTATGAATGGGCCTTTATCAACGGAATCATATGGAACGGTTTCAACATCGCGATCATGCTGTGGCTTTTGCTGCGCAGTACGCCGCGCGGCCCGCGCGTCACTTCTGCGCCCGCGCCTCTGCCAGCTTGATCTGCTTTTGCCGTTCGCGAAAACGGTCCTTGTCCCAATCAGTTGTCTGATCAAAACACTTGTGGCAACTCACACCCTGTTCGAATTCGGGGCGTTTCATATCTTCCGGCAGGATCGGCTGACGACAACCGTGGCACAGCACGTGCTGGCCTTCGACCAAACCGTGTCCGACGCTGACCCGCGCGTCAAAGACAAAACAATCGCCTTCCCATGTGCTTTCTTCCTGCGGGACTTCCTCAAGGTATTTCAGGATGCCACCTTTCAGGTGAAACACATCCTCTACCCCTTGACCCAACAGATAGTTCGTTGATTTCTCACACCGAATGCCACCGGTACAGAACATCGCCACACGTTTGTTGTGAAACCGGTCCTTGTTTTGCGCCCACCATTCGGGAAACTCGCCAAAAGTCTTGGTCTGCGGATCAACAGCACCCTCAAAAGTGCCGATTTCCACTTCGTAATCGTTGCGCGTATCGATCACCACTACATCGGGGCTTTTGATCAGTTCGTTCCAGTCTGCCGGATCCACATAGTTGCCAACCTTGCTGGCCGGATCGACATCAGGCTGCCCCATGGTCACGATTTCGCGCTTCAAACGCACTTTCATGCGCGGAAAGGGCGGCGTTTCGCTCGTAGCTTCTTTCCACTCCAAACCGGCGCACCCCGGCAGGCTGCGGAGATGCGCGATCACCGCGTCGATGCCCGCGCGCGATCCTGAAATGGTGCCGTTCACCCCTTCGCCGGCAAGCAACAGCGTGCCTTTGACGCCCTGCGCCAAGCATAGATCCAGCAGCGCGGGTTTCAACGCGGCGGGGTCGGGGAAACGGGTAAAGTGATAAAGCGCGGCGATTGTGTACATGGGCGGTGAAATAGGCCCCAAAGGGGCTGTTTTGCAAGGGGGCGGTGGGTTAAAACCCGTCCGACACGCCTGCTGAAAGGAAACACCATGCAAGCCCTTGTTGTGATTGACGTCCAGAATGACTTTTGCCCCGGTGGAGCCTTGGCCGTCGCGGGGGGCGATGACATTGTGCAGGGCATCAATGCGCTGATGAACGATTTCGACTCAGTGATCCTGACGCAGGACTGGCATCCGGCGGGCCACTCTTCTTTTGCCTCCTCCCACACGGGCAAGGCACCTTTGGAGTTGATCGACATGCCTTACGGCCCGCAGGTTTTGTGGCCCGATCATTGTATTCAGGGCAGTTTGGGGGCGAAATTTCATATGGAGCTGCATCAGGACCGCGCGGATATGATCATCCGCAAGGGTTATAACCCAGCGATCGACAGTTACTCTGCCTTTTTCGAAAACGACCATGAAACGCCTACCGGCCTTGAAGGGTATCTGCGCACGCGCGGCATCACTGGCGTGACCATGGTTGGTCTGGCGCTGGATTTCTGCGTAAATTATTCGGCTGTTGATGCCGCAAAGCTGGGCTTTGACGTGACTGTGCGGCAGGATCTGTGTCGCGCCATTGATATGAGCGGTTCACTGGCGGCGGCGGTCGAGGGGATGACGGCGGCGGGGGTTACCCTTGGTTGATGACTATCTGCCGGCGGGCATCAGGCGGGTGACATCCGCATCGATCAGGCTTGAGGACGTCGACGGATCCTGAATGCTGCCGACAGTGTGCAACGTAAAAACCACACCAAGTGCCAAAGCGGGCAGGGCAAGCGTGGGCCGCAGTAAATTCAACCAAAAACCATGGCCGCCGCGCAACGCGGTGGGATCAACCATCCGCGCTTCTTCGATCGCCTTGATGCAGGCTGCGATATCCAAACCGTTCAGGGGCACCCCGGAGATATCGTAGACCGACAGGTTTTCATGCATCCGTACGGCGACGTCTTTCAGGTGATTGCCAAAAGTGTAATCAATCGAACCGCTTGGCAAGGACACACCGGACGCGACAAAAGCAAAGCCGCAATCCTGAAAATAGGCTCTCACCGTTTCGGGGGCCTCAGCTAAGGCGCGCGCGGTGCGGGGGTCGCGAAATTTCGCCACATAATTGGCGCGCGAATGGGGCTGCAGACCGTTTCGGCGCAGCAAAGCGCCCTTGGCAGGATCATCAAAAACCTCGGGCGCACAGAGGTAGGAAATGTCGATGTCATAGCACATTGTCATGGGCTGTCCCTTACGCGATGGGGCAAGGTACCCGTACAATTTGGCGAAAAAAGGGCGCAAACATTAGCGCACTGCGCTAGAGGCCCTGCAACACCGGCTTGCCGCCTGCGATCACACCTTTGATTAGCTTCAATCCCTTTGCCAGTGATGCGCGGTCCCCGAACCGGTCGTTTGACACAACGGGTACGTTGTTTTCTTTGGCAAATTTTAGCAGGAATGCATCGGCTTCTGTTTGTGCAGGGCACACCGTGACCTGATTGGGGGCAAGCCCTAATGCAGCAGCAAAGCTGTATTGGTCCAGTGACTTATCGCCCAGATGATGGCGCGACGAGGCATCAAGAAACACATGGGGCGACAAGTTTTTGCCCCGCAATTTGTCCACAACAACGCGCAACGTGTGCAAATCCGCCTGACCGTCCCAATACATCACGTTCGTGCCGTCAATCACCACGCCCGGTACGTCGCCTTTAGGTGTTATCGGTTGCTTTCTGCGTGCGGCGACCCGTTGTTTGGGCGTAGCGCGATGTTTCTGCTGACCCTTGCGCTGCCCCGTTGGCTTTTGAGCATTCTTTTTCTGCTGCGCAGGTAATCCGCCCGCTTCGGCGCGCCGCAGGACCATCGCGGCCAGCCAGGCGGTAAACACCACGCCCCCCAGAACACCCCAGTAAAACAGGTTCTCCCCTTCAAACGGATATGTGCGTGCGAAATACGCCCCGATCGCCGCCGTCACGCCCAAAGTCACCCACATCAGACGGGACAGGCAGAAGGCATAGCCGATAAAAGCCAATACCAGAACAATCGGTGTCAGAATTTCAATCGGTGTCACGGTGCTCTCCAGTTCATAGACCTTCAGAATGCAGGCCGAATTTGGCAAGCTTATGGCGCAAATTAAATCACCCTTGCCCCTCCCTTGCCAGTTTTGCCACAAAGGCCTGAACTTTTAAGGAATCCCTCATGGTCGATATCGCCTCACGCGTCTGGAACCACAAATGGAAAATCGACCCGATTGTGCGATCCCTGATCGACACGGATTTCTATAAGCTGTTGATGTGTCAGTCTATTTTTAGAAACAAACCAGACACACAGGTCACATTCAGCCTAATCAACCGGTCCACGCATGTTCCGCTGGCCAAATTGATCGACGAGGGCGAATTGCGCGAACAACTTGATCATGTGCGTTCGCTTTCCCTGTCGCGCGGCGAATCTACATGGCTTCGAGGCAACACATTTTACGGCAAACGCCAGATGTTCCGCCCCGATTTCATGGAGTGGTTCGAGGGGCTGCGCCTGCCGCCCTACCACCTGGAACGCAAGGGCGATCAATACGAACTGACCTTCGAGGGCAAGTGGCATGAGGTCATGTTGTGGGAAATTCCCGCGCTCGCGATCCTGATGGAACTGCGAGGCCGCGCTGTACTGGACACGATGGGTAAATTCGAACTGCAGGTACTTTATGCCCGCGCGATGACGCGTGTCTGGGAAAAAATCGAAACGCTGCGCGATATCCCCAATCTGTCGATTGCCGATTTCGGTACACGCCGCCGGCATTCCTATCTGTGGCAGGATTGGTGCGTTCAGGCGATGAGTGAAGGATTGGGCGGTGCTTTTACCGGCACGTCGAATTGCAAAATCGCGATGAGTCGCGAAGTCGAGGCGATCGGCACCAACGCGCATGAATTGCCGATGGTCTATGCGGCCCTTGCCCCCGACGACGCGGCCCTTGCCAAAGCGCCTTATGACGTTTTGCAGGACTGGCATGAAGAACACGAAGGCAACCTGCGGATCATCCTGCCCGATACTTACGGGACCAAGGGGTTCCTTGAAAACGCCCCCGATTGGCTGGCTGGCTGGACGGGCATCCGTGTCGACAGCGGCGATCCCGCAACGGCGGCAAACACCGCAATCGAGTGGTGGAAATCACGCGGCGAAGATCCACGCAATAAGCGGGTAATCTTCAGCGACGGGCTGGACGTGGAAAAAATCAAAACACTGCATGGTGAATTTGCAGGCAAGGTAAACGTGTCCTTCGGCTGGGGTACATTGCTGACCAACGATTTCCGCAAACTGGTGCCGGACGACGCGCTCGCGCCGTTTTCACTGGTGTGCAAAGCGGTATCTGCGAATGGCAAGCCGACGGTCAAACTGTCCGATAACCCCAGAAAAGCGATGGGGCCTGCGGATGAAATTGCCCGTTATAAACGCGTGTTCGGTGTCGGGGATCAGGTGGCGGAAGAAGTGGTGGTCTGAGACTGCCGCAACCGCCGTTCACGCCAAATGATGATCAAGCCGCCAAAGATGATCAGCAACGCGCCAGGAAACAACTCTGACCACGGCGCTTCGTCGAAAAACACCCATCCCAGCACAAAGGCGATGGGAATGCCGAAATAGCTGAAAGGTGCCAGATCGCTTTGATCTGCCATCCGGTAGGCGGTGATCATCAACAACACGGCGGTTCCCCCAAAGGCCCCCATGCCCGCGATCCAGATCAGGTCGCTCGGGGCGCGTAGGGGGGAAAACCCGCCAAGCACCGGCACCAGCGCAAAGGCCCCGATTGCCGCGATGACCGTAGAATAAAGGTTAATCAGCGGGGTCGGCACGTCGTCGTCCATCATGCGCGCCGTGACCCCGACAAAGGCATAACAAAACGCCGCCAGCAACGGCATCAGCGCGGCATTCGAAAAGGTGTCACGCCCGGGCCCGACCACCAGAACCACGCCGACAAAGCCGACCAATACCGCAGACCAGCGCATCGCGCCCACCTTTTCCTCCAACAACGGCACTGCCAGCGCGACCAGAAACAGGGCATTGGCGTAGGTGATTGTCGATGCGGTTGCGAAACTCAGTACACCCAGCGAGATGTAAAACGACAATTGCGCTATCGTCAGGACCGCCCCGCGCAACAGCGCCAGTCGCCATTGCCGGACTTTCCAAATGCGCCCTTTGCGGTGCCATGCCACAGATCCCCACAACACCAGTCCCGAAGGGACCAACCCAAAAATATTGCGATAGGCCGACAATTCCGCGGCCGTATAATGCACCGACAGATGTTTGATCAGCAGACCCATCGCATCAAAGAACATGATTGCGATCAGCGAATACACAATCGCAAGGGTGGTTTTGTTCAACGGCACGGCGATGCTCCGGTGGGGTCAGGGGATTCGCACGCGTGCAATCCTGTCGGCACGTTAGGACCAAAGCGGTGCCGGTTGCCAGCATATGCGCGTTTTGTGGCACTATACTGTCGCAAATCCGCCTTGCGCTAAGGGGGGCAAAATGCGAAGTCTTGTGGGCTTGGTGTCCCGATGCATGATGGTTTTCATGCGGGACCTAACAGGGAATTCAGTCAAGGCAGCCGCCCCAAGCTGAAGCCGCCCCCGCGACTGTAAGCGGTGAGCCCGACCCGATATGCCACTTATCGCAAGATAGGGAAGGCGGGAAAAGGCCACGACCCGCGAGCCAGGAGACCTGCCAAGCGCGAGAGAAACAACAGCCGTCGGGTGTGACGGTAAAGGAGAGAAGACATGACGACACAGACAATGACCCGCAGCAACCTGCGTATGATGCCCGCCCTGTTCGCTTTGGCGCTGGGTTTCGCCGTGATTTCACTGACCGGCCACGTACAGGCAGCCGCCTTGCACGATGCCGCCCATGATGTGCGTCACGCCACCGGATTCCCCTGCCACTAAGCAGACAGCCTTAATCGGGCCGGAAGCACTGTTCTGGGCGTGTCGCATTGCGGCCCGCCCTATTGGCATTTTGGTGTTGCGTCACAGTCATACGGTTTCTGCCGGCCTTTCAGGCGGCAACAGTGTCTAGCGTTTTCGCGCGGGCACGGTTTGCGCTTTGCTAAACATAGGGGTTCATTCAATGTATTCTCGTTTCATTATTTCAGCACTTTTTGCAGGTGCGTCCGCAGGCCTGATCGCTGGTCTCCTTCAACTGATCTTCGTCCAGCCGGTGTTGCTGCATGCAGAACTCTACGAATCGGGCGAACTGGTCCATTTCGGGGCTGCTGCTGTCTCGGCGCATCCTGACTTGCCCGGATTCGACGCCATGCGTGACGGGCTTAGCCTGGTTTTCACCATGCTGACCTATACCGGCTACGCGCTGATCATGATCGCGCTGATGGGCATTGCCGAAGATCGCGGGGCGCGGATCGACGGGCGCTCGGGCATCCTTTGGGGTGTCGCAGGGTTTGTGGCGTTTCACCTTGCCCCCGGTTTCACACTGGCACCCGAAGTGCCCGGTGTTGCCGCGGCTGATGTGTCGGCCCGCCAGATCTGGTGGTTCGCGACGGTTAGCACGGCGGGTGTCGCGCTTTGGCTAATCGCCTTCGGACGCACGTGGATTGTCTGGGCCATCGCTGCCGCTTTGCTCTTGGCCCCACATCTGATCGGTGCGCCGGAGCCTGATGTGTTTACCGGTCCCGTTCCGACGGAAATCGGCGCGCTGTTTGCCGCCCGCGCGTTCGGTGTTGGTCTTGCCGTATGGGTCCTGCTGGGCTGTTTCGCGGGCTACTTCTGGCAACGCGAAGGTGCCCACGCCGACGCCCAAGCCAACGCATAGGAGGTGGCGAAATGAACCGTTCACTTTCGCTCTTTGCAATCGGGCTGGTTTTCGGCGGTGGTATCGGTTTTACCATCGCTGCCGCCAATGGCGTGACGTTCGATGGTCATGACCACGGCGCACATCTGGCGGGTATGGATCATGGCGACATGGATCACGCCATGATGCATGACACACCGGTTGACGTGCCTGCCGCCGACGCGCCGCAGGTTTCCCTTATGGTGATGCCGGACCCGATGGCCGGCTATAACCTGCATGTGGTGGCGGAGAATTTCACCTTTTCTCCTGAACGCGCCAGCCTTGCCAATGTCGCTGGCGAAGGCCACGCACACGTCTATATCAATGGCGAAAAACTGGGCCGTTTGTATAACCCGTGGATGCATATTGACGGTCTGCCCAAAGGCGAGATCGAGGTCAAAGTGACCCTGAACACCAATGACCACCGCCCGCTGGCTGTGAACGGCACCCCCGTTTCCGCCACGCAGATGATCACCGTAGAATGAGGCCCGCCACATGACCGCAACCCTATACGTCTGCACCACCTGTCGCGCAGGTGAGGTTCTTGAAGAAGACGCGCCGCGCCCGGGTGCATTGTTGCATGCGGCATTGACCGACGCAGAGACACCCGAAGATGTTGAAATCATCGGCGTGTCCTGCTTGTCCGCATGTTCGCAAGGGGCTGCGGTGGCCCTGTCCGAACCTGGCAAATGGACTTATGTTTACGGTCGTATGACCCCTGAAAATGCGCCGGAAATCCTTGCCGGTGCTGCCGCATATGCCGCATCCAAAGACGGGCTTGTCCCATGGCGCGAACGCCCCGTGGTGTTTCGCAAACAAAGCCTTGCCCGCGTTCCCCCCTTTAATATGCCCGTGGAGGCACTGACATGAACGATCTTTCCAAAATTCCCGTGACCGTGATTACCGGTTTTCTGGGCTCCGGCAAAACCACATTGATCCGCCATTTGATGCAAAACGCTGGTGGTCGCCGCCTTGCCGTTTTGGTCAACGAATTTGGCACCGTGGGTGTTGATGGCGATATCCTAAAATCCTGCGCAATCCCCGATTGTCCTGCGGAAAATATCGTCGAGCTGGCGAATGGCTGTATCTGTTGTACCGTCGCGGATGATTTCATCCCGACGATCGAGGCGCTGATGGCGCTGCCGACGAAACCCGATCACATCCTGATCGAAACCTCCGGTCTGGCTTTGCCCAAACCGCTGCTCAAGGCATTTGACTGGCCCGCCATCCGCTCCAAAATCACCGTGGACGGGGTGATTGCACTGGCCGACGCCGAAGCGGTTGCCGCCGGTCGTTTCGCCGCCGATGAACATGCGGTTGATGAACAGCGCAAGGCCGATGACAGCATCGACCATGAAACTCCCCTGTCCGAGGTCTTCGAAGACCAGATTTCCTGCGCTGACATCATCCTGATGTCCAAGGCGGATCTTGCGGGCGAAACCGGTCTTGCCGCTGCGCGCAAGGTGATCGAAGCAGAAAGCCCTCGCAGTATCCCGATCCTGTCGATGAGCGAAGGCGTGATCGACCCCAACGTGGTGCTTGGCCTGAATGCCAAGGCCGAGGACGACCTTGACGCGCGCCCTTCGCATCACGACGGCCACGACGATCACGAACACGATGATTTTGAAACCATCGTCGTGCCGATGCCTGAAGTCGATGATATCGATGCCCTTGTCATTGCCATCGAAAAGCTTGCGAACGAACAGCACATTTTGCGGGTAAAGGGGTATGTCGCGGTCACCGGAAAACCCATGCGTTTGCTGGTTCAGGCCGTAGGTGCCCGCGTGCGTCAACAGTTTGACCGCCCTTGGGGCACCGATGCGCGTCAGGGGCATCTGGTGGTGATTGCCGAACACGATCACATCGATACCGCTGCCATCCGCGCCACATTGGGCGCGTGATAAAATGCACGTCGTCTTCCGCGAAAGCCATGGGCTAGAGGATAGCGAGACCCCCTATGATCCGGGCCAGACGCCCGCTGATCTGGTGGTGCTCTCGTTCTCCGACAGCGACCTCGGTGCTTTCGCGGCAGGCTGGCATCGCGGGGGCGGGGCCGAGGGTAAACTGCCCACGCTTCGCTTGTGCAACCTTACGGCGCTGCGCCATCCCGCGAGTGTCGACAACTACGTTGAACAGACCCTAACAGGAGCAAAAGGCATCCTGATCCGCCTGATCGGGGGCGAAAATTACTGGCCCTATGGCATTATGCAAGTGCAGGATTTTGCGCGGCGCAATGATATCGCGCTTGCGATCCTGCCAGCGGATGGTCGCGAAGACCCGGCACTTGATCAACACTCAACGCTCCCTGTTTCTACCCTGCGCCGCCTTTCGCATCTGTGTGATGCAGGCGGCGCTGTTGCGGCCCAAGCGGCCCTTGCCCAACTTGCCCTTGCCGCCGGTTTCTACGCCGGTCCGGTCACCGGCACCAAAACCGTCCCGACCGCAGGCTATTACGATCCTGATCGCGGCATCGTCTCGATCTGCCCGCGTAGCATGCTGGATGATCTGCCGCTGGTGGCCGTCACTTTCTATCGCAGTTATTTGACCGCTGCGGATACATCCCCCGTCGATGCCCTGATCCGTGAACTGCGCGCCACGGGATTCAACGCACTTGGCCTCTTTGTGCCCTCCTTGAAAAACCCCGACGGCCGGTCCTTTCTGGATCAGGCTCTTGCAGATCACGCCCCAGCCGCGATCGTAAACGCCACCGCATTTTCGGGGCGCGGAGCGGACGGCACATCGCCCCTCGACGCGCCTGGTTGTCCCATCTTTCAGGTCGCTCTTTCCACCGCACGGCAGAAAGAATGGGCCTCGTCCGAACGCGGCCTCTCCCCCACCGACCTTGCCATGCATGTCGTTTTGCCCGAAGTTGACGGACGGATTTTCTCCGGCGTTGTCAGTTTCAAAGCGCCCGAGAAAAAAGACCCGCACCTGCAATACTCCCGCTTTTCCCACCGCGCGAACGCTCTGCGCATCAAGGCAGTCGTCGAACGGATCGCAGGCTGGCACCGCCTTGCCGCGACCCCGACTGCCGACAGAAAACTTGCCCTCGTTCTGTCCACCTATCCGGGGCGCGAAGATCAGATTGCCCATGCAGTTGGCCTAGACGCGCTGGCCTCAGCCGAAGATATGCTGATGACGCTTGCCAGTTCGGATTACACCGTCACGCCCCGTATCGGGTTTGGCAAATCGCTTCCCAACACAACGATACCTTGGCCGATTGGCGCGTATGAAAAGGCGCTCGGCGACTTACCGCAGCAACTCCAGACGGATCTGAAAACAGCATGGCCCGATATCAATGCAGACCCGCTTTACGCAAACGGTGCCTTCCATTTTCCCGCTCAAACCTGTGGCAACGCGCTTGTTGCTCTGCAACCCGAGCGGGGGGCAATTGATCAACGCGAAACCGATTATCACGACCTTGCCCGTGTCCCGCGCCATTCTTACGTTGCTTTCTATCTCTGGCTGCGCGCCCAAGGGATGCATGCGCTGATCCACATCGGCGCGCACGGCACTCTGGAATGGTTGCCGGGTAAATCCGTGGCTTTGTCCGATGATTGCTGGCCCGAGGCGCTGACCGGTGATCTGCCTGTCATCTATCCGTTTATCGTCAATGATCCGGGCGAAGCGGCCCAAGCCAAACGCCGCGTCGGGGCCGTGACCCTTGGCCACCTGCCGCCGCCCATGAAAGATAGCGCGACGCCCGATGGTCTGTTGCAACTCGAACGTCTGCTCGACGAATATTCCACCGCCGACGGGCTTGACCCTGCCCGCCGTGACCGGCTGATCGACACCATTCGTGACGAGGCACGTGCCGCTGGAGTTGAGGGCGATCTTGGCATCACCGATGACACCTGCATGGCAGAGGCGATCACGCGCATCGACCGCTTTGTCTGTGACATCAAGGAATCGCAATATGGCGACGGGCTCCATACCTATGGGCTTGGCGAGGGCGAAACCGACGGGCTGCTCGCTGCGCTGGACGGGAAGCGTGTCGCATCCGGTCCCTCCGGTTCACCCTATCGGGGCCGGTCGGATGTGCTGCCCACGGGGCGCAACCTTTATGCCGTTGACCCGCGCAGCGTGCCGACCCGGGCGGCCCACGCCCAAGGGGTCAAGCTGGCCGAGGAACTGATCCGCCGCCACTTGCAGGACGAAGGGGACTACCCCAAAGGGCTTGTCGTTGACCTATGGGGCAGCGCCACCATGCGTACTGCGGGCGAAGAGGTGGCCATGGCGCTGCACCTTGCGGGGCTGTCGCCAAAATGGGACGCAGGCAGCGAACGCGTCAGCGGCTTCGAGGTTTTACCGCTCACCCTGATCAACCGTCCCCGCATTGATGTCACCCTGCGTATTTCCGGCCTGTTCCGCGATGTTTTTCCCGCGCTTTCACAGCTGTTCGAGGCCGGCGCACTTGCGCTCGCCGAGCGGGAAGAGGCGGCGGATATGAATCCCTATAAGGTTAAATCCCCCCGCGTCTTTGGCCCAAAACCGGGTTTATATGGCATGAATATGGAAGCGGCGATGCTGGATTATTCGCAAGAGGGGCGCGCCGCAGCCGGTGAGGCGTGGTTGAAAGCCTCCGAATGGTCTGTCGATGCCAACGGCGAGGCGCATCAGAACCGCGCGGCGCTTGAGAAGCGGCTGCAAAGCGCTGACACCTTCGCTCATATTCAGGATCTTACCGAATCCGATGTGCTGCTTGCTTCGGATTACGCCAGTCACGAGGGTGGTTTTGCTGCGGCCATGGCCCATCTGGGGGCCTCCAAACCCGCCATGTACCACGTCGACACGACGAAAATAGGCACGCCCCGTGCCCGCACCATGGCCGAAGAAATCGCCCGCGTCGTTCGTGCCCGCGCCGCGAACCCTGATTGGGCCAGCGGCATGATGCGCCATGCCTTCCGTGGTGCCGCCGAAATCGCGGCGACCCTCGATAACCTTGCCGCTTTCGCACATCTGACCCGCGAGGTGCCGGCGCATCTGTTTGACCTCTATTACGACGCAACCCTTGGTCGGGATGATCTGGTGGCATTTATGGAACGCGAAAATCCGGCAGCGTTAAAGGCCATGCAAGACCGCTTCGCCGCGCTGCGCGATGCTGGCCTTTGGATCACGCGTCGCAATTCGATCAACGCCCAGATGGATGTCGCGCAATGAATGCCCCGGAAATCAAGGGCTACTGCCCTGGTGCTCTGCGCCCGATGATGTCCGGCGACGGTTTGGTTGTGCGCATCCGCCCCTACAACGGTCGCCTGAGCCGCGTGCAAACCAAAGGCATCGCCGCCCTTTCCCTGCGCTACGGGAACGGCATCATTGATCTGTCCAGCCGGGCCAACGTTCAGTTGCGTGGTGTGACGCCGGATACGCATGCCCCCTTGATCGACGCCCTGCGTGATCTGTCGTTGATCGACCCGAGCGAAGCGGTCGAAAGCCGGCGCAATGTCATCGTGACCCCTTTCGGGGAAACGCCCGCCGCGGCGCATGCTCTGACCGACGCACTTGGCCAGTCACACGCGCCGGCGCTGCCGCATAAATTCGGGTTTGCCATCGACACCGGTCCTAAGCCTGTGCTGCATACCGCCCCCGCTGACATCCGGCTGGAGCGTGATCTAAAGGGGGAGCTCATTCTTGTCGCTGATGGCATGTCTAAGGGCAAACCCGTCGCCGTAGAAAATTGCATTGGCGAAGCATTGGCACTGGCCAACTGGTTTATGGGCACCCGCACCACGCATAACCGCATGGCGAAACTGCTTGGTGACGGGGCAACCTTGCCCGACGGTTTCAACACAGCGCGTCAAACGCAAACCTACGCCCCCGTTCCCGGCCCAACACCGCAAGGCATGATTGCGGGAATGGCTTTTGGTCAAGTGACAGCCGCGGTGTTTGCCTCGCTTGGGGATATCCGCCTGACACCTTGGCGCATGATCTTGATGGAGGGGTGCGAACACGCCCCACAGCCTGACAGCTTGATCACCGACCCGACCCATCCCTTGCTGCGCATCACGGCCTGCACCGGTGCCCCCGACTGCGCTCAAGCGCTGAGCCAAACGCGCGCCCTCGCACGCCACCTTGCGCCGCACTTGAAGCCTTCGCAAACCCTCCACATCTCGGGCTGTGCCAAAGGCTGCGCACATCCGAAAGCCGCGCCGCTGACACTCACCGCAACCGGAAACGGATTCGACCTTGTCAAACAGGGCCGCGCGGGCGACACACCGGCGGCCAGCAACCTCACCCAGAACGACATTATCAAGGCGCTTTCGCATGCCCCATAGCTACATCACAGACGGCGCTGAAATCTATCGCCAGTCCTTTGCCACGATCCGGTCAGAGGCCGCACTCGCCCGTTTTACACCCGAAGAAGAAATCGTTGCCGTGCGCATGATCCACGCCGCTGGTATGGTCGGGCTTGAGGAACACGTGCAGTTTTCGCCCGACATGGCGATCAAGGCCCGTGCCGCATTGGAAGGCGGCGCGCCGATCCTCTGTGACGCCTATATGGTCAGCGAGGGCATCACCCGAAAACGACTGCCGCGCGAGAACGAGGTGATCTGCACCCTGCGTGATCCGCGTGTGCCGGATATGGCGGCCGAGATGTCCAACACTCGCAGCGCTGCCGCGCTTGAGCTTTGGCGTCCACATCTTGCTGGTGCCGTTGTTGCCATTGGTAATGCCCCGACCGCGCTATTCCACCTGATCAACATGCTGGAAGACCCCGATTGCCCGCGCCCCGCGGCGATCATTGGCTGTCCTGTGGGGTTCATCGGTGCCGCTGAATCCAAGGAAGCATTGATGCAGGACCTTCCCGTGCCCTCGATGATTGTGCGGGGCCGTCTGGGCGGTTCCGCGATCACCGTGGCGGCCGTGAACGCCCTTGCCAGCAGGGTGGAATAATCATGGGCAGGATCATTTGCGCGGGCCTTGGCCCCGGCGACCCCGAGTTGATGAGCGTGAAATCCGACCGAGCCATTCGGGGGGCGAAACATCTCGCTTATTTCCGTAAAAAGGGCCGCGCGGGGCAGGCGCGCAGAATCGTCAACGGTATGTTGCGCGATGATGTGATCGAATATCCGATGGAATACCCCGTCACGACGGAACTGCGCTTTGACAGCGATGAATACCGCCAGTTGATGGTCGATTTCTATGCCGAGTGGGCGGACCGTCTGGAAGAGCTGGCCAAGACCGAAGAGGTTGTCGTGCTTTGCGAGGGCGATCCGTTTTTCTATGGGTCGTTCATGCACTTGCACACCCGCCTGCAAGGCCGGGCAGAGGTTGAGGTGCTGCCGGCGATCCCCGGTATGGTCGGCTGTTGGAACGCGCTTGATATGCCTTTCACGTGGGGCGATGACGTGATGACGGTGCTGATGGGAACCCTGCCCGAGGCAGACCTGATCGCACACATGAAACGCGCCGATGCCTTGGTGGTGATGAAAACCGGTCGCAACCTTCCTGTCGTCAAACGCGCGCTTGCTGCTGCTGGCCGGTTGGACGATGCATGGCTGGTCGAGAAAGGCACGATGCCGGATCAACGTATCGCGAAACTTGCCGATGTGGCTGATGATGACTGCCCTTATTTCGCGATTGTTCTGGTACATGGTCAGGGCCGCCGCCCCGAGGCGGCAGAATGACGGGTTGGGTCGCCATCGCCGGTCTTGGGCCGGGAAATGATGCGCTGATCACGCCAGAGGTCACGGAAACGCTTGCTCAGGCCACCGACATCATCGGCTATATTCCATATGTAGCGCGTATCGCGCCCCGTGCCGGGTTAAACTTGCACCCTACCGATAACCGTGTCGAACTGGACCGCGCCCTGCATGCCCTTCAACTGGCCGCCCAAGGTGCGCGTGTTGTGGTTGTCTCCTCCGGTGATCCGGGGGTGTTCGCCATGGCGTCTGCCGTTTTCGAAGCGGTAGAAGCACATCCCGAGTACACGGAAACAGACATTCGCGTTTTGCCCGGCATCACCGCCATGCTCGCCGCCGCCGCCGCTGCCGGCGCGCCGCTGGGGCATGATTTCTGCGCGATCAACCTCAGCGACAACCTCAAGCCTTGGGAGGTGATCGAACATCGCTTGCGCATGGCCGCCCGTGGCGATTTCGCGATGGCGTTTTACAATCCGCGTTCCAAATCCCGCCCGCACGGCTTTGAAAAAACGCTGAAAGTGCTGCGCGAGGAATGTGGCCCCGACCGGCTGATCACCTTTGCGCGTGCGGTCAGCAAACCGGACCAAAAGCTGGTAACTGTTCCCCTGGCTGACGCGACGCCGCAAATGGCCGATATGCAAACTGTTGTGATCGTGGGCAATTCAGCCACAAAATTTGTCGGGCGCTATGTCTATACGCCTCGGTCGGCCTCGTGAGACAACCATTTCAAAACGCCCTCGACGGTATTGGCCAGATCGCCATCGGGCAACACAGGTCGCTGCGCCATCAGGACCGGCAAGCCCAAGATCCGCGCCGCCTCCAGCTTGGCCCGCGCGCCCTGTCCACCGCTGTTTTTAGCGACGACATGGGTGATCCGGTGTGTGCGCATCAGCGCCACGTCCCCCGCCACATCAAACGGGCCGCGCGCAATTACAACTGCTGCATCGGGCAGCGGCAAACCGGACTCGGGTTGATCCACCAGACGCAACAGATAGTGATGTCGAGGCTTCGCGGCGAACAATCCGATCTGTTGTTTCCCGATCGCCAGAAAGATGCGCGACGGGGTGTCGGGCAGGGCGGCAGGAATCTCCTCGATTTCCGGCAGCAACGTCCATCTGTCTGCGTCAGCCGGTGCCCAAGCGGGCCGTTCCAACCGGATCAGCGCAACATTCGCGCGCGCGCAAGCGGCATGGGCGTTTCGGCTCATCCCGGCGGCAAAGGGGTGCGTGGCGTCAATCACGTGGGTGATGTTTTCGGCCCTCAAATAAGTGGCCAACCCGTCAACTCCGCCAAATCCGCCGACCCGTGTTGGCAGGGGTTGCGCCACGGGGGTGGCCGTCCGCCCGGCATAGGAAAACACCGCATCCAGTCCTTGCGCGGCAAGGGTTCTGGCCATCTGGCTAGCTTCGGTTGTGCCGCCGAGCAAAAGGATGCGCATGTTGGATAACCCTTGGCTGACGATCATCGGAATGCCGGACGATAGCGCAGGCACCTTGCCCCCCGCAAGCCGTGAGGCGATTGCGCGCGCCGAGGTGGTTTTTGGCGGCCCGCGTCATTTGGAGCTGGTCGATGCGGCGGCCAAAGGCCAGCCGTGGCCGGTTCCGTTCAGCGTCGAACCGGTACTGGCGGCCAAAGGCAAAGCCTGCGTGGTTCTTGCCTCCGGCGATCCGTTCTGGTTCGGCGCGGGCGCAAGCCTGTCGACCCACCTGTCGCGTGACGAGTGGACAGTATTGCCAGCGCCGTCGACATTCCAACTGGTTGCGGGCCACCTAGGCTGGCGGATAGAGGGGCTGACGTGCCACGGGTTACACGCCGCCCCGTTTGAACAGCTGCGCGGGGTGCTGTCGCCCCATGGCCGTTTGATTTGCCTCCTGCGGGATGGCGACGCCCCTGCGGCACTGGCCAAATGGTTGACCGGACAAGGTGCGGGTGGTGCCACCATGCATGTCTGTGAACGGATGGGCGGGACAAACCAACGCACCCGCGAAACCACGGCTGCCGGTTTTGACCTCGATGCTGTGGCTGCGCCAGTAGCTGTCGCAGTTGAGTTGCCTGCGGGTGTCGGCCTTCCGCGTGCCTCTGGTCTGCCGGACGATAGCTTTACCAATGATGGCCAGATCACCAAACGCCCCGTGCGTGCCCTTACCCTCTCTGCGCTGGCACCGCGCATCGGTGAAACCCTCTGGGACATCGGGGCGGGATCAGGCTCTATTTCAGTGGAATGGTGTCTTGCAGGCGGGCGCGCCACGGCCTTTGAGCTAAAATCCGAGCGTGCCAAAAACATCACGCAAAACATCCATGATTTCGGGCTTGGGCATCGCATGAGCGTGGTTGAAGGGGCGTCAATCCAGACAATCGAAAACCAGACGCCCCCCGATGCGGTGTTCGTCGGTGGCGGCGGGACGGCGGCGCTGTTTGAAAAACTCTTTGCGATCCTGCCTGTGGGCACGCGTCTTGTCGCAAATGGCGTGACGCTTGAAACCGAAACGCTGCTTGCCACGCTTCATGCCGCAAAAGGCGGAAGCCTGCTGCGGATCGAATTGGCACAGGCACAACCCTTGGGCAGCATGCGCGGCTGGCAACCCGCCCGACCTGTCGTGCAATGGAGCGTGACACTATGAGGGTTGCAGGCCTTGGATTTCGTGCGGCCGCTGACCTCGCCAGCTTGCAAGATGCTTTGCGTCTGGCGCTAGAGGGGGTAAACGGGGGCGCAATCGACGCGCTGGTCACCGAAGCGGCGAAATCACGCGAAAAGGTGTTTCAGGAACTGGCGGGCCTGATGGGTGTTCCCGGTCTTGGTGTCACCCAAGAGGATCTGCAAAAGATGATCACCCCCACCCAATCGCAACGCATCCAGGACAGGTTCGGGACCGGATCACTGGCCGAGGCTGCGGCCCTTGTCGCCGCCGGCCCACATGCGCGGCTGGTTGCACCGCGCGTCGTCTCGGGCGATGGTAAAGCCACTGCCGCCATCGCGCAAAATTTCGAGGAAACCCAAACATGACCGTCCATTTCATTGGCGCTGGCCCTGGTGCGCCCGACCTCATCACCCTGCGCGGTCGCGACCTGATTGCGGCCTGCCCTGTGTGCCTTTACGCCGGTTCACTGGTGCCCGAGGCGTTGCTTGCGCATTGTCCTGATGGCGCGAAAATCATCAACACGGCGCGGATGTCGCTGGATGAAATCATGGATGAAATCAGCGCAGCCCACGCTGCGGGCCACGACATTGCGCGACTGCACTCGGGTGACTTGTCCGTTTGGTCCGCCATGGGCGAACAACTGCGCCGTTTGCGCGCCCTTGATATTCCTTATGACGTGACGCCCGGTGTGCCATCGTTCGCCGCTGCTGCCGCTGCGTTGAACGCGGAATTGACCTTGCCCGGTGTGGTGCAATCGGTTGTCCTGACCCGAACCTCCGGCCGCGCCACGGCGATGCCTGAAGGCGAGGCATTGGAAAACTTTGCCAAGACCGGCGCGACCCTTGCGATCCATCTGTCGGTGCATGTGCTGGAAAAAGTGGTCGCCGACCTGACACCACATTACGGGGCGGATTGTCCGGTTGCTGTGGTCTGGCGGGCCAGCTGGCCTGATCAACGGGTGGTCAAAGCGACGCTTGAGACCCTGCAAACCGCCATTGGTGCAGAGATGGAGCGCACCGCGCTGATCCTTGTCGGCCATGCCATCGGCGCAGAGGATTTCGGCGAAAGCAGGCTCTATGCAGGGGAT
The DNA here is from genome assembly GCF_000622325.1 of Sulfitobacter geojensis. NCBI lineage: Bacteria > Pseudomonadati > Pseudomonadota > Alphaproteobacteria > Rhodobacterales > Roseobacteraceae > Sulfitobacter > Sulfitobacter geojensis. Next base: position 495,052 of record NZ_JASE01000005.1, read on the forward strand.
TACGACCGCAGGTTCCGCCCCGTCGGCACCGCACCCCGTTTCCCGGAGAGCGCGGAATGATCCCCCCCGGCCTGATGATTTCCGCGCCTGCCTCGGGCACCGGTAAAACGACACTGATGCTGGGCCTTTTGGCTGCGTTTCGCGCACAGGGCATCGAGGTCCAGCCGTTCAAAAGCGGCCCCGACTATATTGATCCGGCGTTTCACACGGCAGCCTCTGGTCGCGCGTCTTTCAACCTTGATAGTTGGTCCATGGCGCGGCCTACGATTGACGGGTTGGTTGGCAATGCCGCCGGTGCGGATCTGATCCTTGCGGAAGGGTCGATGGGATTGTTCGACGGTGTGGCAATTCCGGGGGCCTGCGGAAACGGCGCAAGCGCGGATATTGCGGCGCTGATGGGATGGCCCGTGGTGCTGGTGCTGGATGTGTCGGGGGCGGCGCAATCGGTGGCCGCGACCGCCTTGGGCTTCAAGATGATGCGCCCTGATGTGACGCTGGCGGGGGTGGTGTTGAACCGCGTCGCGTCGCCCCGTCATGAAGCATTGGTGCGGGTCGGGATGGAAGCGGCAGGCGTGCGCGTCTTGGGCGTTTTGCCGCGCCGCAAAGAGATAGAGCTGCCGGAACGGCATCTTGGGCTGGTCCAAGCGGGCGAACAGGAAAACCTGCCGCAAATACTGGAAGGGGCCGCTGCTTTCGTCAGCGAACACGTTGACCTTGCCGCCCTGCGTGCAGCGGCTGCGGGCACCTTGCAAGATGCGCCAGCACCGGCAACGGTCATCCCACCGGGCCAACGTATCGCCTTGGCGCAGGATTCGGCTTTTGCCTTTGTCTATCCGCATTTGCTGGCCGGCTGGCGGGTCGCCGGAGCCGAGGTACTGCCGTTTTCGCCGTTGGCGGATGAGGCACCAGACCCGTCTGCCGATGTCTGCTGGCTGCCCGGCGGCTATCCCGAACTGCACGCAGGACAATTGGCAGCCGCGATCAATTTCCGTAAGGGTCTTCAAGAATTTGCGCGCGACAAGCCGGTGCATGGCGAATGCGGTGGCTATATGGCGATGGGGGCCGGTTTGGTCGACAAAGAGGGCGCGCGTCACGAAATGACCGGCCTTTTGGGGCTTGAGACGTCATTCGAGAAACGCAAATTTCACCTCGGCTATCGCAAGGCCACCCTGAACGCGCCGGTCCCCGGCTTTGACGCTTTGGCGCGGTTGCGCGGGCATGAATTCCACTATGCGACCATATTGGATGAACCCGACGCGCCGCTGGCAAAAATCTGCGACAGCAATGATTTGGAGGTCGCTGAAACCGGTTCCGTTCGACATTTCGAGGGCGGAGGCCGCGCAACAGGCACCTTTTTCCACATGATTGGCGAAGAGTGATGAGCGGTTTTGTTTCCTTTGTATCCTCCGGCCCCGGCGATCCTGATCTGTTGACGGTCAAAGCGGTTGACCGGTTGCAAAAGGCCGAAGCGGTCCTGTTCGACGATTTGAGCGCGGGACCGATCCTTGAACATGCCGGACCGGATGCGGATTTGATTGGCGTCGGTAAACGTGCGGGGCGGGCGTCGCCCAAGCAGCACCATGTCTCGCAGGTTCTGGTCGATCACGCCAAGGCGGGGCTGCGGGTGGTGCGCCTGAAATCCGGTGACAGCGGGATGTTCGGCCGGCTTGAGGAAGAGATCACCGCGCTGAAAGCCGCAGGTATCGCGTTTGAAATTATCCCCGGTGTTACGTCCGCTTCGGCTGCTGCTGCGGCGGCGGGCATGCCTTTGACGCGTCGCCTTACCGCGCGACGTGTACAGTTTATCACCGGTGCTGATGTGACGGGCAATTTGCCGGCAGATGTGAACATGGCGGCGCTTGCTGATCCGGCGGCGACCACGGTGGTCTACATGGGCAAACGCACCTTTACCGGATTGGCCGCACGGTTGATCGAACATGGGCTGCCGGGCGATACACCGGCCATGCTGGCCGAAGCGGTATCGACCCCTGCTGAAAAGCTGACGCGCTATACGATCGCAAGTCTTGCGAAACATCTGGAAGCCACGAGCAGCACAACGCCTGCGTTGATCTTTTACGGTCCCCTCGCGGAGCTGGAAGAATGAAAGTATCCGTATGTCGATCCTGCGCGCCGCAAGCGCAGTTTGTCGATTTTCTGCGCAAAGGATTGCAGGGGATCGAGGTGGAAAGCGTTGAGTGTATGTCCGGCTGCACCCGTGCACAGACTGTTGCCTTTCGCGCCAGCGGCAAGGTGGCGTATTTGTTCGGTGATTTAACGCGCGACGACCTTGCAGAATTGCAAAACTTTGCGCGTCTATATGCGCTTTCGCAGGATGGCACCTTTGCCGACGCCCGCGTATTGGGCAGCTTGCGTACCAAAGCCATTGCGCGGATCCCGGGGTAAAGCGATGCAGTTGACCCTGATTGGAATCGGCACCGGCAATCCCGAACATCTGACGCTTCAGGCGATCCGTGCGATCAATGCCCAAGACATGATCCTGATCCCGCGCAAGGGTGCGGGCAAAGCCGACTTGGCTGAGCTGCGCCGTGCCATTTGCGACGAGGTTCTGACAAACCCCACCACCCGCATTGTCGAATTCGATCTTCCTGTGCGGGATGAGGCAACGCCGGATTACCGCCAGCGGGTGGATGACTGGCATGACGCGATTGCACTGGCTTGGGTAAATGCGATGGGTGGCACATCTGTTGGCAAGGTGGCGCTGTTGGTCTGGGGGGATCCGTCACTTTATGACAGCACCTTACGGATTGCCGCGCGCCTCAATCCCGCACCGCAGATCGAAGTGATCCCCGGCATCACATCCTTGCAGGCGTTGACCGCGGCCCATGCGATCCCGATCAACGACATCGGCGCACCCTTTGTCGTGACCACAGGGCGGCGGCTGCGTGACGGGGGGTGGCCGGCTGGCGTGGATACGCTGGCGATTATGCTGGACGGTGCTTGCGCGTTTCAGACCCTGCCGCCGGAGGGTGTGCATATCTGGTGGGGCGGTTATGTCGGTATGAAAGAGCAGATCACCTGCGAAGGACCCTTGGCCGAGGTCAGCGCGCGGATCATTCAAATGCGGGCAGAGGCGCGGGAAAGCCACGGCTGGATCATGGACATCTACATTCTGCGCAAAATGTAAGGCCGGCGGACCGCACGGCCTTAACTGTCGGGATCGACCTTGCCGCGCATCGCCTTGACGTCACCGCGCACCTTCTTGGCCTTTAGCCGGCGCTTCTTTGATCCCAACGTCGGGCGCGTGGCAATGCGCCGTTTCGGCGGGGTCAGCGCCTGTGTGATCAAGGCAACCAGCCGGTCCCGTGCTATGTCGCGATTGCGGGCCTGACTGCGGGTTTCATCACATTGAATGACCAAGGCACCCTCGTTGGTCCAGCGCCGTCCGGCCAAGCGACGCAACCGCGTTTTCACGGGTGCGGGTAGGGAGGGCGAGGTCGCCGCCTCAAACCGCAGCTCCACTGCCGAGGATACTTTGTTTACATTCTGCCCGCCGGGGCCGGAGGCGCGCATGAACTGCTCGGAAAGCTCCCAGTCCTGTATGCTGATGGTGTCGTTGATGCGTAACATGGGGCCTTTGTTGCATTCTGTGCGACGAAGGTCAAAACGGCATCGGTGCCGATACGGATGTGGGCAAAATAACGGGGGAAAGGAAATGGGCCGCCCCGAATACCGGAGCGGCCCAAATGAATGGCTTAAGGAGGGGATCGGTTAGACCTGAATCCACTCGGGCTGATCAACCGTCAGGGGCTGCCCTAACGGGATACCTCCCAAGCTGTTCCGACACCTCGCTCCAGTACCTTTCTAGACACTAGATCACCTCCTTTACATTTGTTGAACTCACCTGAATCGTTGCACAGGTTTCTCAAAACGCAAAGAACTTTTTTGAACTAATTGTCGCTATTGCGATGGATCAGCTTGCGCGTAGCATCCGTGCGGTCAACACGCGGAAAGGGATCAGCGCCAGCAACGCGATGGCGATTTTCACGCTCCAGTCCGCCACAGCCAACGACACCCAAAGCGGTGCAACCGGACCGGAACCCAACAGGGGGAGCATTTCGGACGCCCAGCTGACATCGGTCGCCGGATGGATAAAGCTGAATGCGCCGGAAAAGGCGACAGAGAAGAACAGCGCGGTATCCAGCGTGCCGCCGATCAGCGTGCTGACCAGTGGCGCGCGCCACCATGTCCCGCCGCGCAGCGCGGCAAAGATCGATACATCAAGCAATTGCGCGACAAGGAAGGCAAGACCAGAACCGATGGCGATGCGGACGGTGACCAGCGGGCCGAATTCGCCCATGATCTGCGTCCCGATAAGCGAACAAACAAGCCCGACACCAAAGCCGACAAGTACCACGCGGCGCGCCGCAGCGGTGCCATAAACGCGGTTCATCACATCGGTGACCAGAAACGCCAGTGGATAGGTGAAGGCCCCGTAGGTCAGCCATTGACCATAGAGAAATTGAACAAGGACATTGGAGGCCACAACGATGGCGGCCATGGCAATGATGCCGGGGAGTGTATTGCGTGTCATAATATAAAACCGTTTTTTGCAAGGGTGCGGCGACTTGGCCTGCGGGTATCGCAGACTGGGGCGCTTTATGCCTTTGCGACAGGCAGTGCAAGTCATTCCGTCAGGGCGAATTCGACGATCTGGGTGGTTTGCAGCGAAAAGAAATTGTCGTCCGAGATCAGGGTCAGGCGCGTCGCGCCGGTCTGATCCTGCCAGACGCTTATTCCCTCAAGGTTGTCAAAAGCGGCGGGAAAACTGGTCAACAACGTTTCGGTCTTGACGGGTGACGCGTTCAAATCCAGTCGCCTGATCCGGCTGCGAAACCCCAACGGCGTCACGGCGCGTTCCAACAGATACAGCCGTCCGCGATCATCGAAATCCGCACCCACCGGCCGGAACGGGCCGGGCAAAGGCACGCGGTGGCTGATCTGCCAGCGCCCTTTTTCATATGTATAAAGCGGCGTTGTACCGCTTTCGTCAGCCGCTGCTTCGGACAGGGTAAAAAGCCGGCCGTCCCGATGAATCGCCAGCGCCTCCAACCCCGTGTTCTCGGACAGTTTGGCAAAGTCGGGGTGGCCCGGAAGGTCCTGTGTTCTGCCGCTCTGTATATTCAACTTTGCGATACGATGTGCATGTTCGAAAGACACATAGGCCATCCCGTCCTGTGACACGGCGAGCCCTTCGACATCGCGAAAATCGGAGCCAAGGGCGCTGCCGTCCTGATCGAAAAAGGAATTGTAGCGTTGCGGATCGAGCGCCTGAATGATGCCGTTGTCGCGGATCAGATTGACCTGCACCAACGTCCCGCGGTCAGACAGCACGGTCATCAAGCGGCCATCTTGCGACAACTCCAGCCCGGAGAACCCGCCAAACCACGCGGCGTCCCATTCCCATGTGACTGTGGACACCAGACGCAGGGAAGGCTCCGCGCGGGCGGGCAAGGCGGCACCCCAAAGCACCACCGTCAAAACGCAAACAAGGTGTCTCAGTTGTTCAGTACCGCCTTACATTGCGCCGGCAAATCCGCCAGCACCAACTCGCGACGCGGCGGCTTGGGCTTGGCGTTCGGGTCTTTGGGTTTCGGCTTTGGCGGGTTCAGGATATTTGCCTGCCATTGGCGCGCGTCCGCACAGCCGTCCCCTGCAGGTGGCGGTGACTGGTTTACACATCCGCGCAGACCTTTGGGACAGTTTAGCCGGACATGGAAATGATAATGATGCCCATACCAGGGACGGATTTTGCGCAGATAGCTGCGGTCGCCCTTTTCATCGTTGCACATCTGCACCTTGGCGCCGGGAAAAACAAAGATACGCGCGGTACGCGGGTCTTTGGCAGCGGCCTTTAGGATATTGTGATGCGCTTTGGTCCAGGAGCTGTTCACATAGGCCCCTTTTGAGCGGCGCATGGAGATCGAGGAAATGTTCTCGCGCTGTTTGCGGCTCAGCCCAAGCGATTTAGGCGGCAACATCCAGATATCGGCATCCAATCCGATCTGGTGGCTGCGGTGACCGGTCAACATCGGCCCGCCTCGTGGCTGGCTCATATCGCCCACATACAGACCTTCCCAACCGGGTTGCCTCGCGGCGAAGGCCGACAGTTTTTTGACCATATCAACCGTTTCGGGATGCGCCCAATTGCGGTTGCGTGATAATCGCATGGCCTGCCATGTCGGGCCGGTTTCCGGCAGTTGCACACCGCCAGCCAGACACCCCTTAGCGTAGCTGCCATAGGGTGCTGAACTTTGTGCCGAGGCAAAGGATTTCGCGCCAAACAACTTTTTCGCCTGCACATTGCTAAGCGCACCACCGGACGACCCAATCGTCGGCAACACTTGTTTCGCGCCGCTGATGTCACGGCCACCCCCACCACAGGAGGCAAGGACAACCGCCAGTGCGGCACAGATCACAACGCGGGAAAGGGTCATTTGGCAAAATCTCCGTTTCGTTTCACCCATGCTAACAGGATCAACCCGATGATGAACAGACCTACGACGGGGGTAATGCCCAATCTTTGGCTGCCGGTCAGATCGCTGGTGATGGCAATCAACGCTGGGGCAAGAAATGATGTCGCTTTGCCCGAAAGCGCATAAAGGCCAAAGGCCTCTGTCATCCGCTCGGGGTTGCCCTGATAGGTCAGCATATTGCGCGATGATGCCTGCAACGCACCACCTGCTGCGCCAATCAACGCACCGGCAATGAAAAAGGCGATATCAGGTGCGGCAGAACCATCCGGTACCGGCACCCACATCACTGATGTCGGGGTCAGCGAGATGATCAGGATCGCCGTCAAAATCAGGGTGATGCAGCAAAACACAATCACGGGCATTGGCCCGATACGCCGGTCTACACGTCCGCCGACCCAGCAAAATACCGCGCCGGACAGAACGGCAAGGATGCCGAAAATACCAATGTCGATGATGGACCAGTTCAAAACACCCAGCGCGTAAATGCCGCCAAACGTGTACATGCCGTTCAGCGCATCGCGATAAAACATCGACGATCCGAGATAGGCCATCAACGAGGGGTGGCGCGGCAGATTGCGCAGCGTTTGCTTTAGATCCGCAAGCGCCTGCCCGAGTTTCAATCCGGTGTTTGGCGCGCCAGGATCATCGCGGGTGTACCGGAAAAACGGGATCATAAAGAGCGCAAACCAAACCGCTGAAAGCGGGCCAACAATGCGGGTATCCGCCTTGGTTTCCGGATCAAGTCCCAGCAATGGGGAAAGGCCCGCCATCGTTTTTCCGTTCTCCCCCGCCTGAAACAGCAACAGCATGGCAATGAGCGCGACCAGCCCGCCCAGATAACCGAAGGCCCAGCCCGAACCGGAAATACGCCCGCGTTCGGCCGGATCGGGGTCCAGTTCGGGAAGGTAGGAATTGGTAAAGATCGTCGCAAACTCCATCCCGATCAGGCCAATGCCGAAAAAGAACAAGGCCCAGAGGACGGAAAAACCCTGTGGCGCAGTCCACCAAAGCGCGGCAGAGCCGATGACATAGAGCGCCGAAAACAGCCAGATCCAGGGCATCCGTTTGCCGGTGCTGTCGGCGATCGCCCCCAGAACCGGTGCTAATAGTGCGATTGCGATCCCCGCCACGGTTAATCCGTACCCCCAATAGGCCTGGGCCTGCGCTTTGGCTGCATCGACGGCCATGCCGCCCTCAATCAGCGCGTTGGTGGCCGTCTGCGCAAAATAGGGCCCAAAGATAAATGTCAGCATCAATGTGTTATATGGCTGGCTGGCCCAGTCGAAAAAATACCAGCCCCAGATGCGTTTGCGCGCCGTGATTGTTGCCATTGTCCTGCCCCCGATGAACCCGCAATCAGGTAGAGCAGGCGATTGGGTTTCACGCAAGGGAGACTGTGCGGTTTAGGGGCCAGTGGCGCGCACATTCACCTTGATCCGTGCCGCGCTCTTGCGGATTTCTGGCCGCAGGCTTAACTGCAACACAGTGGTTTGCAAGAAGGGCGCGACATGGCTTCGATTTTTCAAATACTGATGCTGTTGCTCAACATCGTCTATTTCATCGTGATTGCGCATGTCATCATGTCCTGGCTGATCAATTTTCAGGTGCTAAACTTGCGCCAGCCTTTGGTCGCTCAAATCTGGGACGGGTTGAACCGCCTGCTTGAACCGATTTACAGCCGTCTGCGGTCTATCCTGCCGCAACTGGGGGGGCTGGATTTAGCACCCTTGGTGCTGCTGATCGGTGTGGCCGTGGCGCGGATCATCTTGGTCAATAACGCAGCGGCGTTTTATTAAGGCCCTTTGGGCTTGTTCACAGATTGTTAGTGTGGGATTCTGCATAAAAAGAGCAGAAAACGATACAGGGTTCCCGCATGACTGGCGCTGCCACGCTATTACGTGATGTCTTTGGTTTCGACGGGTTTCGCCCCGGCCAGCAAGAGATTGTAGAGGCGGTGACAGCCGGTGAAAACGTGCTGGCCATCATGCCCACTGGTGGCGGTAAATCCCTGTGTTTCCAACTGCCTGCCCTGATGCGTGACGGGGTGACGGTGGTGATTTCCCCCCTCATTGCCCTGATGCGTGACCAAGTGCGTTCCTTGCAAGAGGCCGGTGTGGGGGCCGGTGCATTGACCTCCGGCAATACCGAGGAAGAGACCGATGCCGTTTGGCAGGGTCTTGAGGATGGCACGCTTAAACTGCTGTATATGGCCCCCGAACGACTTGCCGCCGGATCTGTAACTGGCATGCTCAAACGTGTCGGCGTTAACATGATCGCGGTGGACGAGGCGCATTGCGTCAGCCAGTGGGGCCATGATTTTCGCCCTGACTACCTGCGGATCGGCGAACTGCGCCGACATCTGAACGTGCCGCTGGCCGCGTTTACCGCGACGGCTGATGCCGAAACCCGCGCCGAGATCGTGCAAAAACTGTTCGACGGAACGGATCCGACGGCCTTTCTGGGCGGCTTTGACCGGCCCAATATCCACTTATCGTTTCTGGCAAAAAACAAACCGCGTGACCAGATCCTGAATTTTGCAGCTGCCCGCAAAGGGCAATCCGGCATTGTTTATTGCGGTACGCGCGCCAAAACCGAAGGGATTGCGCGTGCCCTGCGTGAGGCGGGGCAAAAGGCGATCCATTATCATGGCGGAATGGAAGCCGAAGACCGCCGCATCGCCGAACGCCAGTTCCAGCAGGAAGACGGGTTGATCGTTTGCGCCACGGTCGCATTCGGGATGGGTGTGGACAAACCCGATATCCGCTGGGTTGCCCACGCGGACCTGCCCAAGAGTATCGAGGCCTATTATCAAGAGATTGGCCGCGCCGGTCGGGATGGAGCACCCGCCGAAACACTAACGCTGTATGGCCCTGACGACATCCGCCTGCGCCGCACCCAGATCGACGAAGGACTGGCCCCACCTGAACGTCGGGCCGCAGATCACGGGCGGTTGAACGCGCTGCTGGGTCTGGCAGAGGCGTTGGAATGTCGCCGCAAAACCCTGTTGGGGTATTTTGAAGAGACCGAAGTAACCTGCGGGCGTTGCGATCTATGCGACACGCCTGCGGATGTGTTTGACGGGACAACGGCGGTGCGAAAGGCGCTGTCGGCCATTTTGCGCACCGAAGAATGGTTCGGCGCGGGGCATCTGATTGATATCCTGCTGGGTGTGGAGACAGATAAGGTCAAGGCGCGGGGCCATGCCAGCCTGCCGACGTTTGGTGTGGGCGGCGAATATGACCGCCGCCAGTGGCAGGCGGTGTTTCGCCAGATGATGGGCCATGACCTGATCCGCCCCGACCCCGAACGCCACGGTGCCTTGCGCATGACCGATGCCGCCCTGCCGATTTTGCGCGACGAAGCCAAGATCAGCCTGCGCCGCGATTCCATCAAAACCGCAGGGGCCAGCCGTCGCCCTGCGGTGAAGCAGATGGTCAGCGAAGAAGACGCGCCACTGTTGTCTGCCCTGAAAGCCAAACGGCGCGGTCTGGCAGAAGCCGCACGCGTGCCCGCCTATATTATTTTCACTGACCGCACTCTGATCGAGATGGCGGAAAAGCGCCCGCGTGATCTGGACGGGATGGCAGGGATCAGTGGGATCGGGGCTAAAAAACTGGACACCTACGGATTGGCATTTCTTGAGGTGATCAACGGCGAAGCTGCGGGCATGCATCCGACACGGCGCAAGCTAGCGGGCCGCGAGGCCGGCAATGTCTATGACCAATTGTTGCAGGTGCAGGCCGATCTGACCCGTGGCGAGGGGGGCGGTGACAAACCGCTGAGTTGTTCTGCATCGCTTCTGGCCAAGGTCGCGCAACTGCGCAATGCGGATGAGACTGCCATTGAGCGGCTGCTCGGCGAACGCCGCGCGACGCGGTTCGGCCCTGCGTTTCTGGACGTCCTGCGCGAGGCGGGTTGATCCCCCCTTGTGGTCACGGGCCACGGCGCTATCTCTGGATCAAGTCAAAATAGGGGACCAAGATGCTGGTTGTGATTTCGCCTGCCAAAAGGCTGGACTGGGACGTGCGGGACGTGGAAGTTACGCAGCCCGATTTTCAGGAAGACGCGGTGCGACTGGCAACGACGGCCCGCAATCTGAGCTTGGGCAAGTTGAAAGACCTGATGCATCTGAGTGATGATCTGGCGCGGCTCAACCGCGACCGGTTTCAGGCCTTTGAGGCGGAGCCGGCAGCAGACATCACACGGCCTGCCGCATTGGCCTTTGCCGGTGACACCTATCAGGGGTTGGAAGCGGATAGTCTGGACGCGGATGAACTGGCGTGGGCGCAGGATCACCTGCGGATTTTGTCAGGCCTTTACGGGGTGTTGCGCCCATTGGACGCGATCCAGCCCTATCGGCTTGAAATGGGCAGTAAGCTAAAGACGCGGCGCGGTGCGAACCTTTACGAGTATTGGCGCGATGACTTGTCAAAGGCACTGAATGCGCAGGGTGCGGCGGTTGGCAGCGATGTATTGATCAACTGCGCCAGTCAGGAATATTTCGGCGCGGTGGCCCCCAAAGCCCTGAAGCTGGACATCATCACACCACAATTCATGGAAGACAAAGGGGACGGAAAAGGCCCCAAAATTGTCAGCTTTTTCGCCAAAAAAGCACGCGGCGCGATGGCGCGGTTCATCATTCAGAACCGGTTGACAGATGCAGAGGCGATCAAGGATTTTGAGACCGGCGGTTATGCCTATCAGCCGGAACTCTCAACGCCGCAAAAACCTGTATTCCTGCGCGATTACCCCTCGTCCTGATCCGGTCGGAGGGACGCAAACCTGCCGCCATGCGCCACTTCTATTTCGTGCAGGATCAAGGGTTTGCGTAGCGGTTTTGTCAGGTATTTGTCCAAACCGGCAGCAAGAATTCCGGTATCATCCCCGTCCATTGCATGGGCGGTCAGCGCAAGGATCGGCGTGCGGGAACCCCTTTCGATCGCACGGATAGCGTTGGTCGCCTCTTTGCCGTCCATCTTGGGCATTGAGATATCCATAAAGACCAGATCGGGCGCTACTTCCTGAAACAGGCGCAGGGCCTCTTCGCCATTGCTGGCAAAAGTCAGATCAATGTTCAAACCCTTGACCATCTTGCGAAACACCAACTGGTTGGTCTTGTTGTCCTCTGCGGCGAGGATCCGCATGCGGCGCTGTGACATCGGCGGCTGCTCCGCAGTGGGGCCGGACGGACCGAATGATATTGCATCCAATACATCAAACAGGTTCTGGCGCGACGGCGGGTGCAGCAGAATATCGTCGACACGGGTATCAAATGCCTTGATCGCCTTGCTGGGGTGGGGGCTGAGCACAACGAAACGCACGCTGCGGCCAAGGGATTTCAGGTGGTCCAGCAGCGGGGGTGCGTATTCCTGATCCGCAAGCAACAGGTCGATGTCATCGCCGATCGCCGCCTCTGCCTGCGCGATGGAACTGCAAGCGGTTACCTTTACCCCTAGCTGGGTAAATTGACGTTGCAGGATACTGCGATTGATGTCGACATCGTCGACAATCAATGCGTGACGCAGCCCCTGTGGTGGCTGCCATTGCGGAATTGCACTGTCCCCGGTCAGACCCATTTCCACACGAAACCCGAAACAGGATCCTACGCCATCCTCCGATGTCACCCAAATTTCGCCGCCCATCATGACGACCAGCCGCTGCGAAATGGCCAAGCCAAGGCCGGTGCCGTCAAATTGCCGGTTGCGTTCGTTTTCAACCTGATTGAATTCGCCAAAGATATGGCCCACCATATCCGCCGGTATCCCGATGCCTGTATCTTCAACCACCACATGCAGGGACAGGGTGCCAAGCGCCGGATCAGGCACGCCGGTAACACGGATCAACACATGCCCTTGCGCGGTAAATTTGACCGCATTCCCGATCAGATTGGTCATCACCTGCCGCACGCGCCCCGGATCACCGACCATCATGGTCGGCAAAAACAGGTCATAATCCAACAGCAACGGCAGCCCTTTGGCCTGTGCCGATGTCTGCAACAGCATCAGAACTTCGACAATCGCCCTTTCCAGATCGAATGGCTGCGGGTGCAGCTCCAGTTTTTGGGCCTCGATCTTCGAGTAATCCAGCACATCGTTGATGATCACCAGCAACGCCTCGCCAGAGTTTTTGATGGTCTGGACAAACAGATGCTGTTCTTCGTCAAGATCACTTTCGGCCAGTAATTCTGCCATGCCGATAACGCCGTTCATCGGGGTGCGGATTTCATGGCTCATGTTGGCAAGGAAAGCAGACTTGGCGCGGTTGGCGCTTTCCGCCACGGACCGTGCCTCCTTCAGCTGTTCTTCATAGACAACGGTTGCGGTGATATCGAGGCCCAGCGACACCATATCCCCTTCGGGCCCGCGCTGATCGACCAGTTTGATATAGCTTCCGTTCCACAGCTGGATCACAATCGGCTCGGGGTCGCGCTGCTGGATGCGTTCGGCCATCATCTCGCGCCAGCCGGCATTGCTGAGTGCGCCGGTTTTCACGATCCCTTCATCCGTCAGCACTTGCAGGATGGTGATATAGTTCACCCCGGGGCAAATGACGTCAAGCCCGTCAAAAATCGCGAGATAGGCGCGGTTGGCCATGATCATTTCATTGTCGGCGTTAAAGAAAGCAAAGCCGTCGCTGATGGTTTCGATGGAATGCCACAGCCGCCGCTCGGCGATCGCGATCTTTTCGTTGGCAACGTTCAGATCGGATTTAACCCGCTGGTTTTCGCCCCTGATCGTGGCCACCTGCGCACGTGTTTCGACGATTTCCTCGCTCAATTGCTGGGCGTGTTTCCCCAATTTCCGGTTCGCAGCAAAGAGTTCCGCCTTTTTCAGCTCGAGCATACGCTCGGCGGCAAGCCGGTTGCGCCGTTCCTCGGTTAATTTGTTGGCAAGGCTCATCCGTGCTCCGATCGGACCCTTCGTTTCGCGCAGATTGGCGTAAACCGGTGAACAATACCTTAAACCCCACGCCCGAGACTTGCCCGACTCCCTGTCGGCGTGTCAGGCTGAGAGGATAAAAAAAGGAGATTTCCGATGCGGCTTGTGATGGCAGCAGGATTGGCATGGGCGTTTTTGAGCCTCGGCGCGATACAGTCGGCAGCCCAGAATGCGCTGCCTGAACAGCGGTATTTGCAATCGCGGGATACGGATTTCTTCGGTGCTGATCTGACCAATCTGTTCGACACCACACAAGCCGCTTGCGCGCGTGCGTGTTCTGCCGAAGAGGCCTGTGTCGCCTATACGTTTAACACCCGCAACAACGCCTGTTTCCCGAAATCGGCCATCACGGAACGTCAGCCTTACGTCGGTGCGGTTTCGGCACAAAAGACCGCGACAGAACCGCGTGTTTTGGCCGCTCAGGCGGCGCGGCAAAATGATTTGGCGTTTCTGGAGACGGGTGATTTCGAAGCGGCGCGCGCATTGGTCGCGGCGAACGCGGCGCGCTACAGTTTTGACGGGGAAACGATAGAGGATCTGACCTCCGCGATGATCCGCGCCGAACAAACGGGTGAAACCGTTGTGGCCCAACGCTGGGCGGGCAAGGCTGCAGCCCTGTCAGACAGCGCGGATTTGTGGACAGCATATGCGCGATTGTCCCTGCTGCGGGCCAAATCCGGCCAGAACGCTGAACGGCGCAGCGCCCGACGCGCCGCGTTGCAGGCGGCAATCAACGGGTATTTTCGGGCGGATCAGTCCGGTTCGCGTGTGGAGGCGTTGCGCGTATTGGCGCAAGCGCTTGAAGCCAATAATCGGGGCCGCGACATGATACCGGCGCTGCGCCTTGCGTTGGACATCACCCCGCGCGACGATCTGAGTGCTGCGCTTGAGGATGCCATTGGTAAATACGGGTTCCGCGTCACGGAGCATCGCGTTGACAACAATGCAGCCGCGCCGCGCATCTGCACGGAGTTTTCCGAAAAACTGGTACAGGCGGGCGTCGATTACGAACCCTTCGTGCGTGTTGAAGGGCGCGGTCTGGTTGTACAAACCGACGACAGCCAGCTTTGCATCGACGGGGTGGAACATGGCGCACGCTATACGGTCACCCTTCGCGCGGGCCTGCCAGCGGCAAGCGGTGAAGTACTGCACAAGGATGTAACCCTACAGCTTTATGTGCGGGATCGCGCCGCTTCGGTCCGTTTCGCGGGCCGTGCCTATGTCCTGCCGCGTAGTGCCGATGCAGCCTTGCCGGTCGAGACGGTGAATGCGACTACGCTTGAACTGTCCTTGCGTCGGGTCAGTGATCGCAATCTGGTGCGCGCCATCCGCGAAAGTTATTTCGGACGTCCGCTAAGCGCACATGAAGATGACCGTTTCACGGATGCGCTGGCCAATGAGGTCTGGACCGGCGAAGCCACGGTGCAGAACGAGTTGAACGTGGATATGACCACTCGCTTGCCTCTTGCCGCGGCGCTGGAGGATCAGCCTGCGGGTGTTTACACGCTCAGCGCTGCGGTGCCAGGTCAGGACCGGTATGAAAACCCCGCTGCGCTGCAATGGTTTGTCTTGTCCGATTTGGGCATTACAACATGGAGCGGGACGGACGGCATGCACATCGCCGTGCGCAGGCTTGGCAATGCCAGGGGGGCGGCAGGGATCAAGGTTAGCTTGATCAGCCGCGCCAATGCGGTGCTGGGCGAGGTGACGACCGACGCTGACGGATTTGCACAATTTCCGGCGGGGCTGACGCGCGGCAACGGTGCCGCGCAACCGGCTCTGTTGATGGCCGAAGAGGGCAGCAGCGATGTAGCCTTCCTGCCGCTGACGGATCCGGCATTCGATCTGTCCGACCGCGGCGTGGAAGGCCACGCGCCCGCCCCGCCGATTGATACGTTTCTGACAACGGATCGCGGGGCGTACCGCGTGGGCGAGGTGATTTATGCCACGGTGCTGACGCGCGATGGTCAGGCCCGCGCATCGCAAGGGCTGCCGGTGACCGCCGTTCTGAAACGCCCTGACGGGGTTGAATACAGCCGTCAGCTTAGCCGCGACAGCAAAGCGGGCGGTCATGTTTTTGCGCTGCCTTTGGGCGGGGATGTGCCACGTGGCGCGTGGCGGTTGGATATTCACACCGATCTTGCCGCACCGGCGCTGGCCAGCCAAACCGTGCTGGTAGAGGATTTCCTGCCCGAGCGGATCGACTTTGACATCACCCTGCCTGATGCGCCCTTGCGCCTTGATCAAACGCCGCCCCTTGGTGTCGATGTGCGCTATTTTTTCGGGGCACCCGGTGCGAACCTGAAGGTGGACGGCGATGTGCGGCTGAGCCCCACGCGCGTACAAAGCGGTTGGCACGGCTACAGATTTGGCCGCTACGATACGGATTTTCGCAGGCAGACCCGAGTGATCGCAGGTGCCACAACAGATGCTCAGGGGCGCGCCGCGCTGGCCCTGCGCTTGCCGCAACTGGACGAGGAGCCACAAACCCCGTTGAATGCCACTGTGACTTTGCGTGTCGCTGAAGGGTCGGGGCGTCCGGTAGAGCGGCGCGTTGAAAAGGCGGTCACGCCTGCAACGACCCTGATCGGGATCAAGCCCGCGTTTGACGAGGTGCTGCCCGAAGGGGCTGACGCCGCCTTTGATCTGGTCGCAATGAACCCCGATGGCACCGCCGGCAAAATGCCTGTGCGCTGGACCGTGAACAAGGTCGAAACACGGTATCAATGGTATCAGCTTTACGGCAATTGGGAGTGGGAACCCGTCACGCGGCGCATCCGTGTTGCGACGGGCGATGTGGCATTGGATGGCACTGCCATGCGGATCACCGCTCCGACCGAATGGGGCAGGTACGAGCTTGTCGCGGAACGCATCGGCAGCCCGTATACTGTATCCTCGATTGAGTTTTCTGCCGGTTGGTACGGCGGTGACGGTGGGACAGATACGCCTGACCGGCTGGACCTGTCCCTTGACGCAGAAACCTATGAAACCGGCGATACCGCCACCCTGCGCCTTGTCGCTGGCGGTGAGGGCGTAGCGATGATCAGCGTGCTGTCTAATCGCGTGATTGAACGCCGCGTCGTGCCGGTTACTGCGGGCGAAAATACAGTGGCTTTGACGGTGAATGCAGACTGGGGCACCGGTGCCTATGTGACGGCCTCGGTGCTGCGCGGGATGGATGTTGCGGCAGGGCTGAACCCCAGCCGTCAACTGGGATTGGTCCATGCTGCCGTTGCTCCGGCTGACAAAAAGCTGAACGTCAGTTTTGATGTGCCCGAACAGCTTGATGGGCAGGCGGGCACCGTGACGGCGCGCGTTTTGGTCGATGGTATTGCTGAAGGGCAGACCGCCTATGTCACCCTTGCCGCGGTTGATCTGGGTATCCTGAACCTTACCGGTTTTGATGCGCCTGATCCTACAGACCACTACTTTGGCCAGCGCCGTCTGGGGGTTGGGTTGCGCGATATTTATGGGCGGCTGATCGACGGGATGAACGGCGCATTGGGCACAGTCCGCTCTGGCGGCGATGCGGCGGCCAGCGTTCAGGTGCAATCGCCGCCGCCGACCGAAAAACTGATGGCATTTTTTACGGGCCCCGTGGCGGTTGGCGCGGATGGTTACGCCGAGGTCGAGATCATCAAACCGGCTTTCAACGGGACGATCCGCTTGATGGCTGTGGCCTGGTCGCCAGACGCTGTGGGCGATGCAACGTTTGATGTTGTTGCGAAAGACCCTGTTGTCGTCACCGCCTCACTGCCGCGTTTCCTTGCCCCCCAAGACAGCAGCCGCTTGTTGCTGGAACTGGTACATGCGTCCGGGGCTGCGGGTGATGTCGCGTTGCAGATCTATGCGGATGCCGGTGTTGCATTGGGCGATGTGCCTGCCACAGTGCGTCTGGATGAAAACGCCAGCGCGCGGTTGAACATACCGGTCACCGCACGTGAAATCGGCGATCACCTGATCACTATTGTATTGACCACACCGGAGGGGGCCGAGCTGCGCAAGGTGCTGAACATGCCGGTGCGCGATAATGATCCAGAGGTGGCGCTGACCCGGCAATTCTCGCTCGGGGCGGGCGAAACCTTCACCTTTGACGACAATGTCTTTGCCGGTCTGCGTGCGGGCACGGGCACCGCCACCCTGACTGCCGGTCCGCTGGCGCGGTTTGACGTGCCGGGTTTGCTACAGCAGCTTGACCGCTACCCTTATGGCTGCACCGAACAACTCACCTCCGGTGCGATGCCGCTGCTTTACCTGAGTTCGGTCGCGCAATCGGCAGGGCTGGGAGAACCGGCGCAGATCAACGACAAGATCACACAGGCCATCGCGCGGATTTTGACGCGACAATCCAGTAACGGTGCATTCGGGCTATGGCGGGCCAATTCCGGTGAATTCTGGCTGGACGCCTATGTCACCGATTTCCTGTTCCGCGCCCGCGCGCAGGGCCACGCGATACCGGACCTTGCCTATTCGCTGGCGATGGACAATCTGCGCAACCGGATCAGCTATGCGCCCGATTTCGATCAGGGCGGCGAAGATATCGCTTATGCGCTGCTGGTACTGGCACGTGCCGGTGCGGCCAGCATGGGGGACCTGCGATATTATGCGGATACCAAAGCACAGGATTTTGCGACACCGCTGGCGCTGGCCCAACTGGGAACGGCGCTGGCCGCCTATGGCGATCCGCTGCGGGCTGATGCGATGTTCCGCAAGGCGGGCGCGATGTTGAACAGGGACACGCCGACCCGACAATGGCGCGACGATTTCGGCACGCCCCTGCGCGACACCGCCGCTGTCCTGAAATTCAGCGCCGAAGCTGGAAGTGACGCGCTTGACCCCGTTGCCCTGACCGCGAGCTTGCATGCTGGCAACAGCCGCCTGTCCACGCAGGAAGCGGCGCAAGTTGTGCTGGCAGCACATGCATTAAGCACGCCGGATGCGGTGGCAAAGCTAAGGGTGGATGGGGTTGATGCCAGTGGTCCCGTCGTGAAACGCCTGAACGCGGGTACCGGCGGCAGTTCCATGATCGAGAACATCAGCGCAAGCGCGATGGACGTCACGATGACCGCCTACGGCGTGCCCGAAGTTGCCCCGGATGCGGGCGGGTACGGATATCAAATCACGCGCCGTACCTTCACGATGGAAGGAACACCGGTTGAGGGGCCTGTCCCATCCGGCACGCGGCTGGTTGTGGTGCTGGAGGTCACCCCCTTTGAGGAAGTCGGCGCGCGGTTGATCATCGACGACCCGCTGCCGGCAGGGTTTGAAATCGACAACCCGAACCTTTTGCGCAGTGGCGAGATTGGCGCGCTCGACTGGCTTCAAACCAAAGACAGCGAAAACGCGGAATTCCGCAGTGACCGCTTTGTCGCGGCCGTGAACCATCGCGAGGCAAAGCCGTTTCAACTGGCCTATGTTGTGCGGGCTGTGACACCGGGGGTTTATCATCACCCCGCCGCCACGGTCGAAGACATGTACCGCGCTGAATACCGCGCCAATACCGCAACCGGATCGGTGACTGTCACGCCATGATCCGCCGGCTTGTCCCTTTTGTGCTGGTGTTGGCCCTCTGGGGTGCAGCTGCTTTGCGTGACGAAGTGGACCGTTGGGTTGGTGCCACCGTTTTGCCGCCCGTGCTGGTCGAAACCTCGGTCGAGATGCGCGACAGGCACGGCGTTTTGATGCGGGTGTTTCCGGTCGAGGATGGCCGCGTCCGACTGGCACTGCGGTTGGATCAAGTGGACCCGGCGTTCGTGTCGATGTTGATCGCATATGAGGACAAGCGGTTTTACCGTCACAGCGGCGTTGATCCGCTGGCCTTGCTGCGCGCCACGGGTCAGGCGGTTATGTCGGGGCGTGTTGTGTCCGGCGGATCGACCCTGACGATGCAGGTGGCGCGATTGCTGGAAAACTCCGGTACCGGACGATGGGCCGGCAAACTGCGCCAGATCAGGCTGGCTTTGGCGTTGGAACAACAGCTCGGTAAGGATGAGATCCTGACACTTTATCTTGCCCACGCGCCTTATGGTGGCGCGATGGAGGGGCTGCGGGCGGGCAGTCTGGCATGGTTCGGCAAAGAGCCGCGGCGGCTCACGATGGCAGAGGCGGCATTGCTGGTCGCCCTGCCACAAGCCCCCGAAACACGCAGACCGGACCGTCATCCAAGGGCCGCAAAAGCAGCCCGTGCGCGGGTTTTGGCAAGGGTCGCGGCACCCGATCAAATCCGCATGGCCGCAATCCCGCAAACCATGCGTCCGCTTGTGCGCCTTGCCCCGCATCTGACGGACCGGCTGCATGCACAGGATCCCGTTGCCTTGCGCCATGATCTGACGCTGGATGCGCGGATGCAGGCGCAGATGGAAACCCTTGCCGCCCGTGCAGTGCGGGGGCACCCCGCTGGCGTATCCGCTGCGATTGTCGTCGCGGATCATCGCAGTGGCGCGGTCCTGGCCTCGGTCGGGTCGCCCGCTTATGCGGACACAGGCGGTGCTTTGGGTTTTGTGGATATGACGCGGGCTCTGCGGTCGCCCGGATCGACCCTGAAACCATTTATCTACGCCATGGCGTTCGATCAGGGGTTGGCGCACCCTGATACATTGATCGACGATTCCCCCGTGGCCTTTGGCCGTTATGCGCCACAGAATTTCGACGGTGCGTTTCGCGGCGACGTTACCGTGCGCGAGGCGTTGCAACTGTCGCTGAACATCCCGCCGGTGCTGTTGACCCAAGAACTGGGTCCGGCGCGACTGATGGGGCTGATGCGCAAGGGGGGTGCCAAACCGCAACTTGCCGGCAAGGCGGGGTTGGCCGTGGCATTGGGCGGTGTGGGGCTAAGTCTGAATGACCTTGTGCAGCTTTATGGCGGGCTGGCGCAAGGCGGTGTGGTACATCCGTTGATCTGGCGGCAGGGCGTTACGCAACCGCCGCGCAACATCCTGTCCCCTGCATCCGCTTGGCAGGTGTCACATATCCTTGCCAGTATCGCCCCACCCAAGGGCGCGGCAGATGTCCGTCACATCGCCTATAAAACCGGCACGTCTTATGGCCATCGTGATGCATGGGCCATCGGATTTGACGGGGCGCATGTCATTGGCGTCTGGCTAGGGCGGCCCGATGGCACGCCTGTGCCCGGTGCCTTTGGCGGTGCGCTGGCGGCTCCTGTCCTGTTCGAAGCCTTCGGTCGGATCAGTCCGGTGCCGGCGCTGCTGCCTCCGCCACCGCCCGAAACGTTGATCGTTAGCACGGCGGCCCTGCCGGTGCCGCTGCAACGGTTCCGGCCCCGCGACGCGGTGTTTCGCAAAACCGTGAATGCGCCGGTGGTGCGGTTCCCTCCAGAAGGTGCGGTGCTGCGCCGGAACGGTGACGGGCTGCCGCTGAAACTTGCGGCTGGCGTATTTCCGCTGACTGTCCTTATCGACGGGGTGCCGGTTTTGACCGGCCTGAACCGCCGCGACATTCAATTACCGCTTTTGGATCAAGGGTTTTCGCGAATTTCGGTGGTCGATGCCACAGGCCAGTCGGCAAGTGTTCAGATCAGGATTGAATGATCGTGATCTTGTTGTGCGCGATCCGATGCCCTATTTCGAAAATACCATGAAACACGTGCTCGCCCTTACCTTATCCCTGATGACCGCCGCGCCGCTGGCTGCCCATCCGCATATCTTTGTGGATACCGGACTGGACTTGCAGTTCGACGCAAAGGGCCAACTGAGCGAAGTGCGGATCACATGGGCCTATGACGAGTTTTATTCGCTGCTGATCACCGAAGACCGCGGGCTTGACCCCGACTTTGACGGTGTGTTGACCGAAGCGGAAACAGCCGATCTTCAAGGGTTTGACATGCAATGGTCCGAAGGGTTCAACGGCGATCTGGTGATCACGCAAGACGGGCGCACCTTGACGCTTTCTGCGCCGATGCAGGCCACGGCCGTCTATGAAAACGCGCGTATTACCACGACCCATGTGCGGCAAGTGACGCAGGATCAAACCGTCGGTGCCCCGATCGAGATCAAGCCTTACGATCCAACCTATTACAGCGCTTATGACGTCACACTGCCGGTACGCATCAAGGGTACGACGTCCTGCGACAAGGCATTCGAGGTGCCCGATGTTCAGGCGCGCATGCAAGAGGTGAGCGACCAATTGGCGGCGATGGATGAAATGTCGGACGAAAACACGCCAGACATTGGCGTCCTGATGGCCACCACGGTGCGTGTGACATGCGACATGTCCTGAGTATCGCCGCCTGCCTCGTTTTTGTCGCGTTGGGGTGGTTCTGGTTCACCGGCGGGTTTGACCGTTTGGGTTTTTGGGCTGCAACCCAGCAACGCGATTTCCAGAACGGTATTGCGCGCGCCTTGCGCCTTGTCCGTGCAGGAGAAGCGGCCGCAATCACGACGGTGCTGTTGGGCTGTTTCGCCTATGGGCTGGCACATGCGGCCGGGCCGGGGCACGGTAAGGTCCTGATCGGGGGCTATGGATTTGCGCGTAAGGTTCCGATGCTGCGCCTGTCGCTGATCGCCTTGGCGGCATCGCTGGGTCAGGCGGTTACGGCGGTGCTTCTGGTCTATGCCGGTGTGCTGGTGTTGAACCTTGGCCGCGAAGCGATGGTGGAGATGACCGAAGCGATTATGGCACCCGTCAGCTATGGTGCAATCGCGTTGATCGGTTTGTGGCTGGTCTGGCGTGGTGTGCGCAAGCTGTCGTCGCGCGCGTCGGGCACCCAGCATGATCACACGCATGACCACGACCACACCCATGATCACGCCCATGAAGGGCACGACCACCACTGCGCCAGTTGCGGGCATGCCCATGGTCCTTCGCTGGATCAGGTCGAAAATGTGACAAGCCTGCGCGAGGCTTTGATGCTGATCGCGGGCATTGCGGTGCGCCCCTGCACCGGTGCGTTGTTTGTGCTGATCATCACATGGCAAATGGGCATTGGCGGGCTTGGCATTGCGGGTGCTTTTGCGATGGCGTTCGGCACAGCGCTTGTCACCATCTTTGTCGGGCTGGTGGCCGGTGGTCTGCGCGGCGGTATGTTGGCAGGGCTCAGCGGCTCACCCCAGCTCGCGCGGGCGATGGCGGGTCTTGAGGTGCTGGCAGGTATTGCGGTTGTGTTCCTCGCCGGTGGCCTGCTGCTGCGCGCGCTTTAACGGCGTCCTTCACGCAGCCATGCAGCGGTGATCAACGCCGCCGATAGCAACAAAACCAACCATCCGGGCAGGATCGCCGTCTGGCGAATATCGCGGGTTTCGTAAGCGCCGCGCGGCGTGATCCCGAGCCAGCCGCGCCCCGCCGCAGGACGCCCTGCACGCACGTTGCGCAACCGGGGCAAACCGTCCTCCAGACGTGCCACGCCGCCGCGTACCGAAGTAACAAGCGGTGCCAAGGCATCGCCGCTGGCAATGGTCTCGACAAATTCGCGCGGGGCTGCAGGGCCAAGGCCGATCACAGAGGTCTGATCGCCGTTATCCAGTCGATAAAGCCCCATCTCGGGGCCTTCGAACGCCCCGTCAAACACACCATCTGCACTTTCGGTCAGCGGTACCTCAACGGTGCTGCCGTCCGGTCCGGTCACGGTGACCGGTGGCACGGTTTCGCCCAAGGTGCGGCGTGTGATCCGCATGCTTTGGCCCTCGGCCGTGGCAACCAGCGCTTCTTCCTCAAGTTCTGGTTCTTTCATCATCCAATGGGCCAGACGGCGCAGCAGTTCCAACTGCGGTCCGCCTCCTTCATATCCGCGACTCCACAGCCATGCATGGTCCGAGGCGAGGAGTGCCACGCGCCCTTCCTCAACGCGGTTCAGCACCAGCAAGGGGCGTCCGTCGATGCCTTCCATCACCACATTGCCTTGCGGTTCGGCGACATCAATCTGGCGCAACCAGCGTCCCCAATCGCCGTTATCGGGCAGATTGGTCGTTACCGGATGGCGCTGACCCAAATCCGTCACAGTCGGACTGTAGGGTTCTTCCAGCACGCGTGCGGTTGGCGTGGCGGGGATGACCGCACCCAAGGGCGAGCGGTAAATGCTGTCAGCCGTTGCAAAATCAGGACCGGCAGCCACCAGAACCGCACCGCCCTGACGCACGTAGTTCGCGACATTGTCGAGATAGAGCGCGGGCAGGATGCCGCGCCGTTGATAGCGGTCAAAGATGATCAGGTCGAAATCCTCGATCTTTTCCATGAACAGCTCGCGGGTGGGAAAGGCGATCAGCGACAGTTCGGTTACCGGCACGCCGTCCTGTTTTTCCGGTGGGCGCAGAATCGTGAAATGGACCAGATCGACAGAGCTGTCTGATTTCAACAGGTTGCGCCATGTGCGCCCGCCGGGATGTGGTTCACCACTGACCAGCAGCACCCGCAACCGGTCGCGCACCCCGTTCATCTGGATCAGGGCCGCATTGTTGCGGTCGGTCAACTCGCCGGGCGCTTCCGGCAGGGAAAACCGGATCACATTACGCCCGCCATGGGGCAGGGTCACGGGCAGCTCAAGGTCCTGACCAATCGGCACGCGAAAGGTCTGCGCCGGTTCGCCGTCGATGGAGATGTCCAGCGGCGCAAGGGTTTCGCCCGCCGGCGCATTCCCGAGGTCATCAATGCGCAAGGTCAGCGTGACCGCTTCGCCAATGATCGCAAAGGCAGGTGCGTTGCTGACCGTCAAGCGGCGGTCCCAGTCGGCCTCTTTACCCGTCATCAGCAGATGCATCGGTGCGGGTAGATCGACAGGCAGATCAGCGTCATGCACACGCCCGTCGCTGATCGCCAGAATGCCGGCAATGCGCGCCTGCGGTTCCTCGGCCAGCGCATCGGTGATGGCCGTCATCACCTGCGTTCCTGCATCGCCCATGCCATCGGGCACGGTGATCCGGCGGATTTCGGTATTTGGCCGTGCGGTAATCTGTGCGGCCAGCGCCTGTGCCGCGTCGGATGTTTGCGCGGCCCGCCCGCCCAGTTTCTGGCTTGCGCTTTCATCCTCGACCAACAGGACAATGTCGCTGAGCGGCGCGCGGTCTTCTTGCTGATAAGACGGATTTGCCAATGCGCCCAGCACCACCGCTGCTGCGGCCCCGCGCAAAGCCCATCCGTTCAGCCCGCGCAGGATCGCCAATATCAACCCGATCAGCGCGATGATTGTCACCACGATCAGCAGGGAAAACGGGATCAGCGGATCATATACAAGTGTTGCGGTCATTGGCCCAGCCGTTCCAGCAGAGCAGGCACATGCACCTGATCCGACTTATAATTTCCTGTCAGCACATGCATGATCAGGTTCACTCCGAAGCGGTTGGCAAGTTCGCGCTGCCGTTCCCCGCCATAGCCGCGTCCAATGGGAACCAGTGGCGCACCGTCAGGGCGCACAGCCCATGCGGCGGCCCAGTCATTGCCCCCGATCACCACGGGTGTGACCCCGTCGTTCAGGTTGCGAAATGGCATGCCCTCTATCTGTTCGGCATTCGGCGGCGCGGCCTCGACCCAGATGTCGCGGCTGGTGTGGCGCCCCGGAAAATCACGCAGCAGATAGAAGGTGCGCGTCAGGACATGGTCTTCGGGCACCGGTTCAAGCGGAGGAATGTCCAGCGGCGCGGCAAGGTCTTGCAGTTTGCGCCCATTCGGGCTGGCGGTGCCGAAACCGGCGATATTGCCGTCACGTGTATCGAACAGGATCAGGCCGCCGGATCGCAGATAGTCGTTCAGCTTGACATAGGCCTCGGCAGAGGGGCGCGGTTGGTCCGGCGTGACGGGCCAATATAGCATCGGGAAAAAAGCCAGCTCATCCGTCTCCAGATCAACGGAGGTTGAGGGGGCCGGTTCGATGGATGTGCGGAAAAACAGCGTGTCCGACAGCCCTTGCAGGCCTGCGGCTGCGATTTCGTCGACCTGCGGGTTACCGGTGATGACATGGGCCAGCGATACCTCGGTCGTGGCGGCAAGCGCGAAAGCGTCGGCATCCGTTTGCGCGTCTGCGGACGGGGCGATGCCCGCAAACGGCAGCGCCAGAAACACCAGAGCTGCTGCATTGCTGCGGCGCAACAACTTGCCCGACAGGGCCAGCGATGCAACGATATCAGCCAACAGCAACAGGATCGACAGGCTAAGCAGCCAACCCGCCACCGGTTGTTCGGGGGGAACGGCCAGACCCCGCACGGGCACATCAAGGGGCCAGCTGGCTGGTGTCAGCGTGCTTTGGGCACCGAACACATTGCGTGCAAGACGCCGCTCGCCGCTGCTGTAGATCCCCGGGCGCAAGGCAGGGCCTGCGGGCGCGCCAACAAGATCGCCGCCATCGACACCGGGCAGATTTCCGGCATCGGAAAGGACGCCATATCCATCCATTACCTGTCGCGGGGTCCAAGTGGTGCCGGCCAGATCCCCCGCATCAGGCGAGGCCGCTGCGGAGGACAGAGCGAGCCGTTCCAGCATTTCGACAAACAGACCGGACAGCGGGAGCGTGGACCATTCCGCTGTTGCTGTGACGTGAAACAGAACAATTTGCCCTTGGCCCACAACCTTGCGTGTCACCAGCGGCGTGCCATCGCTGAGCGATGCGATCACGCGGTCCGCCAATGTGGGGTCGGGTTGCGCCACAACTTGCGCTGACACCACAACATCGTCGGGCACCGACAGGCCAAAGAAGGGCGAACTGTCCTTGAACGCATCCAGCGATTTGGGCTCGCCCCAACTCATCGCGCCGCCCACACTGCGCCCGCCAGCGCGCAGGCGCACGGGCATCAAGGGATCTTCGTCAAAGCGGCTGATGTCGCTGGCGGCAATCCGTGGACCAGCGAAGCGGACAAGCATGCCGCCCTGATCAATCCACTCCAGCAGCGGTGTTGCTTCTGCATCGGCCAGGGTCGCCACGTCTGCCAACACAATCACATCAGGATTGGCGGGCAGCACATCGGTTATGGAACCATCGATCAGGTCTGCCGTCGGGGCCAGCGCCTGTTCGATATAATGCAAGGGCGATAGCAGTTGCAGGCCTTCGCGGTCGCTGTCACTGCCGATCAGCGCCACTTCGCGGCGGCGCAGGGCGTCATCCACCAGCGTGATTGCGCCAGCTGAACGTTGCCCCGCGATGGCGAAACCGGTGATGCGTGCGCGCAGCTCTGCGGGCAGGGACAGCTCTGCCGTGGCTTGGGTCGTGCCATTGCCGAACACCGCATTTGCCGAGGCGAGGATGCGAGCATTGCCCGCAGGGTCACGCCCTTCGGCCTGTACGACCACCGTTCGTTCCGGTCCTGCGGCTGCACGGGCTACCGACAGTTTGACGATACTATCTTCGTAAGTTGCAGGCGCGATGGCCAGCACATTGGCCGCCGTCTGATAGACCTCGACGGTGCCGCGTGCCTGCATGGCGTCCAGCACCGTATCGCGCCCTTCAAAGTCAAGCGCATCACTGAACCAGATCGTATCGAATGCGCCAAGTTCGCCCATGATTTCAGTAGATTTTTCGATGTCGGTTGATGAGGGTTGCCACGCGGCAGGGGCAAGCCCTGCCAAACGGGAACGCCAGACATCTGCAGACTGGAACGCCGGGGCATCGGGGCGGGTGAGCGTCAGGAAACCGACGGTGCGTTCAGCACGGCTTGCACGGGTCAACTGCGCCTCTATCGCGGCGGTTTGTTCGGGCCAACGGGTCGCGCCCGCCCATGATCCGTCCAGCACAATCAGCAAGGGACCATCCCCCGGGGTTTGATCCGCTTGCGGGTTCAGGACCGGTCCTGCCAACCCCAGAATGATCGCGGCCACCGCAAACATCCGCAGCAACAAAAGCCACCATGGGGTGCGGTCGGAAACAGTTTCGTCGTCACTGAGCCCAAGCAGCAATGCGACACCGGGAAAGCGTCGGCGGATTGGCGCAGGTGGGACCGCGCGAAGGATCAGCCAGAGGATGGGCAATGCCAGAAGCGCCAGCAACAGCCAGGGCGCGGTGAAGCCGATGTTTCCCAGAACGGTCATGCGGCCACTCCGGCGCGGGCGTCCAGCGCGCCGTATAGCCACAAAAGCGCCGATTGCGCGGAGGTGTGCGTATGGTGCAGCCCGTATTGCCAACCGGTCAGGGCGCAAAGGCGCTGAAGCTCCGCTTTGCGTTCTGCCAAACGCGCCAGATAACGCCCCTTGAGGTCATTTGCCTTTAGCGTTTCATGGCGCAGCGTGCCGCCGACGCTTTCGAATATCGTGCGTCCGGTAAAAGGAAACACTTCTTCGGACGGATCCAGCACGTGATAGATCACCCCGCGCACCCCGCGATCCGCCGCTTTGGTCAGCGCGGTTTGTACGCCATCTAGGTCCCCCATGAAATCGGAGATGAACACCGCACGGGCATGCGGGATCATGGCGCGATGTTCTGGCGGGCTATAATCGGTGTCGTCATCCTGGCAGAACATTTCGGCCAGCCGCAACACTTGCGGATTACCGGTGCGCGGCGGCAGGCGGGTGCCGGTCAGGCCGACCCGTTCGCCGCCCCGCAGCAGCAGGATCGCCAACGCCAACCCGAGAACCCGCCCGCGGTCCGCTTTTTCTGCCAAATCCTTGTCGGAGGAAAACCGCATGGAGGCACCCTGATCCACCCAAAGCATCACCGATTGCGCGATCTGCCATTCGCGCTCGCGCACAAATTCCTGATCTCCCATAGCGGACCGGCGGTGATCAATCATCCGCCGGCTGTCGCCCTGTTGTGCGGGGCGGTATTGCCAAAAATCATCGCCCACGCCGGACCGCCTGCGCCCGTGCGCACCCAGCAACACCGCGCCGGCAAGATGTTCGGCGCGCGCCAGCAATGCCGGCAGGCGCGCGGCCTGATCCTCGGCGGTGGCGCGAAGGGTGACGGGGGTATTCACGCGGCTGCTTTCGTTCCGGTCAGGTGGATGGCGGTTTCATCGATCAACCCCTGCAGGCTGTCTCCGCGGGCGCGGGCAGCAAAGTTCAACGCCATCCGGTGCGACAACACGGGCCGCGCCATATCGAGCACGTCTTCCGCAGACGGTGCCAGACGCCCTTGCAACAAGGCGCGTGCGCGGACGGCCAGCATCAAGGCTTGCGCGGCACGCGGGCCGGGCCCCCAAGCGACAGTGTCACGCACCCGCTCGCTCGCGCCCTCTTCTTCAGGACGGAATGCGCGGACCAGATCAAGGATCAATTCAACAACAGAGTCGCCAACCGGCATGCGGCGCAACAAGCGTTGCGCATCAAGCAACTCTTGCGCCGTGAACACCTGTGTGGCCTGTGCATCGGTGTCACCCGTGGTCGCCAGCAGGATATCGCGTTCGGTATCGCGGTCAGGGTAGGCGACGTCGATTTGCACAAGGAAACGGTCCAGCTGCGCCTCTGGCAGGGGATAGGTGCCTTCCTGTTCGATCGGGTTCTGGGTCGCCAAAACGTGAAACGGAATACCCAAAGTGCGGTCCTGTCCCGCGACGGTCACGGTCTTTTCCTGCATCGCCTGCAACAGCGCGGATTGGGTGCGCGGGCTGGCGCGGTTGATTTCATCAGCCATCAACAGCTGGCAAAACACCGGCCCTTCGACAAAGCGGAACGCACGGCTGCCATCCGGCGCTGTATCCAGCACCTCGGAACCCAGAATATCGGCGGGCATCAGATCCGGCGTGAACTGAACACGACTGCCATCCAGCCCCATTACGGTGCTAAGGGTTTCGACCAGCAGAGTTTTTCCAAGACCGGGCAACCCGACCAGCAGACCGTGACCGCCACACAAAAGTGCGGTCAGCGTCAAGTCGACCACCCTTTCCTGCCCGATAAAACGGTTGGTGATCGACTGCTTGGCCGTGCCAAGCTTTGCGCCCAATGTTTCAATCTGGGCCACCATGTCGTCGGCTTGGGTCATGACATTTGCTTCCTAAGGGTTATATCGGTTTAGTCTAACCTACCTCTTTCACAGGAAATGGCAAAAGCAATGAGCGGACAAAATCCCGTTACCCCGACTGCGAGTACACTGGCGGAGGCTGCGCGCGCAGCGAAAACACGCGGATTGCCGCCGTTGGAGAAATGGAACCCGCCGTTTTGCGGTGATCTGGACATGCACATCAAACGCGATGGCACCTGGTTTTACGAAGGAACCCCGATTGGGCGACCGGAACTGGTCAAACTTTTCTCGACGATTCTGTGGCGGGAAGGGGACAAGTATTTCCTTGTGACGCCGGTCGAAAAGGTCGGGATCACGGTTGAAGATGCGCCGTTTGTTGCTGTCGATTTCGAGGCAGAGGGTGAGGGAGACGCGCAAAAACTGAGCTTTTCCAGCAATGTAGGCGATACAGCCGTCGCCGGCCCGTCCAACCCGATCCGCGTTGAGCGCGACCCTGAAACCGGAGAACCCGCCCCCTATGTGTTGATCCGGCGCAATCTGGAAGCGCTGATCGACCGCAAAAGCTTTTACCGTCTTGTCGAACTGGGGGTGCACCACGAGGGTTGGTTTGGTCTGTGGTCACAGGGCGCATTCTTTGGCATCATCCCTTCTGATGAATTGCCCGAAGATGCCTGAATGACAATGAGACCTGCCGCCAATCTAAGCCATCTCTGGCCCGAACTTCCTTATCTGGATCGCTTTGCCGCTGCAGCTTCTGCGGGGTTCGAGGCGGTTGAAGTGCTGTTTCCCTATGATGTCGCGGCCAAGGACACCCAACGTGCGCTGATCGCGAATGGCCAGCGAATGGTACTGATCAACGCGCCGCCGCCAAACTATACGGGGGGCGCACGCGGATTTGCAGCCCAACCGGAAATGGTGGAGCGTTTTCAATATGATATGAAACGCGTCTTTCGTTACGCCCAGGCGCTGAAGGTGTCGTTTGTGCATGTGATGACAGGCGTCGCAGCGGGGAATGTGGCAAAGCAGACGCTGATCGATAACCTGAAATGGGCGACGCAGACGGCGCCAACGGGGCTGACCCTGACGCTGGAACCGCTGAATTCTGTAGCGCAGCCGGGGTATTTCCTGAACGATTATGCCTTGGCGGCCGAGGTGATAAGGGCAGTTGATGCGCCAAATCTGGGCCTGCAATATGACAGCTATCACGCGCAAATGATCCACGGCGATGCGGTGGCGGTGTTTGATCAGTACCTGCCGCTGATACGGCATGTCCAGATCGGCGACGCACCGGATCGCCGTGCGCCCGGAACGGGGGAGGTGGATTTTGACGCGCTGTTCGCGCGGCTCAAAGCGACAGGGTATGACGGCTGGATCAGTGGCGAATATGCGCCAAACGGACCAACCGAAGAGACATTGGGCTGGATGACGGCCTAGCCGCCGCCCGAATTTGCGCCCCTACAACTGGAATTTGGTTAACGCCCTTATTTTCAAGGGCGAATCGGCTGTGCCATGCGTACACCCCCTGTGCACCCCCCATGCACCCTGCGGTGCACCGTTGGCAATTTCGGGCGCATGTTAATCCGACGTGCGCGCCTGTTGCGTTAACGAGATGTCAACGTTCGGTTGGTTAATCTGGGAAAAGAAGCGGCGCGTCACCGGATTGCCACGGAGGATATTTTAACATGATTTGAGCAAAGAGATCAGACGCCAGAAAAGCAGTAAGCCACGCCTGAAGGTCGGGCCATGGCTGCGCATCGAACCACGGTTTGTCGATAAAGGCGAACTGGCGGACGAAGGGCAACGTGGCGAAATCGGCAAGCGTTGGTTTGCCGAAGATATGTCCGTCAATTTGCGCATCAAGTTCGGTTAGGAAGCTAGCGGCGGCAGCGCGGTGTTCTTTCGGATCTTCGTCGGGGTAGCGCGTCGCGTATTTGGTGCGATCAAGGGCGGTTTTGAACGGGCCATCCACGCGGGTGATCAGCGCGTGACCCTCCGCCGGCATGTTGAGCCACCCTTGCGGGTCGGCGTGGTTTAGTGCCCACAGCATGATGTCGAAGCTTTCGTCGATAACCTGGTCGCTCAAGACAAGACTGGGCACCGTTCCACTGGGCGAGGCATCAAGAAATGCCTGCGGTTTGTCACGCAACAGGATTTCGCGCAGTTCAACCTGCACCCCCGCGCTGGCGATGGCCAGACGGGCGCGCATTGCATAGGGGCAGCGGCGAAAGGAATAGAGAACCGGCGGCACGGCGCTTAATGCGCCTCTGCCCAATTGGCCCCTTTGCCGGCATCCACGGTCAGTTTGACGGCCAGTTTCACTACTGGATCGCTGGCATTTTCCATGACGTCACGGGCCGCATCAATCAGGGCGTCCTCCTGTCCTTTTTCGACCTCGAACAAGAGTTCGTCGTGGACTTGCAACAACATAGTGGCCGGCAAATCCTTGATCGCGTCGGGCATGCGGATCATCGCGCGGCGAATGACATCGGCGGCGGTGCCCTGAATGGGCGCATTGATGGCGGCGCGCGCTGCAAATCCGGCACGCGGCCCTTTGGAGGCGATTTCAGGCGTGTGGATTTTGCGCCCGAACAGGGTTTGCACAAAACCGTGCTCTTTCGCGAACGCCTTGGTGTCGTCCATGTAGGTACGGATTCCGGGGAAGCGTTCAAAGTAGCGGTCGATGAACCCCTGCGCTTCGCTGCGCGGAATGCGCAGATTGCGGGCGAGACCAAAACCGGAAATGCCGTAAATCACGCCAAAGTTGATCGCCTTGGCGCGGCGGCGAATGTCGGGTGTCATTTCGTCCATGGGCACATCGAACATTTCGGAGGCGGTCATGGCGTGAATGTCATCGCCGCGTTCAAAGGCTTCTTTGAGCGCAGGAATGTCGGCGATATGGGCAAGGATGCGCAGCTCGATCTGGGAATAATCCAGCGCCACCAGTGTCTTGCCCTCCTCCGCGATAAAGGCCTCTCGGATGCGGCGTCCTTCCTCGGAACGGATCGGGATGTTTTGCAGGTTCGGATCGGTGGAGGCGAGCCGACCGGTGGAGGCCCCGGCAATGGAATAGGAGGTGTGCACGCGGCCGGTGTCGGCGTTGATGTGGGTTTGCAGCGCATCGGTATAGGTGGATTTGAGTTTGCTCAGTTGGCGCCAGTCAAGGACACGGGCCGGCAGTTCATGTTCGGTGGCAAGGTCTTCGAGAATATCGACGCCGGTGGCATATGCACCGGTCTTGCCCTTTTTGCCGCCTTCGATACCCATTTCGTCAAACAGGATTTCGCCCAACTGCTTGGGCGATCCGACGTTGAATTTACGGCCTGCAATCTCGTAAATCTCGTCTTCCAGCCCTGCCATTTTCTGGGCAAAGGCATTGGACATCCGGCTGAGCGTATCACGATCAACCTTGACGCCGGAGCGTTCCATCGCCGCGAGCACCGGCACCAGCGGCCGTTCGAGCGTTTCATAGACTTTGGTGACCTGCGCGCTGTGCAGTTGCGGTTTCAAAAACTGCCACAGACGCAGGGTGATATCGGCATCTTCGGCGGCATATTGAACGGCTTTGTCCAGTGGCACCTTGTCGAAGGTAATGGCGGATTTACCCGAGCCGAGCAGGGGTTTAATGGGGATCGGCGTGTGGCTCAGATAGCGTTCCGACAGGGTGTCCATGCCATGATTGTGTAGTCCCGCGTGTTGGGCATAGGACATCAGCATGGTGTCATCAAAGGGCGCGACGGTGATGCCGATTTGCGCGAAAATCTTGGCGTCGTATTTCATGTTCTGCCCGATTTTCAGGATCGCGGGATCCTCCAACATCGGGGTGAGCATGCGCAGGACGTCTTCGGTTTTCATCTGCCCGTCGGCCAGATCCTCCGAGCCGAACAGATCGTCGCTGGCACCAGCCTTGTGGATCAGCGGGATGTAGCAGGCGGTGCCGGGTTGCGTCGCCAGTGAAATGCCCACCAGTTCGGCGGTCATTTCATTCAGGCCGGTGGTTTCGGTATCCACGGCGACA
Organism: Sulfitobacter geojensis; assembly: GCF_000622325.1. Classification (NCBI taxonomy): domain Bacteria; kingdom Pseudomonadati; phylum Pseudomonadota; class Alphaproteobacteria; order Rhodobacterales; family Roseobacteraceae; genus Sulfitobacter; species Sulfitobacter geojensis. Next base: position 528,325 of record NZ_JASE01000005.1, read on the forward strand.
TAGCCGACCTCGTAAATCGCATCAATCCAGCGTTGCAGGGCTTCGGCATCGCTGACTTGTTCGTATTTTTCAGGGTCAAACGGCACATCCGCAACCACTGGCGCATCCGGCGCGGCGGGGGCATCGGCGATGACGGGGGCCTCTTTGCCCATCTGGTCGGCAATGCGCTTGGTCAGGGTGCGGAACTCCATCTCCGCGAGGAATCCCAGCAGGGTTTCGGGATCGGGGTCGCGCACCTCAAGATCATCAATGGTGAAATCCAGCGGGGTGTTTTCATCGAGTTGCACCAGACGGCGCGACAGGCGGATCTGGTCGGCGTTGTCGATCAAGGTCTGGCGGCGTTTGGGTTGCTTGATCTCGCCGGCGCGCTCCAACAAAGCATCCAGATCGCCGTATTCATTGATCAAAAGCGCGGCGGTTTTGATGCCGATACCGGGGGCACCGGGCACGTTATCCACCGAATCGCCCGCCAAGGCCTGCACATCGACGACCCGTTCGGGATAGACGCCGAATTTGGCAAACACGCCTTCACGGTCGATGCGGTTGTTTTTCATCGCATCGAGCATTTCAACACCGTCGCCGACCAGCTGCATCAGGTCCTTGTCCGACGAAATGATGGTGCATTGTCCTCCAGCGGCACGGGCCTGAACGGCGAGGGTGGCGATGATGTCATCTGCCTCAAAGCCCTCTTTTTCCTTACAGGCAATATTGAAGGCTTCCGTCGCGCTGCGCGTCAAAGGCATTTGCGGACGTAAATCCTCGGGCATGGCGTCGCGGTTGGCCTTGTACAGATCATACATGTCGTTGCGAAACGTATGGCTGCCCTTGTCGAAAATCACGGCCACATGGGTCGGGGCATCGGGGCCGGTGTTGCCTTCGACATAGCGGTGCAACATGTTGCAGAACCCTGCAACGGCGCCGATGGGCAAGCCGTCGGACTTGCGCGTCAGGGGCGGCAGAGCGTGATAAGCGCGAAAGATAAACGCAGAACCGTCAATCAGGTGCAGGTGGTGGCCTTTGCCGAATGTCATGCGCAAATCTCCTTTAGGGCATGGCCCCTAATGCCACGAAGCGACAGGCGCTGCCAGCAAGGTTATGCGCGGCCGCTGGCATCATCTTGCGCATAAACTCATCCACAGATGTTTCATCCGCAGGCAGATCAGTTCAACCCCCGGATGTCGCCGTCTATATCAGACTTTGCCTTCAAAATCGGCGTGGACGAATTTGCAATCGCAATAGCCACATTCGACAAATCCTGTGTCCTTGGGGATTTGCAGCCAGACGCGCGGATGGCCCAACGCCCCTTCGCTGCCGTCACAGGCGATGCGGTAGGTGTTCACGACCTTGGTCTCTGGCGCGGGCTGGCTCATGGGTATGTCCTTGGCTGGGGCTTTCTTATGCCCCTCGTTATGCCCAAAGCGCGCTGGCGCGGCAAGGGTTGGTTAGGGGCGGTCGATGCGCAACTGGTAACAATTGTTGCGGGCGGAACGGACATGGATATAGGCGACGTTCTTGTCGGCAAAGACATCTGCAACATAGGCCGCAATTTCGGCTGGTGTGACGATCTTGCCGGTGCCGTAAACGATGCGGTCCTGCGCGCAGTATCCTTTGAGCAGATAGTCGGGGGACGTGGTCAGGATCGGTGGCAAGGATGTGCCGCCGCCCCGCGTGCAGTCGCGTGCACATAAAAATATTGGTCCGGTTTCGGCATAGGCCTGCGCCTTGGCAAAGGGCCGGTAGGCGAGGATCAGCATGTCCTCGCCCTTGGGAATATGGGTCAGGCAGTGGCGGCAGGGTGTGCCCGCGCCATCAGAGGTGGCGGTTTCGCAGGCCAGTGCATAGGCGTCGGTCCCGCCGTTTTGCAAGGCGCGCACGGCGGTGGTGGGCAGGGCCGTAAAGTGCATGATAAATCTCCTGTATTCGGCCCTGTTTGGCGCAGATGGGAAAGGCGGCCAATCCGGTTCTTGCGCAACTGTTGGATAAGCGGTTCACGCGGCGCGGCGATGGGGCTAAAAGGCGGTAAGCAAAAAAAGCTGAGGCGCGCGAAAATGAACACTCCCAAACCTGTGGTTCTTTGCATTCTGGATGGATGGGGCCTGAGCGACCGCTCCGAGGGCAACGCGCCTTTGCTGGCCGATACCCCGACCATGGACCGTCTTTTGCGCGATTGTCCCAATGCGACCCTGACCACTTTCGGGCCTGACGTTGGACTGCCACGCGGGCAGATGGGCAATTCCGAAGTGGGCCATACCAACATCGGCGCAGGGCGCGTGGTTGCGATGGATCTGGGGCAGATCGACCTTGCGATCGAAGAAGGCACCTTTGCGCAGCAAGGTGCTTTGATTGAGTTTATTGGCAAGATGAAGGCGAGCGGCGGCACGGCACATCTGATGGGTGTGGTGTCCGATGGCGGGGTGCATGGCCATGTGAACCACATGATTGCGGCGGCGCGGGCGCTGGATGCTGCCGGTGTGCCGGTGGTGATCCACGCTTTGACCGACGGGCGCGATGTGGCCCCGCGCTCTGCAAAGGGGTATTTCGAGACGTTGGAGGCCGCGCTGCCCGACGCGGTAAAGATTGTTACCGTGACGGGGCGGTATTTCGCGATGGACCGCGACAATCGCTGGGAGCGGGTGGAGAAAGCGGTACAGGCGGTTTTGCGCGGTGCGGGTTTGTCCGAAGACACGGCGCAGGAAGCCGTGGATAAGGCTTATGCGCGTGGGGAGGATGACGAGTTTATTCAGGCGACGGTGCTGGGCGGCTATGGCGGTGCGCAGGACGGTGACGGGTTGTTCTGTTTGAACTTCCGTGCGGACCGCGCGCGCGAAATTTTGGCGGCTTTGGGCGATCCGGCTTTTGACGGGTTCGCAGTTGGCGCACGCCCCGCATGGGCGGCGATGATGGGGATGGCACAATATTCCACAGCGCATGCGGCCTATATGAGCACGATGTATCACAAGCCCGAGCTGGCCAATACCTTGGGTGATTGGGTGGCCAAGCAGGGGTTGCGTCAATTCCGGTTGGCCGAGACCGAGAAATATCCGCATGTGACGTTTTTCCTGAACGGCGGCGAGGAAGTCGCGTTTGACGGGGAAACGCGGCAGATGCCGAAGTCACCCAATGTTGCGACCTATGATTTGCAGCCTGAAATGTCGTCGGGCGAGGTGAGTGACCATTTTGTAGCAGCGATTGAAGAGGGCTATGACCTGATCGTCGTGAATTATGCCAACCCTGATATGGTCGGCCACACTGGTGATCTGGAGGCGGCGATGGCGGCGTGTCGCGCGGTGGATACCGGTTTGGGGCGTGCACTGGACGCGCTGGAAAAGGCGGGCGGTGCGATGATCGTGACGGCGGATCACGGCAATTGCGAGGTGATGATTGATCCTGAAACAGGGGGTGCGCATACCGCGCATACGCTTAATCCGGTGCCTGTCGTTCTGGTTGGCGGACCGGAGGGCGCGGTTTTGCGCGACGGGCGGCTGGCCGATCTTGCCCCGACTTTGCTGGCGTTGATGGGGCTGGAACAGCCGGCTGAAATGACGGGTGTGTCGTTGATCAAATGATCCGGTTTGCCGTCATATTGGCGTTGCTGTGGCCTGTCGCCGTGGCGGCGCAATCTATTGAGGAACAGGCGCGCACGGCGGTTTCTGCGCTGGAATCTGCGTCCACCATGCTGGATCAGGCCGACGGCGCGCGCGACAGGGTGCGGGCCTTGACGCAGACGATACAGGCCTTTGAAACCGGATTGGGCGCGATGCGGGCCGGGCTGCGTCAGGCGGCGATCAACGAGGCGCAGTTGACGGCCAAGCTGGCCTCGCGCGATACGGAAGTGGCCGAATTGCTGGGTGTTTTGCAAAGCATGGGCGGCGCACCGTCACCTGTCATTCTGTTGCACCCGGAGGGGCCGATGGGCACGGCACGGGCGGGGATGTTGCTGGCCGAGTTGACGCCGGCGTTGAACCGGCAGGCGGATGCCTTGCGTCAGGATCTGGAGAATGTGCAGACCTTGCGCGCGCTTCAGGCGGATGCGGCGAAACGTTTGCAAACGGGGCTGACGGAGGTGCAATCGGCACGCACAGCACTTAATCAGGCGATGGCGGAGCGCACGGATTTGCCTAAACGGTTTACCGCCGATCCGGTGCGCACGGGCATCCTGATTGCCTCGACCGAAACGCTAGACGGGTTCGCCAGCGGATTGTCCGAGATCGTAACAAATGAAACGGAGCCCGCGCGCGCGACCCTTGATGGCAAGATCGGCGATCTGCCTTTGCCGGTTCAGGGGTTGGTCCTGCGCCGCGCGGGCGAGGCGGATGCGGCGGGGGTCAAACGCCCCGGTCTGATCCTTGCCACACGCCCCGGCGCCATCGTTACCAGCCCCACGGCGGCGACGATAAGGTACACCGGCGGCTTGCTGGATTTTGGCAATGTGGTGATTCTTGAACCGCAGGCAAACGCGCTATTTGTCATTGCAGGGCTGGATGTGGTTTACGGAGAAGCAGGGCAGGTCATCGCAGGGGGCACACCAATCGGGCTGATGGGGGGCGCAACTGCGGAAATCGGCGAAGAATTGTCACCCCTTCGTGAAGGGTCTGGCACTGAGCGTTCAGAAACGCTCTATATAGAAGTAAGAGAAGATAACACGCCACAGGATCCAGAATTATGGTTCCGAACGGACGAGGATGGATAAGACGATGAAAAAGTTTGTAATGGCGGCCCTTGGGGGTACGGCGCTGGGCGTGGTTGCCACAACCCAGATTGCGGCCCCGCTGTTGGCGCAGGAAAGTGCCAAGACCGAAAACGTCTATGAGCAGCTGGACCTGTTCGGGGATATTTTCGAACGCATCCGTGCCCAATATGTTGAAGAGACCGACAGCAGCGAGCTGATCGAGGCGGCGATCAACGGCATGCTGACCTCGCTTGATCCGCATTCAAGCTATCTGTCGCCCAAGGACGCGGCCAAGATGCGCGAGCAGACGCGCGGTGAATTCGGCGGGCTGGGCATTGAGGTCACGCAGGAAGAGGGCTTTGTCAAAGTGGTGTCGCCGATTGACGGCACACCAGCGGATGAAGCGGGCATCGAAGCGGGCGATTTCATCACCCATGTGGACGGCGAGACCCTGTTGGGTCTGGTGCTGGACGATGCGGTTGAACTGATGCGCGGGCCGGTTGGATCGGACATCGTGATCACCGTGGTACGCGAAGGCGAGGCAGAACCGTTCGATGTGACCCTGACCCGCGCCACCATCCAGTTGACGGCGGCGACAGCCCGCACCGTGGGCGACACCGCGGTATTGCGCCTGACGACGTTTAACGAACAGACCTATCCGAAGATGAAAGAAGGTTGGGAAGCACAGGTCGAAGCGGCGGGCGGCATCGAAAACATCAATGGTATCGTTCTGGATTTGCGCAATAACCCCGGCGGCTTGTTGAACCAGGCCATCGCGATTTCGGATGCGTTCCTTGAGGAGGGCGAGATCGTCAGCACCCGTGGCCGCGAGTTGGCCGACGGCGACCGCGTGAACGCGACGCCGGGCGATTTGAGCATGGGCAAGCCGATTGTGGTTTTGATCAATGGCGGGTCTGCGTCTGCGTCGGAAATCGTTGCGGGGGCGTTGCAGGATCATCGCCGCGCCATCGTGGTTGGCACGAAAAGCTTTGGTAAGGGGTCGGTCCAGACGGTGATGCCGCTGCGCGGCAACGGCGCGATGCGTCTGACCACGGCGCGCTATTACACGCCTTCAGGCCGGTCGATCCAAGCGCTGGGCGTATCGCCTGACATCGTTGTGGCACAGCCGCGCCTGACGCCTGAAGCCGATGCGGAAGAAGAGTCAGCCCTGCGTCCACGCCGTTCGGAGGCGGATTTGCGCGGCAGTCTGAACAATGACAGTCTGTCCGACGATCAGGTAAAACAGATCCTTGAAGACCGTGAGAAGGCTGAAAAGGCGGCTGAATTGCGCGAGGAGGATTATCAGCTGGCCTATGCCATTGATATTCTGAAAGGTCTGTCCGCATTGGGTCCAAAAGAGTAATCTGACCGGTACGCAAACGCGCCGGAATTTGAACAAGGGCGGCAGTGATTACGGTCACAGCCGCCCTTTTTATGTGCCCTGCATCACAGTGCTGATTGCAGGTTGCCGACAATAAGCTGCGTCAGTTCCGCATGGATATCGGCCCGCGCACGCCCTCCTGCATCATCGCAAAGCGGGTCAGGCTCCCCCTCATTGGCGAGGATGGCCGCGCCTTTGGCTTTGCATTCGGCCAGAAAGCTGAAGTGGATTGCATCGGGCACGGCAACATAGGTCGCGTTGGGAATCATCGCGGCGGCATCTTTGGCATAAACGCCAATCGGGACAGTTTCCTGCGCGCCGAGATTGATCACAAACATTGGCGTTTCAATGCTCCGCAGGCTTTCGGGCGTCATGGTTTCGACGATGCCGGGATCGACGATTACGGCGGTTTTGATCCGGGGGTCGGTCAGGTCCTGCGCGGCGGGCGATAAATCAACGCTGTGCAAATCAACGCCGAAATGGGCCAGAAAGGCGCAATCGGACATGCCGTGGTCCGTGTCATCGCAAAAAGTTTGCAACAGGTCCGGGTTCACCCGCGCGCCGGAAAGGGCCATTGCGGTATACCCCCCTGCTGAAAACCCGAGTGTGGCAATACGGGAGGTGTCGATGAACGGATAAGCATCGGGATTGCCGGTGATTTCATCAAGCACGGCGGAGACATCTTTGGGCCGTTCCCAGACGCGTACTGCCGCGTGGGCGGAGGCATTGCCGGTCGTGGTGCCAGGATGGTTGGGCAGAACCACAACATACCCCGCATCGGCCAGCGCGGCGGCGATCCAGCCGAATTGTCCGGCATTGCCCCCCGCCCCGTGCGAGATCACGACCATGGGGTGTTGGCCCGTGGCATGCGGCGCATCGCGGCCCGCAGGCGTGCCATAGAACACGCCGTTGCCCCCCACGGTGATGGCGCGCCCGCCCGGCTGTGCGGGGTACCAGATGTGAAAATCCACCTCGCTTTGTCGGGCAGGGGCGAAGGCCGCGCCATAGGTGAAACCGGTTGTGCCGGCGTAAGGCGCACGGGTGATTTCATACCCTGCCCATGCGGTGGTGCCGAAAGCGGCGAGGATGGCGGCGGCTTTGGCGATGGTTCTGAAGGTGAACATGATCTTGGTCCTTGTGGTGAAAGTGATGCACCAAACCTAAGAGGCGCAGCAACTGCAGGCGTCCTAGAACGCGTTTGAGGTCGTCCTGCATCGCGATCAAGGATATGCAGGACCGCGAAACCTTAAGGATGTGACCGTCTGATATGCTTTTTGTTCCGCTGCCGCTTTTTGCGACATTCGCACTTTGCCTTGTTTTGATCCGGCTGTGCGTGACCCGTGATATGACGCGCACTGCGCATCGGTTGTTTGCGCTGGTCGTGGCGCTTTATGCGGTGCAATCCCTGCTGCTGTGTCTGCGCTGGGGCTATCAGATCGAAGCGGTCGCCCCGTTGATCGCGATGCTTGCGCCTTGTCTGCCGGTGTTTGCCTATCTCGCGTATCTTTCGCTGGCCGATACGCTGTCGCGGCGCAATCTGTGGCCGTTGGCGGTGATCGCGGTGAACTGGCTGGTGTTGGTGTTCCAGCCGATGATGGTCGATCCGCCGATCCTGCTGACCTATCTGGGGTTTGGGGTGTTGCTGTTGCGGCTTGCTTGGCGTGGCAGTGATGCATTGCCGCTTTCGCGGATATCCGATGCCACCGGTGCCTTGCGGGCGATACGTCTGACCGGGGCTGCGTTGGTCGCATCAAGTGTGACGGATGTTTATCTGATCTATGATTTTGTGCAGAACGGCGGGCGGCACATCGGGTTGATTGTCACCTTTGTGCAAACCGCCTTTGTGCTGGTGATCGGCCTGTCTGCCGCGCTTGGTCAAACGGCGGCGGCGGATACGGGCCAGGAACAAGCCCCTCCCCCGACACCGCCCGCCAGCGATGAGGACGGGGAAATTATCGCGCGGCTGACCGCATTGTTCGAGCAGGAAGGATTGCACCGTAACGAAGAGCTGAGCCTGCGCAAACTGTCGCGGCGTTTGGGGCTGCCGGACCGGCGGGTGTCGAATGCCGTCAACCGGATCTGCGGCATGAACCTGTCGCAGTTTGTGAATGATTTCCGCGTCAACGAGGCCCGCAGGCTGTTGGCGGAAACGGATAAATCCGTGCTTGAGGTATCGCTTGATGCGGGGTTTGCGACGAAATCCAACTTTAACCGCGAATTTGCGCGTGTGACCGGCCAGACCCCGTCGGGGTGGCGCAAGCAGGCAAAAGCCGCGTCTTAAGTCGTTTCGACGCAGTGCCGGCGGAAAGCGCTTTTGAGCATGTCGAGTTCCGCGCGCAAGAGGTCCATTTCAGCGCGAATGTCATCTTCCAAAGCTTCGCCGGCGATCAGGGTGATATGGCCGATTTTGTCGCCCGCTTCCTTGTCGCGGATGATCAATGTCTGAACCCCGTCCGCAATCGCCTGGGTGGGGATCGGCACGGACAGTGTCCAGTGATCCGCACTTTGATTATGGGTCATGACGATATCGCTGATGACGGTTGCCTCGTGGGTCACTTCGATCTGCGGGGCATCTTCGTCCACAGCTCCGGTGATGATGCCTTGCCAGACACCTTCTTTCATTTTGGTTTTGGTCAGTTGCAGCGGCGACATGGCGATGGGCCCTTCCTAAAGATGCGCGCGCGGACGGCGCGAGAAGGTAAGATCCCGCAGGACCACCTGATTCATTTGCGGCCCTTCAAAGATCAGATCAATCCACGCCCGTTCAACCCGTTTCTCATTGAGGTTGGAATAGGCCAGATCAAATTCGACCCTGTGGTTTTCTTCGTTCAGGGGCAGTTCGCGCACAATCTGTTCGGTGTTCGGCCCGTGTTTGATATTCAGCCGCGCAAAGATTTCCAGCGGTTTTTCCATTTCCACAATCGCGTCCATGCGCAGAAGATGGGTGCGTTTTAGGCCGTTTGTGCCGTCTTCGGGCAGGTCGACGACCAGCGACAGGAAAGAGCCGTCGAACTGGAAAACATCAAGCCGCAGGCCATAGGGGGCAAGGTCGGCTTCGCGCAGGTTGCGCAACTGGCGCAGGGTCAGTTCGGAAAACTCGCAGTCGTGAAACAGCGTGACTTCATCCCCGAGCATGGATTTAGTTTGCACGGCGGAAAGACCCGGTGTTGGCAAAGGACCACGCCACAATTCCGGCCGCCATGCCCAATCGGCGTTATGTGGTTTGGGAAAACTGGTGGAGCCGATCATCGGCAGGGCAAGCCGTTCGTCCGCGGTGTGGATCAGCTTGTCCAGATGGGTTTTCAGTGCCCGCGCCCGCGCACGTTGACGGCGCAACAGCGGCAATTCGGTCTCAGGCGCACGCCGCGCAGCCCGCGCCCAGCGCAGCATGTTTCTGGAAAACACTTTGCCGTCCAGAAAGCTGAAAGAGATTTTGGACATGTCTGCGCGTGCCTTGGTGGATTATTCTGCGTTGCGGTGACTTTATCGGGGCGAAGGGTTTCATACAAATAAATTGGCGACAGTTCAGGGTATTAAATGCCCGTGTTGCCAAAGTGGAAACAATTCACCCGTCGGCGGCAAGGCTGCTGATCAACTGATCGAGTATTGCGCGCCCTTCTGCACCGATGGCGCGCCCGCCAGACGGTCCATGCAGGGCCAGTCCCATCATTTGTGATCCCACACGGGCGGTGCCGCGCCAATGGGTTTCGCTTAGCCCTTTGGCAGGGGCGCGCCCGTTGGCCCGAAACGTCACGCTGCGATCAGATACAACGGGATCCGTCACGGTGTTCAGGCCGAAGGCTGCAGCGGTTTCGCTTGGGCTGGGGATCGTGGCGCTGGCGGCTGAAAAGCTTGCCGTCAAGATGCCGACAGGCGCGTTTGCCCCGGCGGAAGGCGCGCCGAGCGCTTCGCAGCGCGACATCAACGCAAAATTCTGCCGCAACGATGCTTTGTCGATGCAAAACCCGTTCGGCGCGACCAAGGTGACGGCCCCGAAGGCCATGTTTGCCTGAGACAGCGCGATGGCTTTGGGGGACGCGGCCCCGGTGTCCGACCCTTGCAGGACGGCACCGCCCTGACCCTCCTCGCAGGCCGCGAGAAGGGACAGGGCAAGGGCCGCAACAGTGGTTTTACAGATCCATGTATTCATGGGTTTCCGCCTTGCCGCCCGGATGCGTGACCGCGCCCAGATAGGTTGGGCCGACCAATTGGGCGTATTTCCACAAGGCACCGGAGGCATAGTTGGTTTCCCGCGGACCGGACCAGGCCGCCTTGCGCGCGGCCAGTTCATCGTCCGAAAGATCAACCGAGATGGAGCCGTCGATGGCGTTCAACGTGATCATGTCGCCGTTTTGCAGTAGGCCGATGGGACCGCCCATCGCCGCCTCTGGCCCGACGTGACCAACGCAGAAACCACGCGTCGCGCCCGAGAAACGGCCATCGGTGATTAATGCGACCTTTTTGCCCATGCCCTGACCGGACAACGCCGCCGTGGTCGCCAGCATTTCGCGCATGCCCGGACCGCCGCGCGGCCCTTCGTTGCGGATCACGAACACGTCGCCTTCGGAATAGGTGCGGTTCTGCACGGCCTCGAAAGCGTCCTGTTCACATTCAAACACCAGCGCGGGACCGGTAAAGACGATGTCTTCTTCGGCCATGCCGGCGATCTTCACGATGGCACCTTCGGGGGCAAGGTTGCCTTTGAGGCCGACAACACCGCCGGTTTTGCTGATCGGGTCGCTGATCGCGTGAATGACTTTGCCGTCTGCCTCGCGTTCGATCCGGTCGAGTTCTTCGCCCATGGAGTAGCCTGTTGCGGTCAGACAATCGGTGTGGATCAGACCCGCCTTGCGCAGTTCTTTCATCACCACAGGGACGCCGCCGGCCTCATACAGGTCTTTGGCCACATAAGCGCCACCGGGTTTCATGTCGACAAAGTGCGGCGTGTCGCGGAAGATTTCGCAGACATCTTCGAGGAAGAATTCGATGCCGGCTTCATGCGCCATGGCAGGCAAGTGCAGGCCGGCGTTGGTGGAGCCACCGGTGCAGGCCACGATACGCGCCGCGTTTTCAAAGGCTTCGCGGGTGCAGATGTCGCGCGCGCGGATGTTCTTTTCAATCAGGTTCATCACGGCGGCACCGGAGGCGACCGCATATTCGTCACGCGATTTGTAAGGCGCAGGCGCACCGGAGGAATTCGGCAGCGCAAGGCCGATCGCTTCGGACACACAGGCCATGGTGTTGGCGGTAAACTGGCCGCCACAGGCACCGGCGGAAGGACAGGCGACGCGCTCGAGGATTTCAAGCTCGGCTTCGGTCATGGTGCCGCCCTGCCAGTTGCCGACCGCTTCGAACATGTCTTGCACGGTCAGGTCACGGTCGGCGAATGCGGCAGGCACATCAGCGCCTTCGGGCGCTTTGCCCGGCAGGATCGAACCGCCGTACATGAACACGGAGGGCACGTTGAGGCGGATCATCGCCATCATCATGCCGGGCAGGGATTTGTCACAACCGGCCAGACCCACCAGCGCGTCGTAACAATGCCCGCGCATGGTCAGTTCAACGGTGTCGGCAATCGCTTCGCGAGAGGCGAGTGAGGAACGCATACCCTCGTGACCCATCGCGATGCCGTCGGTGACGGTGATGGTGGTGAATTCGCGCGGCGAACCCTGTTCCTGTTTCACACCAACCTTAACGGCTTGCGCCTGACGGTTCAGCGCGATGTTACAAGGTGCAGCTTCGTTCCAGCAGGTGGCGACGCCGACCAAGGGCTGGTGGATTTCTACGTCGGTCATGCCCATGGCGTAATAATAGGACCGGTGCGGCGCGCGGGCGGGCCCTTCGGTTACGTGGCGGCTGGGCAATTTGGATTTGTCAAAACGTTGGTTGGTGGACATCGGCTTGGCTCCCTGAAAGTCGTTTAATCCGGAATAGTCGGGTGGCGGCGGTGCTGCAAGGCCAAGTGCTCATGTTGTAATGACGCGGCGGCAGGCCTAATTACGAACGAACCCCAGCGAAAGACACCTTATGGAACGCAGCATCTTTTCCTTTATCTGGAAGTATTCACGCCGCGAACAGATGGCTTTGCTGGCATTCACGCTTTTCACCTTTCCGTTTCTGTATGCCACGCTTGAGCTGCCCAAGCGTATTATCAACGACGCGATCGGGGCGCAGTCCGAGGTGATCGACCTGCTGGGTACCGAGGTTTCCCAAGTGCAATTCCTGATGGTGTTGTGTTTGGGGTATCTGGGCGCGGTGCTGGTGCACGGGCTGCTCAAGATGCGGCTGAACACCATGAAGGGTGTGCTCGCCGAACGCATGCTGCGCCGGTTCCGCTATCGGCTGATCAACCGGATGATGCGTTTTCCCAGCAGCTATTTCCAGAACACCAGTCAGGGGGAGCTGGTGTCGATGGTCACATCGGAGGCCGAGCCGATGGGCGGGTTGATGGGCGATGCGGTGGCGCAACCGGTGTTTCAGGCCGGACAGATGTTGATCATCGTGGTGTTCCTGTTTCTGCAATCGGTGTGGTTCGGGTTGGCCGGTGTGGCGCTGATCCCGTTGCAGGCATGGCTGATCCCGCGGTTACAACGCCAGATCAACCTGCTGAACAAGGAGCGGATCAAGGAAGTGCGCCAGTTCGCGTCGGAGATTGGTGAAACGGCCGCGGGGATCACTGATTTGCGCACCAACGGCGGGTGGCGGTATCGGCTGGCGGCCTTTACCGACCGGTTGGGACGTCTGTTTGATGTGCGGTTCAGGATCTATCAAAAGAAGTTCTTTATGAAGTTCCTGAACAACTTCATCACACAACTGACGCCGTTTTTCTTTTATGCCGTGGGCGGGTATCTGGCGATCAAGGGCGAGATTACCGTGGGGGCGCTGGTCGCGGCCCTTGCCGCCTATAAGGATCTGAGCAACCCGTGGAAGGAATTGTTGCTGTATTATAACCAGACGCAGGACATGGCGCTGCGCTGGGAGGTGGTAAACGAACGTTTCGCGCCGTCGCATATGATTGACAAGGACCTGTTCGAGGGGGAGGCGGACGAGATTCCGCATCTGCACGGGGACATCGAGCTGGCCAATGTGTCGGTGCGTAATGCCAGCGGCGATATGGTGTTGCGTAATATCACCCTGAACATTCCAGCGGGCAGCAAAGTGGCTTTGCAAGTTGGCAACCAGACCGAACGCACCCTGTTGTCCGAGGTGCTGACCCGCGAGATCAACCCGACACGCGGACAGATCACGATCGCGGGTCAAGATCTGGCGGGTTTGCATCAAGCGGTGGTTGCCGCCCGCATCGGATATGCGCAGGCGCAGCCCTATCTGTTTCAGGGGAACGTGGGGAGCAACCTGTTGATGCCGCTGCGCACCAGCCCCAAGACTGTACTTTGGGACCCCAAACACATCGACCGCGCCACCATCGAGGCGCGCCGGTCAGGCAACAGCCCCGATAGCACCCGCGCGGATTGGCTTGATCCCGAAATCGCCGATCTGAACAGCGTGAAGGACGTCCATGATTTCTGGTACGACATCACCGAAGCGTTAGGCACGGCGGATGAGATTTTCGACCGGATGCTGGACGCGCAAATGGACCCGGAAAAACACCCGGAACTGGCCCGCCGGATCGTCGCCCTGCGCGGCGAAGTGCACCGCAAGCTGGTCGCGCAAGGACTGGACAAGGCGATATACCGGTTCGATCCTGATAAGTTCAATCCGGCGGTGCCTTTGGGCGGGAACCTGATGTTTGCCGCCCCGCGCCGTGATATCAGTCAGGTCGGTCTGGCCGCCGAACACAGCTTTCTGGCCATGGTGATTGATCAGGGGTTGGCCGAACAGGGCATCGCGATTTCACAAACGCTGGTTGAAATGTTGCACCGTACCTTCGGGCGCGACGGCACGGATCATCCGTTGTTTATCGCGCTGGGCATCGAAGAACCGCTTTACGAGCAGCTTGTCGATATCGCACAGCGACGCCGTGACAAGGGCGATCAGGCGCTTTCTACCGACGAGTTTGCACTGCTGTTAACGGTGCCTTTTGCCTTTACCGCCGAACAGATCGGGCCGGCCTTTCCTGAAAGCTTTAAGAAAGAGATTTTGCGCATTCGCAAAGCCAAGGGGCCGCAGTTGCGTGAGCAGGCAAATGAGATGTTTGTCCCGATAGAGCCTGATAACTATCTGCCACGGCTGACAATTCTGGAAAACCTTTTATACGGCCGTTTTTCCGCTGTTGCAGGGTTGCAAGCGGATCTTGCCCGCGATGTTGTGACCGATATTCTGGCCAAACATGATATGAAACGGCTGGTGTCGCAGAACCTGTTCGACGTGCCCACAACGATAGGTGGTTCGAATTTGCCAGCGGCGTTCCAGCAACGTGCCGCATTTGGCCGCGCTGTGATCAAACGCCCCGATGTTTTGGTGTTGAACCAGCTATTGGTGGGCAAAGATGCCGAGGCACAGGCCCGCATTCGCGACCGGTTAAGCATTCTGTTGCCCCAGACCACACAGATCTACATCGATGACACCTTTGCGGCCCCACAGGATTTTGACATGCATGTTGAAATCAATAACGGGCAGATCGACGGTGTCGACACCACAGAGCAGCTGGATCAACAGGACTCTGCCTCGGATGATCTGCGCCGCAAGCTGCGGATTATCGCGCGCAATGACCTGTTTGCCTCGCTGGACCGGCGTCACCAGCGTTTGCTGGCTTTTGCCGCGCAATGGTACACTGCCGAAGCCGGCCAGCGGATATTTTCAGCAGGCGACAGGGCTGATGCGGCCTATCTGTGTCTGTCGGGGCTGGCCGAACTGGGCCACGAGGACGAAGACGGCATCATGCATCACGTGTCGGATGTGGCACCGGGGCGGTTGATCGGTGATCTGGCGGTTATTCTGGACGAGCCGCGCCAGCTTCATCTGGTTGCAGCCGAAGAGGTGCGGTTTCTGCGGATCGGAGCGGAGCAGTTCCGTTCCGTGATCGAAAGCGACCGCGTTGTTTTGCTAAGTCTGCTGCGCACGGTGGCAGGGCATCTGGCCGGTGCTGCGGATGTGTTGATCGCGTCGGGCGTGGAGATCCCCCGGGAGATGGAAACCCTTCCACCCAGCGACCCGCCGAAAGAGGTTTGATGTCTGTGTATCATTTGCATGAGGCTTTTGTCGCACCGGCGCGCAAGCATCCGGCGTTTTGGCGGTTTGCGGCCGGCATGGTGTTGGCGGTTTTCGTCTATGTGTCGCTGAGCCAGATATTCTTTCAGACGATTCAGGGGCTGTGCGCCGCTCGTCCGCAATTAATGCGCGACCTTAATGGGGGTACCTCGCCGCTTGCGATGTATATCCTGCTGTCCAGTTTTATGTTCATGGCCGTTGGCGCGGGAATCAGTGCACGGCTGTTGCACGACCGCGCGTTTGTGACCCTGCTTGGCCCGCTGCCGCTGCTCAGGCGTGATTTCAGGATGGTGTCGCTGGCGGTTCTATCGGTGATGGCGCTGGTTTTCCTGCTGCCCCCATGGGACATGGGGGGCGATTTCGTGCCGAACCTGCCCTTTGCCACATGGTTGGTCTTGTTGCTGCCCTCGCTGTTTTTCGTCCTGTTACAGGTCAGCGCCGAAGAGATCGTATTTCGAGGTTATGTGCAGCAGCAACTGGCCGCGCGGTTCCGTTCGCCGCTGATCTGGATGGTGCTGCCGTCAGTCTTGTTCGCGTTGGGGCATTATTTGCCGGACACAGCGGGCGATAATGCCGTGATGATTGCGATCTGGGCGGGGGTTTTCGGCCTGTTGATGGCCGACCTGACCGCGCGGTCTGGGTCGTTGGGGCCTGCGATTGCGGTGCATCTGTGGAACAATGTTTCGGCGATGGTATTCGTATCGCTGCCCGACGAGCTGTCCGGTCTGGCGCTCTATCTTACACCCTTTGGTATGGAAGACACGGCGGCCCTGCGTGCATGGTTGCCGGTAGATTTCGCGATGATGTTTGTGTTCTGGCTGGCGGCACGGCTGGCCATCAGGCGCTGATTGCAATATCGTCGCTGCACGCTTATCTGAGTGCAAACCAAGGTATCAGGGACCGTCGTATGAACTGGATCAACAACTATGTCCGCCCGCGGATCAACTCGATCTTTTCGCGTCGCGAGACGCCGGACAACCTGTGGACCAAATGCGATGACTGCGGCACGATGCTGTTTCACCGTGAAGTGTCCGACAACCTGAATGTCTGCACCAACTGCGGCCATCACATGCCCATCGGTGCGCGTGAACGGTTCACGTCATTGTTTGACGGCGGTATTTTCGTCGAAGTCGACGTGCCTGCCCCGACGCCTGATCCACTGCATTTCCGGGATCAAAAGAAATACCCCGACCGGTTGAAAGCCGCGCAAAAAGCCACCGGCGAAGCCGAGGCGATGTTGGTCGCCACCGGTGAAATGGGGCGCACGCCGATTGTCGCCGCCTGTCAGGATTTCTCGTTTATGGCGGGATCTATGGGGATGTATGTCGGCAATGCGATCATTGCCGCCGCTGAAGAAGCGGTAAAGCTCAAGCGGCCCTTGATCCTGTTTTCCGCCGCGGGCGGTGCCCGTATGCAAGAGGGTATTCTGTCACTGATGCAGATGCCGCGTACCACCGTGGCGGTGCAGATGCTGAAGGAAGCAAACCTGCCCTATATCGTTGTGCTGACCCATCCGACGACGGGCGGTGTAACGGCCAGTTACGCAATGCTGGGTGATGTGCATATTGCGGAACCCAATGCGCTGATCTGTTTTGCCGGACCGCGCGTGATCGAACAGACCATTCGCGAAAAACTGCCCGACGGGTTTCAGCGCGCTGAGTATCTACTGGATCACGGGATGCTGGACCGCGTGACCCCGCGCACGCAGTTGCGCGATGAATTGATCAACATCACCCGCATGTTGCTGGGTTTGCCCCCGGCCGTGCGCGGTGATTTGCCCCCCCCGCAGGAAGGGGGCGAGTTGGATCATGCGCTGAGTGAGGCCGATGTGGCTGCGGAACCAGACGCAAAATGACCGCGCAGAATTCGGATGTCATCCTTGAACGGATGATGGCCCTGCACCCCAAGGTCATGGATTTGACCTTGGACCGGATGTTCCGTTTGCTTGAGGCATTGGGCAACCCGCAGGAAAAACTGCCGCCGGTGATCCATCTGGCGGGCACCAACGGCAAGGGGTCGACGCAAGCCATGATCCGCGCCGGACTTGAGGCGGCGGGCAAGACGGTGCACGCTTATACCTCGCCGCATCTGGCACGGTTCCACGAACGGATCAGACTGGCGGGGCAGATCATTGACGAGGACGCGCTGACGGCGGTTCTGGATGAATGTTACGCCGCGAATGACGGCAAGATGATCACCTATTTCGAGATCACGACCGCCGCTGCATTGCATGCGTTTGCCCGTACACCTGCCGATTTCACACTGCTGGAAGTCGGGCTTGGCGGGAGGTTGGATGCAACCAATGTGACCGATAAGGTCGCGCTAAGTGTGATCACGCCTGTGTCGCTGGATCACCAGCAATACCTTGGCGAAACACTGGCGGAAATCGCGGGCGAAAAGGCGGGGATCATCAAACGCGGCGTGCCTTGTGTGGTGGGTCCGCAGGACGAGGCGGGGCTGGACGTGATCGAAGCGGTGGCGGCGCGTAAGGGCGCACCGTTGCTGGCCTATGGTCAGCACTGGCATGTGGGCGTTGAAGCGGGGCGGATGGTGTATCAGGACGAACGCGGATTGCTGGATCTGCCGATGCCAAATCTGCTGGGCGCACATCAGGTGCAAAACGCCGGTGCGGCGTTGGCGGCCTTGCGCCATTTTGGCATTGATGCGGCGGCGTGCGAAGCGGCGGTGACCCAAGCCTATTGGCCCGCACGCATGCAACGCATGAAAACCGGACCTTTGGTGGAAATTGCAGGGGACGCAGAGCTGTGGCTGGACGGTGGACATAACGCGGCGGCGGGGCATGCCTTGGCGGCGGTCTTGGCGCAGGGCGGTGCACGCCCGACGCATCTGATCTGCGGGATGCTGAACACGAAAGATGTCACCGGCTATATGCGCCCGCTTGCGCAACATGTGCAGACCCTGCATGCGGTGTCGATCCCCGGTGAGGCGGCAACTTTGTCGGCAGAAGAAACCGCAAACGCTGCGCGCGCAGTGGGCATCGAGGCGATTGAAGCAGAGAATGTGACGTCAGCCTTGCGGGAAATTGTGGCGTCGGACCCACAGGCGCGGGTGTTGATTTGTGGCTCGCTTTATCTGGCTGGTGCAGTTTTGCGTCAGAACGGATAATTTTTAGCCGCTCCTTTGCGCGATGGCGCGGAACGCGCTTAGTATCCTTGTAAATTCAGGCGCACCGCTGCGGTGTGACAGCTGATATGCCATGAGGAAGAGCGCGATGGACCGACAGGAAAAACCTGCCAGAAAACCGTCTGAAACGGCCGATAGGCGCGGCATGTCGCAGGTTGTTTTTGTACTGACCGGACTGGCGATTATCGCTGGCGGGATCTGGACGTTGTATATGGGTGATGCGCCCTACCATCCGCAGGATCAGGTCACGCGCGACAGCTTTTCGCTGATCGGAAATTAGACGCCCCAGCCTTCGGCCTGCATTTCGCGCAAACGCGAGGCGGTGCGTTCGAATTCAAACGTGCCTTCGCCTTCAAGATACAGCATCTCGGGCTGTGCCGCGGCAGAGCAGATCAGCCGCACGCGGGCCTCATAGAGCGCATCAATCAGGGTCACAAAGCGTTTCGCTTCGTTAAAATTGCTGCGCCCCAGGCTTGGAATGCCATCCAGCAAAAGAACCCGCACGGCATCGGCCAGCGCCAGATAATCGGCAGGGCCCAGTGGCGTCCCGCACAGATCATGAAACCGCGCACGCCCCATGCCGTTGTGATACTGCGGAATTTCCACATCGCGGCCTTTGACGCGCAGGATCAGCGGCGCGCCCGCATCGCCGGCAAGATCGTTCCAGACCGCGTCCATCGCGGCGCGCGCATCGGCGTTCACAGGGGTGAAATAGACCTGCGTACCGGCAAGTCGGTCCTGTCGGTAATCCTTTGGGCTGGCCAGTTCATGTACGACCATCTTGTCCTTGATCAGCTCGATAAATGGAACAAACAGATCGCGGTTAAGGCCGTTTTTATAAAGATCGTCGGGCAGGCGGTTTGAGGTGGTGACAACCACAACGCCCGCGGCAAACAGCGCCTGAAACAAGCGCCCCACGATCATCGCATCGGTGATGTCGGTAATCTGCATTTCGTCAAAAGCCAGCAAGCGCACAGAGGCGGCAACATCCGCCGCAACCGGTGCAATTGCATCATCAACGCCGGTTTTGCGTGCCTCGTGCATCGCAGCGTGAATTTCCTGCATGAAGGCGTGAAAATGCACCCGCCGCGCGGGAATGCCGTCCAGATGTTCGACGAACATGTCCATCAACATCGACTTGCCCCGTCCGACGCCGCCCCACAGGTACAACCCCTTTGGCGGTTCGGGGGCCTTGCGAAACAGCCCCTTTTTCGCGGGCGTCAGCAGGGCCGCGCGGATGCGATCAAACTCGGGCAGCACGGATTCTTGCGCCGGATCGGCGTGAAGCGTGCCGGCGGCAATCAGGCTGTCATAGGTTTCGCGCAAGCTGGTCATGCCCTCCCATAGCGTAAATCCGAATGGCTTGGAAAGCGGTTCTCATCGCGAAATGTGCGAGGTGCATCACAAGGGATGATTTGACCGCAGGCGGCTTTTGACTAACGTGGCGCGACAATTCCAAGGAAGCCCCGATGTCCCAACGCACCCCGATGTTTACCCCCGTTTTGATAGTCAGCTGCGTGATCATCATGGTCAGTTTCGCGGTGCGCGCGTCCTTTGGCGTTTTCCAGATTCCGATTGCGCAAGAGTTCAACTGGCTAAGGGCCGAATTTTCACTGGCGATTGCGATCCAGAACCTGGCATGGGGCATTGGCCAGCCGATTTTCGGTGCCATGGCGGAAAAGATCGGTGACAAGCGGGCGATCATCATCGGCGCGATCGTTTATGCTGTCGGGCTGGTTCTGTCGGCCAATTCGACCACGCCGGTCGAGCATCAGGCCTATGCGTGGCTGGTGGGGTTCGGCATCGCGGGTACAGGTTTTGGCGTCATTCTTGCGGTTGTGGGGCGCGCGGCGAGTGATGAGAACCGGTCGATGACCTTGGCGATTGTGACCGCTGCGGGCAGTGCAGGACAGGTGTTCGGCGCGCCTGTGGCGGAATGGCTACTGACGTTCCTGACGTGGCAAAGCACGTTTTTGGTCTTTGCTGCGGTGGTCTTGTCGCTGATCCTGACATTGCCCCTGATGCGCGCGCCTGCGATGGCCAGCAAGGCAGAGCTGGAGGAAAGTCTGGGGCAGATTTTGCGAAAGGCGTTCAAGGATCCGTCCTATACGCTGATCTTTCTGGGGTTCTTTTCCTGTGGCTATCAACTGGCCTTTATCACCGCGCATTTCCCGGCCTTTGTGACCGAGATGTGTGGCCCTATCCTTGCCGGTGGGGTGTTGCATAACATCGGGATCACCACGACATCGGCGCTGGGTGCGGTGGCGATTTCACTGATCGGGTTGGCGAATATTGCAGGCACCTTGGCGGCAGGCTGGGCCGGTAAGCGATATTCCAAGAAATATCTGCTGGCGGGCATTTATACGGGGCGCACCATCGTTGCGGCGTTGTTTATCATGTTCCCGATCACGCCAGTGACGGTGATCCTGTTTTCGGTCGCGATGGGGTCGCTGTGGTTGGCAACGGTGCCGCTGACCTCCGGTTTGGTCGCGCATATTTACGGGCTGCGCTATATGGGCACCTTGTATGGAATCATCTTTTTCAGCCACCAGATGGGCAGTTTTCTGGGCGTCTGGTTGGGCGGGCGGATGTATGACGCCTTTGGCAGTTATACGGGCGTGTGGTGGATTGGTGTGGCCATCGGGGCGTTCAGCGCGGTGGTGCATTTGCCGGTGCGCGAACGCCGGCTTGAAGGGCTGGTGACGGCCTAAACCGTCGGGGGTTTGAGCCAGCTGCGCATCAGGCGCAAAACGTCGTTGGTATGGGTATAGGTCAGCCCGTGGCCGGCACCGTCGATGAGTTCGTGGCGGGCATCGCGGTTCCATTCGGCCAAGGTGCCGATAGAGGAGGGGTGGATCACCGCGTCCGTGCCGCCCCAGATTGCCAGAACAGGTGTGCCACGCGCTGCAATCGCCTTGTGATCGGGGGCAAGGTTTTCGTTCAGGATGCCCCGCAGGCTGGCCAGAACGGCCGGAACAAAGCCTTTAACCTCAAGCTCGCGCAGTTGCAAATCGGTGATGCGGGGCACGGATGTAGGCAGGTTTTGTTCGGCCAAAATCCCGCGCTTTAACTGGCGCGGATACAGGGCGAGGGCCAGCCAATCGCCAATCAGCGGTGTATCCCTGATGAAACCAATGATGCCGCCGTCTGGAATGCGCATGCCTGCGGGGGCCAACAGGACCAGTTGGTGCACGCGGTCGGGATAGGCCTGCGTGAAACAGGTGCTGATCGCCCCGCCCATGGAATAGCCCACCAGCGTGAGATCATCGCCGACCCCTTCATGCGCCAGAAGTTCGGCCAGTTGATTGACAAAGAAGGCGCGGTCCTGCGGACCTTTGGGTTTGCTGGAAAAGCCGCGCCCGTAAAGATCATAGGTCAAGACGCGATAGCCCATCAGCACAAGCGCCCGCGTCATGCCGCGCCAGACGAAACTCGGGGTGGTCAGCCCGTGCACACAGACCAACACCGGCCCGCGCGCAGGCCCGTGCCATTCGAAATGGGTCACCCCTTGGGACAGTTCGACAAAGCTGCCGGTGGCTGATCCGCGCGCTGTGTCATTCATCACGCGGCGCCGCTGTTCGATGACCAGTGGCGTTGCGATGATCAGGGCAAGGACCAGCAGCAGCCAGATCATGCTTGGGCGGTCCACCGGTCAAGGATGTAGCGCGAGGTCATTAGATCCAGATGCGCACCGCCGCCGTTTTTGAACAGGGTGATGTCATCCGCGCTTTGCCGTTTGAACGCGTCCAGTTCGTAATAGTCTGCGATCAGGTGGTCCCGCGAAATTGTGCCGGCCTCCAGTGGTATGTTGATTTCCCCGATGTGGCCGATTGTGGTGTCGAAACTGTCCACAAACACGCGCGCGCACTGGATCGCTTCGTCATCGACTTCGCGCATGTCCGGGCGGTAGGCACCGATCAGATCCAGATGCTGACCGGGGCGCAACCACGCGCCCTTAATCAGCGGATCGGTGGACATGGTGGCGCTGGTGATGATGTCGGCCTCTGTCACAGCGGTTTGCAGATCCTGCACGACGGTGATGTTGGGCAATTCACCCGCCATCTTTTCCGCATTGGCCGGGCTGCGGTTCCACAGGGTGAAGGTCGCATCGGGAAAGGCCGCAGAATAGGCGGCATGCAAGGCGCGGCCCTGATTGCCAGCGCCCACGATCAGAATGTTGCGGCTGTCCGGGCGGGCAAGGCGGCGGGCGGCAAGCAGGCTGTCGCCGGCGGTTTTCCATTTGGTGACAAGGTGGAAGTCGACGATCGCCTCAAGCGTGCCGTCGCCGTCCGCATAAAGGTTCAGGCCCCCGTTCACCATCGGCATGTCCTTGGCCGGATTGTCGGGAAAGATGGTGGCGGTTTTCACCGCAATGCCCAGACCGTCAATCCATGCTGCGCGGCTGAGCAATGTGTCCTTGCCGCGATAGAGAAACGTATCGCCAATTTCTGCCTTTGGTCGGGTGTGACCAGACGCCAGCGCATCGGTCAGGCCGATCCAGTCCAGCACAGCTTCGCCTTCGGTGAACGGGATTATGGGAATGCTCATGTTGCGTCGTCCTTGGTTAACAGGCCTGCCGAGACAAGCCGGTCGGCCCAACCTTGCGGGCCTGTGAAGTGATGGGTTTGCCAGCCCCGTTGCGCGGCGGCATTGATGTTATCAATGCGGTCGTCGGTAAACAGCAGGGCCCGCGGGGGAAGGCCGCTGGTTTCTTCAAGAGCGGCATAGATGGCGGCATCGGGTTTGATGACGCCAAGGTGCCCCGAGATGAAATCGCGGTCGAACTGGCGTAAAAACGGGTAACGCGTGGCGGCAAGTTCATAGGTCTGGATGCCAAAATTCGTCAGGGAAAAGACCGGTATATTGCGTGATTGCAGGGCGGCCATCAACCGGACGGAATGGTCAATCGCGGGGGATGCCATATCCAGCCAGCGGTCATGCCAGAGCATGATTTCATTGTGCCATTCCGGCGTGGCGCGCGCGGTTTCGATAATGACATCGCGGAAGGTTTCACCACTGTCGACGCGATCGTTCATGGCATGCAGATCGACGGTGGCGAACATCGCACGGCGGCGGTCCGCGCCGATAACGCTGTCGAAAAAGCGTTCCGGTTGCCATTCGATCAGCACGTTTCCGATGTCGAAAACCACGGCTTGAGGTGTCATTCTGTCATCTCCGTTCGGGTGCGGAAACTTTTGAAGTTTCCGGCCGGTTTCTTTTGAAGAAAACGATCACAACCGTGCCGCTGCGCGCAGCTCGCGCTCCAGCGCATCCAGAAACCGCGACCGGTCCGCTTTGGTAAAGCTTTTGCCGCCGCCCTGGCGAAACGGGTCAGCGGCACGCAGATCAGTCATCAGATCGCGGGTCGCCAGTACGTTGCCGATGTTGGCTGCGGTCAAGGCCTCGCCGTTATGTTTCAGGACTTTTGCGCCGGCTTCGACGCATTTTGCGGCCAGCGGAATGTCACCGGTGACCACCACATCGCCTGTGCCGCAACGCTCTGCGATCCACATGTCCGCCACATCGGGTCCATCCGGCACGATCACCGTTTCCACCAGCGGGTTCTGTGACGGGCGCAGCCCGCCGTTGGACACCACGTACATGCGGATCTTGTGGCGGGTCGCCACGCGTTCGGCTTCGGCTTTGACCGGACAAGCGTCGGCGTCGATGTAAAGGGCGGTCATTGATCAGCCCCCGTACAGCGCTTCGGCGTGAAAGGCGACGTGGTCTTCCATGAAGGTAGAGACGAAGAAATAGCTGTGATCATACGCCGGTTGCATGCGGAAACTGCCTTGCTGGCGTTTGGTTGCGAGGGCGGCGGCCAAGGCTTCGGGTTTCAAGAGGTCAAGGAACTGGTCAGCGGTCCCTTGGTCGATCAGGACAGGGCCGTCAAAACCCACATCGGCCATCAGCAGGCTGGCGTCGTGTTTGGCCCATTTGGCGTCATCCTCGCCCAGATATGCGGTCAGTTGTTTGCGGCCCCAATCGCTGCCCGTGGGGTTGGCGATGGGCGCAAAGGCGGAAACCGACAGGAACCGTCCGGGCAGGTTCATCGCCAGCGTCAGAGCGCCATGGCCGCCCATCGAGTGGCCGGTGATGCCTTGGCGATCCATATCCAGCGCAAAATGCGCGCCCAGAAAGGCGGGCAGTTCTTCGGCGATATAGTCCCACATCTGGAAATGCGGCTTCCAAGGGTCTTGGGTGGCGTTCACATAGAAACCGGCACCTTTGCCCAGATCATAGGCCTCGTCATCGGCCACATCATCGCCGCGCGGCGAGGTGTCGGGGAAGACCACCGCGATGCCATGCTCTGCCGCCCATGCTTGCGCACCGGCTTTGTTCATGGCGTTTTCGTGGGTGCAGGTCAGACCCGACAGATACCACAGCACCGGCACGGGGCCATCGCGCGCTTCGGCGGGCAGGAACAGGCCGAAAGTCATCTCGCAGTTACAGGCGGTGGAGGCATGGGAATAGACCCCTTGTGTGCCGCCAAAACTGGCATTCTCGGATATGGTTTTCATCGGGTTGTCCTTTGCGAAAAGCGGTTCAGGCGGTGGTGATCCAGCCGATAACAAGGCTGACGGTAAGAATGCTGATGGCGGTCGACACAAGGATGGCGGTCGAAACCCGCACCGGTGCGACACCATAATGCTGCGCCAGCATATAGACATTGCCCGCAACAGGAAGGGCCGCAACGGCAATGATGACGCCGGCCTTGAACGGATCAACGCCGAACAGGAACAGGGCGGCAAACCCGACGAACAGCGGATGCAGAACGAGTTTGCAAAAGGTCAGCCAACCGGCGACGGGCATGTTGTCAGGGGCGGTAAAGGCCAGCGAAGCGCCGATGGCAAACAACGCACCGGGGGTCGCGGCACCGCCAAGGATGGCAAGGAAATCGTTCATCGGATCGGGGATCGGGATCTGCAGGCCGGACCACAGAAACCCGGCCGAGATCGCCACGATCATCGGATTCTTCAGCAGACCAACGC
The DNA here is from genome assembly GCF_000622325.1 of Sulfitobacter geojensis. NCBI lineage: Bacteria > Pseudomonadati > Pseudomonadota > Alphaproteobacteria > Rhodobacterales > Roseobacteraceae > Sulfitobacter > Sulfitobacter geojensis. Next base: position 553,679 of record NZ_JASE01000005.1, read on the forward strand.
CGATGTTGCGCAGCATGCGCAGGCTGACCTGTCCATCCCGTGAACCGGTGATGAGAATGACGATGAGGCTGGAAAATACAATCAGATCAATGGCCAAGGCCAACAGGACGGGGCCGATCGCTTCTGGTCCCAGCAGCAGGGTCAGCATTGGCACGCCCAGAAAACCGGCGTTGCCGATGACCGCACACTGGGCTTCGATGGCGGTGGTGGGAATGTCGAGCCCGCGCAGGAACCCGACGATGGTGGCGATGCCATAGACGAATGCGGTGCCCCATAGATAGGCCGCGAAAAGGCGCGTATCCCAAAGCTCGGCCATCGACAGATTGGCCGAAAACCGGAAAAGCATGGCCGACAGGGCAAAGTAGAACACGAATTTCGTAAGGTATGCCGTCGCCTCTGCGGTGAAAAAGCGGGTGCGGCCTGCCCAGAAACCCAACCCGATCAGGGCGAAGAACGGCAATGTTTTCAGAAAGATCGCGAGCATGGTTCAGGAGTATCCAGCAAACCAAGCACGTGCAAGCCTATCCCGACCCGATCAGCACACCCGTGGCAAAGACAAGGGCACCGCCCAGAACAACCTGTAAGGCGGCGCGGAAAAACGGGGTGTCCATGTATTTGTTCTGGATCCACGCGATTGCCCAGAGTTCGACAAACACCACGACAAAAGCCACGGTGGTGGCCGTCCAGAAATCGGGGATCAGATAGGGCAGCGCGTGGCCCAACCCGCCCAATGTGGTCATGATGCCGGAGGCAAATCCGCGCTTCCAAGGCGAGCCGCGCCCAGAAAGGGAGCCATCGTCAGAGGCCGCTTCGGTAAAGCCCATCGAGATGCCCGCGCCGACAGAAGCGGCCAGACCGACAAGGAAGGTCGTCCACGTGTCCTGCGTCGCGAAAGCGGTGGCAAAGATCGGCGCAAGGGTCGAAACAGAGCCGTCCATCAATCCCGCCAACCCCGGCTGTACCCAGGTTAACAGGAACTGGCGGCGTTCCTGATCATCCTCGGCGGCAGCGCTATCGGGGTCCAGATGCTGTGCAGACAGGTCGGTGGCGGTGTTCTGGTGACCGGCTTCGGCAGCGGCCAGATCGCCGAGCAATTTGCGGGTTGCCGCGTCTTTGGTGCGCGCGGCAGCGGCCAGATAGAAACGTTCCGCATCGCGTTCCATTGCGGCGGCTTCGGTTCTGATCCGTTCAAGCCCGAGGTTTTCGATCAACCAGACAGGGCGGCGTGCGTAATAGCCCGACACATGTTCGCGCCGGATCAGCGGGATCACGGAACCAAAACGTTGCAGGTGCAGATCAATCAGGCGCTGGCGGTGGATGTCCTCTTCGGCGGCCATGCCATCGAATACTGCCGCAGAGTCGGGGTATTCAGCTCGCAGCGTTTCAGCATATCCGCGATAGATCCGCGCGTCGTCTTCTTCGGATGAAATGGCAAGCGCCAGCACTTCCTGCTCGCTCAGATCCTTGAACCGCTTCCTGTTGAACGAAAAACGCATCGGCATACCCCTGCTATTTAGAATAATTCTAAATTCAAAGTTCGCCTGCTGCAAGGGGGTTACGTAGGATTAAGGCTTGGAACTAAACGAAACGGTTTATATTCTATTTTTTACCCACCGCGGAGCATTCATGTCCCTTTCCACTCCTCAGGTCCGCAAGGGCCGCAAGTATGATCAGGTTCTGGAAGGGGCGCGGGCCGTCTTCCTGGCGGACGGCTTTGAAGGGGCGAGCGTGGATGAAATCGCGCGGGTCGCAGCGGTATCCAAGGCCACGCTTTACAGTTATTTTCCCGACAAACGTGTGTTGTTCATGGAGGTTGCTACGGCCGAATGTGCCCGTCAGGCCAAGGAGGCGTTGGATCATATTGATATGGACGCGGCCCCGCGCAAAGTTCTGTACGAAACGGCGTATCATTTTCTGCGGTTCATCACCTCGACATTCGGGTTGCAGGTGTTTCGCATGTGCGTCGCGGAATCCGACCGGTTTCCAGCGATCGGGCAAAGTTTCTACAATTCGGGTCCTGTCATGATGCAAAGCGAAATGGCAGAGTATTTTGAAGCCGCCGAAGCCCGCGGCGTGTTGAAGGTTGACGATTACATGCTTGCGGCGGACCAGTTCGGCGAGCTTTGCAAAGCAGACATCTGGCCGCGCCTGATTTTCGGGGTCAGCAAATCGGTGACGGAAGCAGAGATTACCCGCGTCGTCGAGGGCGCGGTCGATATGTTCATGGCCCGTTACGGCACGGAATTAGAAGGAGAAAGCAGATGAAAAATGTATTTTATGCAGGTCCGGTGATGGCGCTGGTCGTGGTGGCGGGATGTACGGCCGCGCCGATGTCCAAACCGGCGGGCACTGCGCAGCCAGCCAGCGGGCCGGATACGTGTAACGCGGCCGCCTATCAGAACCTGATTGGGCAGGACGCGGTGGTTGACCTGTCCTTGCCCGATCCGAAACGCACCTACCGCTTAGGCGATCCGGTGACGACTGATTTCAATCCGGCGCGGTTGAACATCAAACTGGATGACACGGATACGATCATCGCGATTGATTGCGGCTAACCGTTACCCTTTCGGGCGGTTGTCCACGATCCGCACGGCCTTGCCCTCGGAGCGGGCCACGCCGCCCACATCGGCCACTTCGATTTTGACGCTGATGCCGACGGTTTGTTTGATATGGGCGGACATAGCCTTGGCTGCGGTTTCGCGCATCTCTGCGCTCACGCTGGCGTCGGCGCATTCGCAAAGCACACGCATCTGGTCCATCCGGTCAGGGCGTGACAGCTCGATCTGGAAATGCGGCGCAAGGCCTTTGGTCGCCATCAGCGCCTCTTCGATCTGGGTCGGAAAGACATTCACGCCGCGCAGGATAATCATGTCGTCGCTGCGCCCCGTCACCTTTTCCATCCGCCGCATGGAACGCGCCGTGCCGGGCAATAGCCGCGTCAGGTCGCGGGTGCGATACCGGATGATCGGAAACGCCTCTTTGGTCAGTGAGGTAAAGACCAGTTCGCCTTGTTCGCCTTCGGCCACGGGTTCACCGGTTTCCGGGTTGATGATTTCGGGGTAAAAGTGGTCTTCCCAGATGTGCAGCCCGTCTTTGGTTTCGACACATTCCATCGACACGCCCGGTCCCATGACCTCGGACAGGCCATAGATATCAACGGCATGCATATCAAAGGCCTGTTCGATTTCGTGGCGCATGGCGTTGGTCCAAGGCTCAGCGCCGAAAATCCCGACTTCAAGCGAGCTGTCGCGCGGGTCCAGCCCTTGGGCGGCGAATTCATCAAGGATCGACAGGGAATAGGACGGGGTGACGGTGATGCCCTTGGGTTTGAAGTCGTCGATCAGGCGCACCTGACGGGGGGTCATGCCGCCGGAGATGGGATAGGTCGACAGGCCAAGCGCATCCGCCCCCAGATGAATGCCCAGACCGCCTGTGAACAACCCATAGCCATAAGCGTTGTGCAGCATGTCGCCGCGTTGCAGGCCAGCGGCCCGCAGCGAGCGCGCCACGACCGACCCCCAGTTATCAAGATCTGTTTGGGTATAACCGACAACGGTGGGCTGGCCGGTGGTGCCTGAAGAGGCATGGATGCGAGCGACCTGTTCGCGCGGAACGGCGAACATTTTGAACGGGTAATTGTCGCGCAGATCGGTTTTGACGGTGAAGGGGAATTTCGCAAGATCGGACAGATCGTGCAGATCATCAGGATGCACGCCCGCGTCATCAAAGCTTTTCTTGTAGAACGGCACGTTGTCGTAGGCGTGGCGCAGGGACCATTTCATCCGCTTTAATTGCAGGGCTGCAATCTCGTCACGGCTGGCGATTTCGATGGCATCCAGCGTGTCGCGGGCGGGGGTCAGGTCTTTCATGCGGGGGTTCCTTCTTCGTCGAAATGTTGGCCTTTGATCGTGCGGGACAGGCCGCGAAACAAGGCGACGGTGCGGCCGTCTTCGCCCGTCACTGTCACGTCATACACACCGGAACGCCCGGTGCGGGAGGTTTCGGTGGCGGTTGCGGTCAGCATTTCGCCCTCCTGACCGGGGGCGACATAGGTGATCTGGTTCTGCTGGGCGACGACAAGCTGGTTGTAGCTGTTGCAGGCAAAAGCGAAGGCGCTGTCGGCCAGTGTAAAGATGAAACCGCCGTGACAAATGCCATGTCCGTTCAGCATGTCGGCGCGCACTTTCATCTGCAAAACAGCGTGACCGGGGCCAATATCTGTGATCGCTATTCCAAGCCCGCGCGAGGCAGAGTCAGATGCAAACATCAGGTCGGCGGATTTGCGTGCACGGTCTTGCGGTGTCATCTGCGGCTGCTTTCATGTTTCATAATTTCGGACATTTGCACTTTTCTGTAACGCTTTCAACAAATTTGATTGTCCCTCCTCTTGATCTGATTACGAAACAGCGCAACTGTGAAGACATGACAATGCACCTTCCCCCGAATGCCACGCCGTTCGAACGCCCGCCCGAACAGGTGGCGTTTCACCGCACCGAACTGTCGGTGATCCTGTCACTTTATGGTCGGATGGTCGCCGCGGGGGAGTGGCGCGATTACGGTATTTCCCACCAACGCGAGGTCGCGGTGTTTTCGGTTTTTCGCCGTACAGCGGAAGTGCCGTTGTACCGGATCGAAAAGCGCCCCAAACTGCGCAACAAGCAAGGGGAGTATGCGGTGATCGGGGCCGGCGGTCAGGTGTTGAAGCGCGGCGGGGATTTGCGGGCTGTGTTGCGGGTGTTGGAGCGTAAACTGATCCGTGCCGTGGATTAGCGCAGCGGCGCGTAAACGCCACAGACGGTGTCCGGCTGAAGGTGCGGACAGTATATAAGGCCAAAAAGAGGGGGAAGAGGCGGTTATAGCCGACGGTGTGCTTTAACCGGCCCGTCGCCTTGGGTTGCGATGCGGGCAATGGCGGTTGCGATGGGTTCGTAGACGCAGGCCATTGCGCTGGCGTTGGCGTGGATCAGGGTGTCACCGTCGGTAACCAGCGCCACGTGGCCTTTCCAGAACAGCAGATCATTGCGCCGATAGGAGCCGTCGGCGCTTTTGCCGAGTGTCATCTGCATGTCGCTGTCGCCGGGGCAGGGGATGGCGCAGGATAATAGTGCGGCTTGGACTAGGCCGGAGCAGTCGATGCCATCGCGGCTGTTGCCCCCCCAAAGATACGGTGTGCCGAGGTAAAGCGCCGCCACCTGAGCGGGGTCTGTTTGGTGCTGGTCCATTGGGGTGAGGTGCGCGGCAGGAATGAACCCTGCACTGGTTTTTGCGAACCTGCCGGATTGCGCGGTGACGGTGACACGGCTGGTGTGGTTAAGGCGCATCCGGTCGGGTGATTTGAAATCGGCGTCGCTGTAAAGATGGGTCGCGGGCGCGCTGACATAATGCGTCGGCGTGGTAAGGGTGCCGTGACTGTCAGAGGAGATATAGCCGCAGTAGCCGTCTTTTTCCGCCTGAATATAGGACCATCCGGCAGCTGTATCGAGCAGGCGCAGGACATCGCCGAACAGCAATTGGCGGTCGCGCGGGCCGGAAGGGGCGCGGCACAGGTCCACGACGGGACGGGCGATTTGCGCCGGTGTGTCCTGCGTGACAGTCGCGGGGTCCGGTGTCAGGCGCGGATCGCTCACAGTTTCAACAGCGCGGGAAGGGCATCAAAAAGCGCGCGAGTGGCTTGGCCGGTGCCGCCCTTGGGCCGCGCGGGCGCGTCGGCGGGTTGCCAGCCGTAGATGTCAAAATGCGCATAAGGGCTGTCGCTGACAAAGCGGCGCAGGAACAGGGCGGCGGTGATACAACCGGCAAAGCCGCCTTTTGGCGCATTGTCCAGATCGGCGATGCCCGGTTCGATCATCGCCTCGTAAGGAGTATGAAAGGGCATGCGCCAGACGGGATCGCATTCTTTGAGGGCGGCCGTTTCGAGGGCGCTGGCAAATGCGGAATCATCGCTGAAATAGGGGGCGAGGTCGGGGCCAACGGCGACACGGGCCGCGCCGGTAAGGGTTGCCATTGAGATGATTTGATCGGGCTGTTCCTCATCCGCGAGGGCAAGGGCGTCGGCCAGCACCAGACGCCCCTCGGCGTCGGTATTGTTGATTTCAACGGTAAGACCCTTGCGCGAGGTCAGGATGTCGCCGGGGCGGAAGGCATTGCCTGCGACCGCGTTTTCCACCGCAGGGATGAGCACACGCAGTTGCACGGGTACGCCCATCGTCATGATCATCTGGGCAAGTCCCAGAACGGCGGCAGCACCGCCCATGTCCTTTTTCATCAGCCCCATGGAGGCCCCGGGTTTCAGGTTCAGCCCGCCGGTATCAAAACATACGCCTTTGCCGACAAGCGTGAGTTTGGGGCCGGTATCGCCCCAGCGCATGTCGATCAGGCGCGGGGCACGATCCGCAGCGCGCCCGACCGTGTGGATCAGCGGGAAATTCTGTGCGAGCAAATCATCGCCCGTGATGACGGTGATGACTGCGCCCTGCCGGTCGGCCAGATCCCGCGCAGCCTGTTCCAAATCGGGTGGCCCCATATCGTTGGCGGGGGTGTTGATAAGATCGCGGGTCAGCGCCTCGCCATTGGCCTGCGCTTCGATGCGGGGGGCATTGATCCCTTCGGGGGCCACCAGCCGTGCCAGCAGCGGTGGTTGCTTGCGGTAGCGATCAAACCGGTAGCTGGCGAGGAGCCAGCCGAGTGCTTCGACCGCCAGCGTGCCCGGATCCAGATCGCTGGTGATGCGGTAGTCGCCTTTGGGCAATTTCGCCGCCGCCCCCGCGAGGTGAAACCGGCCGCGTCGGCGCGCCGCAGCGGTGCCATATCCGGCCACGGCCATAAGCGGGAGGCCATCCTGCCCGGCGATGCTGGCGGTTTGACCCAGTGCACCGGTAAACCCTTGTGAAGCCAGCGCGTTTTGCGTGGCTTCGGGTTGTGTTCCCAGCCAGGCATCAAGCTGCTCTTCTGATAAGACATGCAAGGGGATGGTGGTGTCGCTGTAGGGGGCAAAGGAAAGGGGCATGGTGGACCTGTTTGTAACATCGGGTTCGGTCAACCTACGCTTTTTGCGCGCCCCCGCAATGGGGCCTTGTTCTAGATTGTGATATCCTGAATGTCCCAAACAGCCGTAAGCGATCTGTCCCCGACCCGCATCAGGCGTGACAGGGTGGCGGCGATGGCTACACCGTTGCCTTGATCAATACAGGTGGTGACGTCGCAGGCCACATTGCTGAGGGCGCGCATGCCGATCTGGTCCGCAATGGCAATCAGCGACCGTGTGTTTTTACGCAATTCCTCCCAATGCGCCTCGCGAAACAGGCTTTCGCAATGAGACATGCGCAGCGCCAGTTCTTCGAGAGCGCGGCAGACCACATCCTCGGCACTGGCCGCACCTAGTTGAGAATAAAGCGCACCAAGTCGATCCTGATCGACGCTTACGCTTTCCATCGGTTTAATTTGCAGAACCTGCATGTTTATTCACCCTTACATCAGCCCCCACGGCTGTTGGTGTTCTGCACCCAAGTGATGATGAAATGGTTGAGGGCGGGATGCATTTTCTCTCGAAACTGTCGAAAAATTAGGATACCCCCGTCTGAACTTAAACAAGGATGACTCCCAATGCTGGATCGAGTGAAACCGCTGCCAAGCTACCTGGTGCAACGCTATCACGGCTGGAAAGCGACCGGCTATGCCGACAATAAAGCGTGGTATCGACGGTTGGCCAGTGACGGGCAGCACCCCCGCGCGATGGTGATTTCCTGCTGTGACAGCCGTGTGCATGTGACGTCGATTTTCGGCGCAGATCAGGGCGAATTTTTCATTCACCGCAATATTGCCAATCTGGTGCCGCCCTATGAACCCGATGGTGACCATCACGGGACGTCAGCGGCTGTGGAATACGCGGTGCGGGTGCTTAAGGTCAGTAACCTGATGGTGCTGGGCCATTCCAATTGCGGTGGCATCAAGGGCTGTATCGACATGTGCAAAGGCCATGCGCCGGAACTGGAAGCAAAGGACAGTTTTGTCGGCCGCTGGATGGATATCCTGCGCCCGCGTTATGAGGCGGTTGCAGATGTTCAGGACCCCGAAGAACAGATGCGCGCGCTTGAAAAAGATGCGGTTGTGACGTCGTTGGAAAACCTGATGACCTTCCCGTGGGTGGAGTCATTGGTGAACGAGGGCAAGCTGACATTGCATGGGTTGTGGACGGATATCGGTGAAGGCGGGCTGGAACATTACAACCCCGAAACCGGAAAATTCCACACCGTTTAAGGGGAAGTTTCCATGGAGCAATTGCTGTCTCTGGCGGCGGAGAACCTGATCTCGCCGATTATCCTGTGTTTTGTGCTGGGTGTTGCCGCGGCGCTGGCGCGCTCGGATCTTAGCATTCCCGAAGCCGTGGCCAAAGGGCTGTCGATCTATCTGCTGTTTGCTATCGGGTTCAAGGGCGGCGTCAGCGTCGCGGCGCATGGGATTGACGCCACCCTCGGGCTGGCGCTGTTGGCGGGGGTGGTTCTGTCTGCTGTGCTGCCGCTCATCGCCTTTGCCCTGCTGCGGTTGATGACACAGATGAACCGGCTGGATGCGGCAGCGGTCGCGGCACATTACGGGTCCATTTCAATCGTGACTTTTGTGGCGGCCACATCGGTTCTGGAGAGCAGCGGCGTAGGATATGAGGGCTTTATGGTCGCGGTCGCAGCCGCGATGGAAGCCCCCGCAATTCTGTCCGCCCTCTGGCTGGTGGCCAAAGGCGGCAGTGCGGACGGCAACAAGGGCATGGACAGCGCCTTGCTGCGGGAAATCATGTTGAACGGGTCGATTGTGTTGTTGGTGGGGTCGTTTGTTATCGGCTGGGCCACGGGCGAAGACGGGCTTGCAGAAATATCCAGTTTCATCGTGTCACCGTTCAAGGGGGTCTTGTGCCTGTTCCTGTTGGATATGGGGCTGGTCGCGGGGCGCGGGCTGCGCGAGGGCAGCAAGATCTTGCGCCCGGCGGTGCTGGCCTTTGGTGTGCTGATGCCGCTGATCGGGTCGGCCATCGGGCTTGGCTTTGCAATGGCGCTGGGCCTGTCGAGCGGGGGAATTGCGTTGATGATGGTGCTCTCGGCCTCGGCGTCTTACATTGCCGTGCCTGCCGCCATGCGTGTGGCATTGCCGGAAGCGAACCCATCGCTGTATCTGACACTGTCGCTGGGCGTAACATTCCCGTTTAACCTGACGCTTGGTATTCCGCTTTATGTGGCAGTGTCCCAAGCCGTGACCGGAGGCTAACCGATGCAAACCCATCGCGCGAAAAGGGTCGAAATTACGATCGAAGCTGTCATGCAATCGCGCCTGACCGATGCGCTGACCAAGGCAGGTGTGACAGGCTATACCGTGCTGCCCGTTCTGGGGGGGGCCGGTAAATCAGGTGCATGGAGCAGGTCCGGTCAGGTCAGTCGCGCATCGGGCATGGTGCAGGTGGTGTGCATTATCAAACCGGAACGGCTGGATGATCTGCTGGACGGTGCTTTTGCCGTGGTGGAGCGCCATATTGGCGTCGTGTCGGTCAGTGATTGTGATGTGCTGCGGGCGGAACGGTTTTAACGCGGCATTAACTGATTCGGTCTCAGTCTTCCGGTATGAAGCTGGAAACCGTAACCTTGAAATTGCCGCCAAAGTTGCTGGATGATGCAGGCGTCGTTGCGTCGGGTCAGGATGTCACAATCGGGCATCTGGTGCGGCACCTGCTTGCGAAAGAAGTCGCGCGCCGCCTGCATCCAAAACCGTCCAATCGGGCGGAAGACGCGCTTGTCGCCGCTCTTCAAGCGCTCCTCGCCCGTGATTTTGCCGAAGCGACGGGGTGGCGTGATCTGGCCGCGCGGTTGGCCCGCCACGGATACGAGTTGCGACCGGCAGGGGGCGGCATCGCGCTGTACAAGCGGTCCTGTGGCACCCGCGTTTGCAAAGGCTCCGAACTCGGGTTTGGCTATGGGATTTTGGTGCGCCGCTTTCGCGCGGCGATGCCCGGCCATCCGCACGGCACCTTGGGTCAGTGTTTTGATACCGGCCCTTTGGGCAAACCAGCACCGGAACCTTGCGGAACTGCGCCACCGAAACACCACTTGGCCCCCCTATTTGAAACGGCACCTGATTGGGCTGCCCTGACGGAGGGTTTGCGAAAACAGGGATATTATCTGCGCGCGCAGGGAACGGGGCTGGCGATATACGGCGAAAAAGACGGGCGGCATCTGTGCAATACGGCCGCGGTCGGGTTCCGGTACCGCAAGCTGGTGAAACGGTTCGGGGCACCGATGCCCGGACATCCGCATGGCCAGCAATGGATAAAGGAGAATCCGGTCGTCCAGAATGACGATGCGCCGGAGTTCGAGGTGATTGATACCGAATGGCGGCCCTTGCCCACTGAAACGTAAAACGCCCCCGCGTTGGGCAGGGGCGATTTGAAATTCAGGCGGGTGAAAGGGTGTTACCCTTTCTTAAGTACTTCACGACCCAGTAGTTCGGCAATCTGAACCGCGTTCAATGCCGCACCTTTGCGCAGGTTGTCCGATACGCACCACAGGTTCAGCCCGTTATCAATCGTGCTGTCCTGCCGGATGCGGCTGATGAAGGTGGCGAAGTCACCGACGCATTCCACCGGTGTGACGTATCCGCCGTCTTCACGCTTGTCGATCACCATGATGCCGGGCGCTTCGCGCAGAATATCGCGGGCTTCGTCTTCGTCCAGATGGTCCTCGAATTCGATGTTGATCGCTTCGGAGTGACCAACGAACACGGGCACGCGCACACAGGTCGCAGTAACCTTGATGTTTTTGTCGACGATCTTTTTCGTCTCGGCGACCATTTTCCATTCTTCTTTGGTCGACCCATCTTCCATGAACACATCAATATGCGGGATCACGTTAAACGCGATCTGCTTGGTGAACTTGTTCGGGGGCACATCGGACGTGGGATTATAGATCGACTTCGTCTGATCCCAAAGCTCGTCTGCACCTTCCTTGCCGGAACCGGACACGGATTGATAGGTGCTGACAACGACGCGTTTGATCGTCGCGCGATCATGCAGCGGCTTGAGCGCGACAACCATCTGCGCGGTCGAACAGTTGGGATTCGCGATGATGTTTTTCTTGGCGTAATCATGCACCGCTTGCGGGTTCACTTCGGGTACGATCAGCGGCACGTCGGAATCATAGCGATACAGCGACGAGTTATCGATCACCACACAGCCTGCCTTGGCGGCACCGGGGGCGTATTTCTGGGTCGCTTCAGAGCCCACAGCGAACAAGGCCATGTCCCATCCCGTGAAATCAAACGTATCAAGGTCTTTGCATTTCAACGTCTTGTCGCCAAAGCTTACTTCCGTCCCCAAGGAACGACGGCTGGCCAAGGCCACGATCTCGTCCACAGGGAACTGGCGTTCAGCCAGGATGTTCAGCATTTCGCGGCCCACATTGCCAGTGGCGCCCACGACGGCGACGCGATAACCCATCTTATTTCTCCGTTATATAAGGGGTGGTGCGGCGCACATACACCGCTTGCCGATCCGTGGAAAGACCCCTGCGTTGCGGGCTGGCTTGTGATTGGCACCACGTGATAAGCAGGCACCAGTCAACAAGGCAGATCGCATGACCCAAAGTGACAGATTTTACGATCAATTGGCGCGTGTCAGGGAGTTTGACCAGCTGACGCAAACCGACAGGTTTACGCCGCTGCCGCAGGACTGGTTCGTGGGTGTTTCTGACATCGTCAATTCGACAGGTCTGGTGCAGGGGGGGCAGTACAAGACCGTCAATATGGTGGGTGCGGCGGTAATTTCCGCGATGATGAATGCCCTTGACGGTGCCGCGTTTCCTTTTGTTTTCGGTGGAGACGGGGCAGGATTTGCGGTCCCGCCCCAGAGCGAAAGTGTTGCGCGCGATGCATTGGCGCGCGTGGCCAACTGGGCGCAGGCAGAATTCGGCATCGAAATGCGGGTGGCTTTGGTGCCTGTCGCAGATGTACGCGCGGCGGCGCAGGATGTGCGGGTGGCGCGGTTTCAGGTGTCGGATGGTGTCGATTATGCGATGTTTGATGGCGGCGGCATGAATTGGGCCGAGGCGGAAATGAAGGCCGGCCATTACGCGATCCCCCCCGCAGCACAGGGTGATTTGCCCGATTTGACGGGGCTTTCTTGTCGATGGTCAGCAATGCCGGCGCGCAATGGTACGATTCTGTCGATCCTCGTGGCCCCTGTTGCGGGCACTGACGACAGCGTGATCACCCGGGTTTATGACAAAATTGTCAGCCTTGCCAAAGGGTTGGATCGCGGCGGGCACCCTGCACCGGCCACTGGTCCGGGCACGGGATGGCCCCCGAAAGGGGCCACGCTTGAGGCGCATGCGACCCGTGGCGGTGGCGCAATCGGGAAGGCGCGGCGCAAGGTTCTGTTTGAATCCTTCGTGGCATGGCTGTTGATCCGCACAGGACTAAAAGTCGGCGGGTTTGATGCGCGACGGTATGCCCGCGTGGTCGGAGAGAACGCGGATTTTCGCAAACGTGATGACGGGCTGAAGATGACGCTGGATTGTGATCCGGCCACGCAGGCGCAGATCGAGGAAGTGCTGAGCGCCGCCAAGGCAAAAGGCTATATCGACTATGGCACGGCGACGCAGGACGAGGCGATGATGACCTGTATCGTGCCGTCGATCATGACGGATGACCACGTGCACTTCATCGACGGGGGAGCGGGCGGCTATACGCTGGCCGCCGCGCGTATGAAGGGACAGTCAGTCTGATTTGTCCTGACTGAACAGATAGGCGGCACATCCCAGCGTCAGGGCGATCAGGAACAGGGTGAAGACGGCGGTATAGGGTGCTGCCGCTGTGTCGCCGGGCAGCGATGCGCGGTAGACGCGGCCTGACAAGAACTGCGCCACCCCGACGCCACCGATGCTGAACAGGTTCAGCAAGGTCACGCCCCGCCCGATCAGATGACTGGGCAGAAAGCTGCGGCCGTGGGCCATAAGCACCGGATAGGTGGCCCCGAAAAAGCCGATGGCGCACATCAGGAAAACACTGGCGGTGTAATTGCCCGACGGCGATACAACCAGCCCAGCACCTGCCGCCATGGTCAGCGCGGTACCGGCCGCGATCATCCATTTACGCGACCTGCTGAGTTTGTCCGCAAAGCCGTACGCCAGTGCCCCCAGCACCATGGCGAGCCCCATAAGCAAACTGGCCTGCCCGATACTGGTCGTGTCTGTATTGAACACATCTGCGAGATAAGGCCCGATCCAAAGACCGCGCACCGCACCGGGAAAGGCATAGCTGACCCCGATTAACAGGCAAATCGGCCAAAGCGCACGGATGCGCAGCAGTTCGGACATTGATCCCTTGATGCCGTCGGTGACGCGCGGCGGATCCTTGACCCAAGCCAATGTGCCGAACGCGACCAAAGCTGACAATCCTGCCAAGCCCCAAAGGGCGCTGCGCCAACCCATGATTTCAGCCGCCAGTGCCATCGGATAGGCGGCGACCAGATTGCCCAGACTGCCCGCACCGACCATGACGGAGGCGAGAATGGCAAAGGTCGCGGGAGGGTATTCGCGGGCGAAGATATAGTAGGAGGCCATCAGCACAGGTGCGCAGCCGACCCCGATCAGGGCCATGGCGATGGTGATATGTATCGGTGCCGTCGCCAGTGCGAAAACTGCTGCGCCGCCCGCACCGCCGACCAGCAACAGCCAACCCGCGGTGCGACGCGGGCCAATGCTGTCAAGCGCCGCTCCGATGGGGATCTGACAGGCGGCGAAGGTCAGGAACCATAGACCCGAAGCGAAAGCCAGATCGTCAGGCATGGCCCCCAGATCGCGCTCAAGGATTTCCGACAGTACTGCAAGGAAAGCACGAAAGAACTGGCTGAGCACATAGGCCAGCCCCAACAGAAAAATTCCAACACTCATGTTATCTGGGGTCTTTCCAACGGGCGCTAAGCGTTTGGGCGGCATGGCTGAGCAAAAGAACATCCGCCCCCACGGCCACAAATTGCGCACCGGCGGCAATGGCCGCTTCGGTCATCGGATCATGGGTCGAGAGGATGCCGGGTGCTTTGCCCGCGGCGCGGATACGGCTTAGCGCGTCCATGATTGCGGCCTGCACATCGGGGTGAAGGCTGTCGCCCATATGCCCCATGTCGGCGGCCAGATCGGCCGGGCCGATGAACACACCGTCAATGCCGTCAACCGCAAGGATATCATCCAACGAGGCCAGCCCTTTGCGGTTTTCGACCTGCACCAGTAGACAGATTTGCGCATCTGCCGTGGTACCGTAATCGGCGATCTGCGAGAACCGCGCAGCACGGCTGAGGGCGTAACCGACACCGCGATCCCCATGCGGCGGATAGGTCACGTCGCGCACCAACTGGCGGGCCTGATCCGCACTTTCGACCATTGGCACCAACACGGTTTGCGCACCGGCGTCCAGCATCTGTTTCAACATATAGGTTTCGCCAACCGGCACGCGCACAACCGGATGGCTGTCGGAGGCCGCTAAGACCTGCAACTGTGCCAGAATGCTGCGCAAATCGTTCGGCCCGTGTTCGCCGTCAATCACCAACCAGTCGAAACCCGCTGTGCCCATCAGCTCGGTGCTGAGCGTATCGGCAAGGCCGACCCAGCAGCCGAAAACGGTTTCCCCTTCGGAAAGGGCCTTTTTAAAAGTGTTCACTGGGGCGGGCATGGGGGGATCCTTGGTCAGGGGTTTTCGCGCACCCTAGACCTGCGCGGGGCAGAATGACCAGAGGTGCCGCGTCAGATCACCTTGATCACGTCCTTGTCGATCGCCAACATATACCCGCGTCGGGCGATATTTTTGACCAGCAATTCGCTGACGATCTGGTTGCCTAACGTGTCGCGCAAGCGTTTGATCCGCGTCGCGCCTGCCGCTTCGTCACAATCAGCGGCAAGCCGGCCCGATATGACGCCTTCGATCTCGGACCCTGACATCACATCATTATCCATCCGCGCCTCCGCTAGAACGGACATGGTTTCCATCGCGGCATCGGTCAGTTTGAAACCAAGGTTGTTCAGGTAAACGGTGTTTTCCTCGCGGCTGATCAACAGGGAATTCACCTGAATACCGGCGCGTTCGATCTGGGCCATGCGGCGGTTGAACCCGATCAGCATGATTAGAAAGACCAATGCGGCGATCAGCATTGCAGCGGCAAATACCAAGAGCACAAAGATCACCATCCGGTAACTGGCCAGCGTGTCGGAAAATGCCGTGCCCGATTGCGCAAGGATCTCCAGCAGCTTGATCGTTGCCCCACTGGTCAGATCGTCGTTTTCGACAAAAATGCGTTCGACCTGTGCGTTGAACAGGTTTGCGTCAGGCAAGGTCCAGAAAAGCACAAGCGCCCCGACGACCAGCAAAGCGACAATCGCGGCAATGCCGATTCCGACAAAACGGCGCACATCAGAAGCGGAGGTAGTTTTGTCCGGCACTGTCTTTCCTTTGGTCAAGTCCTTCGTCCCCGAAAGTGGAAACGACATGCAGCAACGTCCAGCCCTGTGCGGCAAGACGCGGGGCCAGTTCAGCGGCGGCTGATCTGGCATCACAGGCCCCGTTAATTTGCGCAACACCATAATGCAGGCGCAAGGGGTCGTCCTTTTTGGCTTTGTAATCGGCATAACACCCCGCCGCATGCGCGGGCAGGGCAAGGCCGATCAAAAGCCCGAAGGCGAGGGGAAGGTTTAGGTGTTTCATGTCAACATCCTTGGGCTTTTGTACGGTGATATTCAATATCCAGCCGCTGTTGAGCCAGCTGTTATCTGATAGCGGGGCGCTGTTATTGCCTGTCTGACTTGCCCCGGCCGAAAGTGATCCCATCAAAGCGCGGGCTGTCCTGCACCGCGCAACAGAGAGGATCACAGATATGTACCGCAAGTTTATCGCCACTGTTACGGCTGCGTCGATTGCGCTGACAACCCTTGGTGCGCTTCCGGCTGTAGCCGGTGACCGCCAAACCGTGAATGCGGTTGCCGCGCTTTTGGGGTTGGCTGTTGTGGGCAAGATTATCCACGACAGAAATGACAAGAAAAAGCAGGCCAGCCATCACCAGCATAAACCGGTCCACCGCGCACCCGTCTATAAAAAGCCGGTCCATAAAAAACCGGTGCAGCGCCAGCCGGCCTACCAGCCGCCGCGCTATGACCAGCCAAAACCGCGCCCGCTGCCAGATCGTGTGAGCCGCAAGAACCTGCCACAGCAGTGTTTGCGTCAGGTCAAAACCCACCGGGGTCATGTGCGCATGTTCGCCAGCCGGTGCTTGCAGCGTAATTATCGCTTTGCCCACCGCCTGCCGAGCCAGTGCAATTATACCTTTAATACCGGGCGCGGTGAACGGCGCGGATATGAGGCGCGGTGTTTGCGCCAGCACGGATACCGTTTGGCGCGAGGATAACATCGCGCCTTGATCCGGGTGGGTGTCCCTTTGCCCGGAAGACTGGGGAGGATGTTCGGGCATCCTCCCTTTTTTGTATTGAGCCTTTGACGGGTTTGAGGTCTTGAAGAACCATGAAACCCGATTTTGAATTTGAGCGCGCCGCAATGGCGCAAGGTTACACCCGCATTGCCGGTGTGGATGAAGTGGGCCGTGGCCCTTTGGCGGGGCCGGTGACGGCGGCCGCGGTGATATTGGACCCCGCGCATATTCCCGAAGGTCTGAACGATTCAAAGAAGCTGACCAAAAAGGCCCGCGAACGTCTTTATGACGAAATCATGGAAGTGGCCGAGGTTAGCATCGCCCATGCGACGGTCGAGGAAATTGACGGGATCAATATTCTGCGGGCCAGCCATCTGGCGATGATGCGCGCGCTTGAG
The DNA here is from genome assembly GCF_000622325.1 of Sulfitobacter geojensis. Taxonomy (NCBI): domain Bacteria; kingdom Pseudomonadati; phylum Pseudomonadota; class Alphaproteobacteria; order Rhodobacterales; family Roseobacteraceae; genus Sulfitobacter; species Sulfitobacter geojensis. The sequence goes on from NZ_JASE01000005.1 coordinate 570,521, forward strand.
GGGCTTAAAACGCCAGCGGACTATGTTCTGGTCGATGGCAACATGCTGCCCCGCGATCTGGTTCTGCCGGCGCAGACAATCATCAAGGGCGACAGCCGTTCGCAAAGCATTTCGGCTGCCTCAATTATGGCTAAAATTTGTCGAGATTGTGTCATGTTGTCCCTTGCGCAACAGCACCCTGGTTATGGGTGGGAAACGAACATGGGATATGGATCAAAAAGACACATAGAGGCGCTTCAAGAACTTGGGGTAACCCCACACCATAGACGTTCGTTCAAACCCATACACAAGATGTTGTAGCAACCAATTTTCTTAACCTTTTGATTCAAAAAACAAATTGACCGCGAATCGTCTTTGACTCATCCTGATCTCAACAAACGAGCACAAAATGTGCCGGGGACCAGAGGCAGAAAATTGATGAAGACGATTGAAAAAAGCACCGCGGTGCTTCCATTGAACACGATCCTTGATGGCGACTGTATCGAGGCGATGAATGCGCTTCCGGCAGAGTCGGTTGACCTGATCTTTGCGGACCCGCCTTATAACCTGCAATTGCGTGGCGATCTGATGCGCCCCGACAATTCCAAGGTAGACGCGGTTGACGATGAATGGGACCAGTTTGCCAGCTTTAAGGTCTATGATGAATTTACCCGCGCGTGGTTGAAAGCGGCCCGTCGCCTGTTGAAACCCAATGGCGCGATCTGGGTTATTGGCAGCTATCACAACATCTTCCGTGTGGGTGCTGCGCTGCAAGATGCCGGTTTCTGGATCCTGAACGATGTGGTCTGGCGCAAGTCCAACCCGATGCCGAACTTTCGCGGCAAGCGCTTTACCAATGCCCATGAGACAATGATCTGGGCCGGTAAGGACGAGAATTCCAAATACACCTTTAACTATGAGGCGTTGAAAGCCCTCAACGAAGGTATCCAGATGCGCAGCGATTGGGTGCTGCCGATCTGCACCGGCCACGAACGGTTGAAGAATGAAGAGGGCGAGAAAGCGCATCCGACGCAAAAGCCCGAAAGCTTGCTGCACCGCATTCTGGTCGGCTCATCCAATCCCGGCGATGTGATCCTTGATCCGTTCTTTGGCACGGGCACCACCGGTGCTGTCGCGAAAATGTTGGGCCGTGATTTCATCGGGATCGAACGCGAAGAAGCTTATCGCAAGGTTGCGTTGAAACGTCTGAGCAAGGTGCGCAAGTTTGACCGCGAAGCGCTGCAAACCACGACATCGAAACGCGCAGAGCCACGTGTGCCCTTTGGCCAGCTTGTGGAACGGGGCATGCTGCGTCCGGGCGAAGAGCTGTATTCCCTGAACGGGCGTCACAAAGCGAAGGTCCGTGCAGACGGCACGCTGATCGGTTCTGACGTCAAAGGATCAATCCATCAGGTTGGTGCCGCTTATGAAAAAGCGCCAAGCTGCAACGGATGGACCTACTGGTGTTTCAAGAAGGACGGCAAACGTGTGCCGATTGACCTTCTGCGCCAGCAGATACGGGCCGAAATGGCCAACTGAGAATTGTCGTTTCCGGTAAGCGTTATGCAAAACCTGTCTTGTCGGCCTGTTTGGCCGCACGGGCCCGCCAAGGATGACTTGGTCATGGGAAAACCGGAAACACTTTAGAACACCGCCGGTGCCTGCGGCCTTCCTCATGAAGGTTGCCTAGAATGGCACTCACCTTAGCCCCGCCCTTGTGGCGGGGCCTTTTTTTGTTCTGACTGGGGAAAGGGCAGGTCGCGCGGGGGCCGTTCAGCACTGTTGTTGACCCCTAAAGTCCACCTTTAATTCAGCAGTTTTTCCTTTTTCCCCTCCAGCACCGCATGAACATAACGGCCGTCGAATTCTGTTTTGCTCAACACATAAGCCACGCCGGCAGTGGATGCCTTTTCCCACATAAAGGGCGAAGGCCAGTCACTGACGATGATCACCGGAATCTCCGCAAAATTCGGGTCATGGGCCAGCTCCAGCGCAAAGTCGGCCCCCAACCCGTCAGGCAGGTTGTTGTCGAGCAGGATTAAAGACACCGGCCCTTTTTCCATCGCGCGCCGCGCTGATTTCAATGTTGCAGCCACCTCGATATGGAACGGATGGCGTGACTTGTTCATAACCCGAGTAAGTTTTCGGCGGTCGAATTCGCTGTCTTCAATGATGAGACAGGTTTGGTGGAGTCGGTACTTTGAGAGCTGCGTAATGTTCGATTGCATGACAGGACCCCTTTCAAGATGTTGAATAAGGGGTGCCACGGAAGCATTAAGATTAGATGAGCGTCAGCGCGGCATCGGTGTCTGGCGCGCGTTGTATGCGCCCCAATCGGAAATCTCGGGGTAATACATACGGCGCCATTGGCGCACACGTGGGTTCATGATGCGCCGCCACAGCGGGGGGATCATCGCGGCCATCGTCATGACGGGATAGCCAAAGGGCAGTTGCGGCGCCTCATCCGCATCATAGTTTTGCAACACCGGAAAACGGCGGTCGGGTTTATAGTGGTGATCCGAATGGCGTTGCAGGTTGATCAACAGCCAGTTCGACGCCTTATGTGCGGCGTTCCACGAATGATGTGGTTTGACGTGTTCATATTTACCCCCGCCTAGATGTTTGCGGGTCAGCCCGTAGTGTTCGATGTAGTTGACCAGCTCAAGCTGCCAGATCGCAACACCCGCCTGCAGCAGAAACAACAACACGCCAGCCCAACCGCCAAGCAGCACCGCAAGGGCGAGAAAGCCGGTTTGCAGGCCCCAGTATTTCCAGAAAGGGTTGCCAAAATCGTGCCAGGGTAGGTGTTTGCGGGCCAGCATATCGGCCTCGGCCTTGAAGGCAGAATGAAACGACTGGCGCAGCACGCGGGGATAAAACCGGTGGAAACCTTCGTTATAGCGCGCCGTCACCGGATCGCGCGGTGTGGCGACATAGCGGTGATGCACCAGCAGATGTTCGGAGCGGAAGTGCGAATAAAGCACCATCGCCAGCAACACATCTGCCAGAAAACGTTCAAGCCGGTTCTTCTGGTGCATCAATTCATGGCTATAGTTAATACCGATGGTACCTGTGATCACGCCCACACCAAAGAACAACGCAACCCGTTCGAACACCCCCAGATGATCGGCCTGCGGCACATACCAGATCAGGCCGAATACCGTGAGGAATTGAGCGGGCACCCAGATCAGTGTGATCAGTCGATACCAGTAAAGATCGTCGTCGGTTGCTTCAAGATCGGCGTTATCAAGGTTCAGCCCCAGCACCGCGTCCAATAGAGAAAACAGAAACCACGTGACCAATGGCAGCAAGGCGATGGTCCAGCCGCCGAAAAATGCACAGAACCATGCCAGCGGGATCAACCCGAGCGACATCCAGAACGGCAAGGCCCGCGACAGGCGCCGCATTTCGTTGCGGGGAATGTCGGGGTATTGGTTTGTCATGGGCAATGACCTTTGAAGGCGCACGGTGACCTGCGTATACCGCAGATTGCTAGGGGTTCAAAGTGGCGACATTCGGTCAGCTCTGCGACAAATCGAACGCTTTTCGCATAACAGTCGGTAAGTCAGATGGACGGAACTGGTCGGGTGTGACAAAGTCACCGGCGGTATCTTGTGGCACCATCGCGTGTTTTACTGTCAGGATCAGATGGAAATGCGTAAAGGTATGGCGCACCTCGCCCGCAAGGGTCTGCCAATCCGTATCAAGTGGTGGGGTGCCGTGCGGCAAGGGTTCGCTGGTGTCCACCCACGGCGAACCGGGCCAGCCTAGCATCCCGCCCAGCAGCCCTTTCTCGGGCCGTGTTTCCAATAACCACGCACCATCAGCGCGCTGGGCCAGATAAACGGTGCCGTGGCGCACTGGTTTGGGCTTCTTTGGCGTCTTTTTCGGCAGTTCGCCTTGGGTTCCTGCCGCCCGTGCGGCACAGGGATCGCGCCAAGGGCAAATGCCGCAGGCGGGTGATTTTGGCGAACAGATCGTCGCGCCCAGATCCATCACCGCTTGTGCATAATCGCCGGGCCTGTCGGACGGCGTTAGGGCATCCGCGCGCGCCATCAGTTCCGGTTTGGCTGCGGGCAAAGGGATGTGAATGTCGTAAAGACGCGCCATCACCCGTTCGACATTGCCGTCCAGCACCGTATGGCGCAGATCAAAGGCAATCGACGATACTGCCGCCGCCGTATAGGGCCCGATGCCAGGCAGTTTCAGCAAGGCCGCGTGATCCGCAGGAAACACGCCATTGTGTTCGTCCACCACCGCGCGGGCACATTTCAGCAGGTTGCGCGCGCGCGCATAATAGCCAAGACCGGCCCATTCCCCCATCACATCCGCATCCTGCGCTGCCGCCAGATCCCGCACCGTGGGCCAGCGCGCGACAAACCGTTGGAAATAGTCGCGCACGGTCACAACAGTGGTCTGTTGCAGCATGATTTCGCTCATCCAGATTCGGTAAGGATCGGGGGAAACCCCCGCCTTGCGCTGCCCCGGCCCCACGCGCCATGGCATATCGCGGGCGTGCACGTCGTACCAATCAAGTAAAACACGGGGCAGGGCGTCGGTATCAGGCATATCACGCAATATTTATGGCTTCCGTCGCTTGCATTGGTTGGTGCTGGAGGGCTGAGAGACTATTGTATAGATAGCACCCAAAGGGAACATTACCATGCCGCCACGGCGCACGAGTACAAAAGGGTTCAAACGCACCGACAGCTTGCTGTCGGGACAGATCCGGCGTGCGTCCGAAACGCGTGGTTTTGCGCAGTCCCGGCTGTTGACCCAATGGAATGAAATCGCAGGACAGGATATTGCCGCCATCGCCCGACCGGTCGAGATCGGGTACAGCCGTGGCGGCATGGGCGCGACGCTGACCTTGCTGACCAACGGGGCAAATGCGCCGATGCTCGAGATGCAAAAGGAACAGCTGCGCGCCAAGGTAAACGCGGTTTACGGCTATAACGCCATTGCCCGCGTGCGCATTACCCAAACGGCAGCAACCGGTTTTGCCGACGGCAAGGTCGCATTTGACCACAAGAAACCGGAGGCGAAACCTGCGGCTGATCCGGCCTTGCGTCAATTGGCAGCAGCGGCGGCACAACCGGTTTCGGATGATGGGTTGCGCGATGCTCTTGCACGTCTGGGCGAGAACATATTGAACAAGACAAACCGCTGAAAAAGCAGCGAAGGCCAATAAAGGAACGACATGATGCAACGCAGAAATATGATACTTGGTGGTTTTGCCCTGCTTGGCCTTGGGGGCTGGGCGCTGACCAGCAACATGGGCGGGCGTAATGCGACTGATTTGACCAATCTGCCCGGTGCCGCCAATGCGCAGACCTCGTCGGGTGATTTTGACACCTCCGGCATCAGCGACATGGTGCTTGGCAATCCGGATGCCGAAGTGACAGTTGTTGAATATGCCTCTTTCACCTGTCCCCATTGTGCGGCGTTCCACAGTGGCCCTTTCAAACAGCTCAAGGCTGATTTTATCGACACGGGAAAGATCAAATTCATCTACCGCGAAGTGTATTTCGACCGTCCGGGGCTGTGGGCGTCGATGATCGCGCGCTGCGGCGGTCAGGAGAAATTCTTTGGCATCACCGACTTGATCTATAAGGGCCAGTCCAACTGGGCCCGCGCTGGTGAACCGGCGGCGATTGTGAATGAGTTGCGCAAGATTGCGCGTTTGGCCGGCATGGACAACGAAACGATCGAAGCCTGCCTGCAAGACGCCGACAAAGCACAGACACTGGTCGCATGGTTCGAGGAAAACAAGAACCGCGATGACATCACATCAACGCCCAGCTTTCTGATCAATGGCACCAAGCAGTCGAACATGGCCTACGGCGACATGAAAGCCCTGATCGAAGCAGAACTGGAAAGCTGATGAGCACGATGAACGCGGGCCCGCTTGCTGGTTTAAAAGTCGTCGAGATGGCGCGTGTTCTGGCCGGCCCATGGGCGGGGCAAACCCTGTCCGATCTCGGCTGTGAGGTCATCAAAGTAGAAAGCCCCGCTGGCGATGATACACGCCAGTGGGGACCGCCCTTTGTCACACGGGACGAGGATGTTTCGGCGTCCTATTTCCACTCGACAAACCGCGGCAAAGCCAGCGTAACTATTGATTTTCGCACCGACGAAGGACAAGCGCAGCTGAAGGACCTGCTGCGCGATGCGGACATCGTGATCGAGAATTTCAAAACCGGTGGTCTCGCCAAATACGGGTTGGATTACGACAGCCTGCGCGAAGAATTCCCCAAGCTCATCTATTGTTCCATCACGGGGTTTGGCCACACCGGGCCCTATGCCCACCGCGCGGGGTATGATTTCATCATTCAGGGCATGTCGGGTCTGATGTCGATTACCGGTGAACCCGATCGCCAACCGCAGAAATCCGGTATGGCAATCACGGATGTCTTTACCGGCATCTATGCGACCACTGCGATTCTGGCGGCTGTGCACCAGCGCAATCAAACGGGGCGCGGGCAGCATATCGACATGGCGCTGCTGGATTGCGCGGTGGCGATTATGGGCAATCAGGCAATGAATTACCTGACCACCGGCGTCGCGCCGACCCGCATGGGCAACGCGCATCCCAACCTCACACCTTACGAAGTGTTCGAGACATCGGACGGGCATATCATCATCGCCACCGGAAATGACGGACAGTATCAGCGGCTATGTCGTTTGCTGGGGCTGGATGACATGGCAACGGCCCCCGAATACGCCAAAAACGCGGATCGCGTGGCGAACAGACCGGAAATGAACCGTCGGATTGAGGGGGCAACATCACAGCGTACCCGCGACGATCTGCTGGCGGCCTGCGAGGCGCATAACGTGCCTGCGGGGCCGATCAACAACCTTGATGATGTGATGGCCGATCCGCAAGTGGTGGCACGCGGCATGCAGATTGAACTGGACGGCGTACCGGGTTTGCGCTCGCCGTTCCGTTTTTCCGATGCGGAACTGGCGCTGCACCGCCCCGCCCCGAAACTGGGCGAGGACAACTGAGGCAAGGGGGCGTTTTCTTTGAAAGTTTCCGGGCTACGCCGGTTTGGGTAGCCCTGCCAAAGCATCAAAGAGCGCGTTGCTGTCGGCCAGTTCAAGACGCACCGGCAAGGTGATGACCTTGCTGCGGAAACTGGCCGGCAGGCGCACGGCATCTTTTTCGGTCGTGACAAGCTGCGCACCGCGAGCGGCGGCATCGGCTTCCAGACGTGTCATGAGCGCGGTGGTCAGCGGCTGGTGATCATCCAACCCCTCGGCATGCACAATCTTTGCGCCCAATTCGCGCAGGGTCCCAAAAAATTTTTCGGGGTGGCCGATGCCCGCAAAGGCCAACACGGTGCTGTCTGTCCAGTCCATACCGGTTTGCAGCGGTACCAATTTGGCCTGCACATGCGGCAATCCCTCGGGTAGATCTGTGTCAGCGAATGCATTTTGCGCGCCCTCATCACCGATGGACAGCACAATGTCGGCGCGGGCCAATCCCACGCTGGCCGGTTCGCGTAGCGGGCCCGCGGGCAGGCACAATCCGTTGCCGAACCCTTTGGCCGCATCAACCACAACCACCGAAATATCATAGGCCAACGCGGGGTTCTGAAACCCGTCATCCAATACGATCACGCTGGCACCGGCCGCCTGCGCTGCTTTGGCCCCTGCTGCGCGGTCCTTGGCGACCCAGACTTCGGCAAAGGCAGCAAGTAGCAGCGGTTCATCGCCCACATCGGCGGCCTTGTGGCGTGCCGGATCGACCCGCACGGGTCCTTCCAAGGTGCCGCCATAACCCCGCGACACGATATGCGGTTCGTGAAACAGCCCGCGCAGATGGTCGACCACGGCCATGACCGTCGGGGTCTTGCCCGTGCCCCCCGCATTGATGTTGCCGATGCAGATTACCGGTACCGACATCCGCTGGGGTGCGCCCCGCGCCAGTCGCCGCGCGGTAGCATGTGCATATAGGGCACCCAACGGGCGCAACAGCGCCGCGCGCCAATCCGGTTCGGGCAGGTGCCAAAAGGCGGGGGGGCGGATCATGTGCGGCTCAACTCCTTGTCCAGTGTGTCTTGCACAAGGTCGATGATGCGGTCCGTCAGCTCCGCCCCTTGGCTGATCACATCCCAACCGGCATGCGCCATCGCGGCCGCCTGATCCGGTGCGATCAGCCGTGACACGGCGGTGCCCAAGGCATTCACGTCATTGACGATACGTGCCGCGCCCGCAGCCGCGAGGCGGGAATAGGAAGGCATGAACTGGCGCAAGCGCGGGCCATACAGGATCGCGGAACCCAACGACGCCGCCTCGAGCGGATCGCAGCTGTGGTTTCCCTGCACCAAAGTGCCGCCCAGAAAGGACACAGGTGCCAACCGAAAGAACAGCCCGCGCTCACCGGCGTCTGCCGAAACCAGCAATTGTGTGGTGTCATCCGGGAACTGGCCGTCGTCCCATTGCGCCGTCGTGATGTTGCGGCTGGCCGCTTGGTGCAGGACCGTGGCGGCCTTGGCCGGGTCTTCGGGTTGCAGGATCAACAACAAGCGGTGCGAAAGCCGCAGCGCCTGTTTATGTGCCCCCAGCACGATCCCGATTTCCTTGTCCGAAACGCCGGCTGCAAACCACGCAGGACGCCCACCCATGGCCGCAGACAGATCGGTCAGGTCACTTTCCACGCAAGGCAAAACTTGCCCACCGGCAAGGAGCGGTCCAATCTGGCCAAGCTTTTTGGCAGGGACATCCAGATTATTTAACCGTTTGTGATCAACCGCAGAGCGCGCAAAGACGGCGGCAAATTTCGACAGTACCCGTCGCGTCAATGCGGGTAACCACCGATCCCGACGGGCATCAAAGCCGCGCGTGTCTGCGTCGATCAAGAACAGGGGGACGTTGCGCTCGGCCGCGTCAAGTACAAGGTTCGGCCGCAAACCGCCCCAGACCCAGATGCAACTGTCCGGCCGCCAATGGTCCAGAAAGGCGCGGACGGCGTCGGGGTGTTCACCGGGGGCTGCGATCTGGATCAAGGTGTTGTCGGGGCGGACGGGTGCGGGGCGCTGCACAGTTTCCAGTTCCGGCAGCGTAATCAGAACATGCAGGCCCGCGCGGGCGTTGATCAGGCGCAGGGCAAAATCCTGCACCGCAAGCAGATTGTTCGGCTCGCCCGCATGTATCCACACCAGTTCGCCCTCGGGCCGCAGGCGCGGGGGGGCGACTTTGGGCGGTTCGGGCGCGCGCCGTGACAACGCACGGTACGCCGTCAGCCCCAGTGACGACCGCGCCATAATAAGGTTAGCCCAGTTCTTCGGTCGAAGACGCGGCGGCTTCTTCGTCGCGAAGGCGGTGCAGGTGCGCGATGAAATAACGCATATGTGCGTTGTCCACCGTCCGCTGCGCTTCGTTCTTCCAGGCATCAAAGGCGCTGGCGTAATTGGGGAAAATGCCGACAACATGGATGTCATCGACGTTCTTGAATGTGTTTTCGCTGGGGTTTACCAGTTCACCGCCAAAGACGAGGTGCAAGCGTTGGGTCATGTCAGAATCCTTGTTGATACGGGCAGGCGCTATAGTTGCGTACCCAGATGAATGTTGTCACGCAAGTGCGTCGATCAGGGCTGCGCACGCCGGCGTGCCCCCGGCCACCACGCCATTCAGGCGCGGATCGGCGTTGTTGAATTGCAATGCGGCACCTGTCCGGTCAAGCGCCACGCCCCCCGCTTCGCCGATGATCAGCGCGCCTGCAGCGATGTCCCATTCCCAGCTTTGGCGCAGGGTGATCATGGCTTCGAACCGGCCTTCCCCGACCAGCGCAAGGCGATAGGCCAACGAGGGACGGAAGCTGTGTTTGAAGTCGGGGCGGTTGTTGGTTTTCCAGTGTTCTCCCAGCAAGGCTGGCTTGGCGACAAGCACGGTAGATTGACCAAGGGCGGTCTGCGCGGAGGCCGCAATCGGCAGCCCGTTGCAGGTCGCCCCCTGACCTTTGGCCGCTGCATAAAGCTTGTTCCTTAGCGGCAGGTAAACAACCGCTGCTGTGATCACCCCGTGTTCGGCAACGGCGATGGAATGCGCCCATGTGTTGGAGCCTTCGACAAAACTGCGGGTGCCGTCGATTGGGTCAACGATGAACACGCGGTCCTGCGACAAACGGTCGGTGTTGTCTTCGGTTTCCTCCGACAGCCAGCCATAATCTGGCCGCGCCAGACGCAGGGTCGACAGCAGTTGCGCGTTAACGGCGAGATCGGCTTCGGTTACCGGGCCTGCGCCATCCGCCTTGTCCCAGCGTTGTGCTGTCGGACCGGTAAAGCTGGTCGCCACACGTCCCGCCATGCGGGCGGCGTCGATCAAAAGGGGCAGATCATGCGCCGGCAAGTGTCATTCCTTCGACCAGTAGCGATGGCACAACCCGACTGAGGTGCGTGCGTGCGTCATTGGCCGGGATCATCACACGCAACATGTCGCGCAGATTGCCGGCGATGGTGCATTCGTTAATCGTATGGGTGATTTCGCCATTTTCGACCCAGAAACCTGCCGCACCGCGCGAATAATCGCCCGTATTGGGATTGATGGTCGATCCGATCATCGACGTGACCAGCAGGCCGGTGCCCATGTCGCGGATCAGTTCTGCGCGGGTCTGTTCGCCCTGCGTCAGCGCCACGTTCCAATTTGTCGGGCCGGGACCGGAGGAGGTGCTGCGCGCGGCGTTTGCTGTCGGGTCCATCCCCAGCTTGCGCGCATTGGCCAGATCCAGCGTCCAGCCTTGCAAAATGCCATTTTCTACAATCAACCGTTTGCGTGTCGCTAGTCCTTCGGCATCAAAGGGGCGCGACCCGCTGGTGCGCGGGCGATGGGGGTCTTCAATGAGCGACAGGTGGTCGGGCAACACGGCTTGCCCCATAGCGTCCCGCAGGAAGGACGCGCCACGGGCCACTGCGCCACCACTGACCGCAGATAGCAGATGACCGATCAGACTGGAGGAAATGCGTTCGTCAAACAACACCGGATAGGCCCCGGTTGGGGGCTTGCGCGCGTCCAGTCGTTCTACCGCGCGGTTGCCGGCGGATTGCCCGATGTCTTCGGCGCTGCGCATGTCGCTTTGGAAAATACGCCCGTCACCGTCATAATCGCGTTCCATCCCCGTGCCGGTGCCCGCGATGGCAACGCAGGACAACCCGCGGTCGGTGCGGGAATACCCGCCTTCGAAACCGTTGGTCATGGCGGTGAATACCTCTTGCGCCCCGTAACCGGCGCTGGCCGATTGCACCTGCGTCACGCCCTTGATGGCAAGGGCCGCAGCTTCGGCACGCGCTGCGTCTTCTTGCAGCATTTCCGGCGAGGGTTCGGGCGTGGGGTCGTAAAGTTCAAGCGCGTCAATGTCCCACGACTGAGCAAGTTGATCAGGCGCAGCAAGGCCGGCGTAAGGGTCTTCGGGGGCTTCACGCGCCATGGCAACGGCCCGCACGGCCATTTCATCGATCGTGCGCGCGGAGATGTCAGAGGCCGACACAACGGCGGCCCGCTGGCCAACAAAGACCCGCAAACCAATGTCGATCCCTTCCGAACGTTCGGCCTGTTCCAAGGCACCACCGCGCACGTCGACAGAAAGCGATGTCGCCTGAACAGCCTTTGCCTCGGCGCTGTCGGCACCGGCTTTGGTGGCGGCCTGCAAAAGCGATTTGGTCAGCGTATCCAAGGGCTGTGACATAAACGAAAGCTCCGGTTCGGGTTGGGTAAGGAGGTAACCTGCGTCCCCTCAAAGGACAAGGGAAGCATGTATAAAGGGCGCAGCATATGCCGCGCCCTTAGATCTAATGCGAAGTTTTACGGCATTTGCGCCGCTTAGCGCAGGCGCTGGCCGTTTGCCATGATTTGTCCTTCGGGGGTGAATTCGATCTTGGATTTCAGCGTATCGGGCGCGTCACCGGGCACGGCGAACAAGCCCATCATCATACGCGCACCCATCGCTTGATCCTGCGGCAGCAGGCCCATCGCAACCAGTTTGTCCAGCAAGGCATTGCCGCCCGCGAGCGCGATGTTCACATCCCCCACAGGATTGCCGACACCGGGCACCATGCCACCTGCGGCACCATCAAAGGTGATGTCGCCCGTGCCTTCCAGCTTGGCACCAACGGCATCGACCAGCAATTTCGCAAGGTTAAGCTGTTTTACCTCGCCGGGCGATCCTGTGAGCTGGGCCGCGGCGTCAGGGTTCATCCAGTCGACCAGCAATTTCACCTTGCCCGTCAAATCCAGTACAACAGTTGCCGGATCGCGCGGCAATGTGGCCGCAGGGTCAAACATACCCCAGATGATATCCGACATGGTGAAATCGCCGAGTGTCAGCCCCAAGGAGAAATCCTGCGGATCGTCCGATTTGCTGACGGGCGTGGCAAGGTTGAAGCCGGTTTCGGCCATTTTGATTTCGAAGGGGAAAGGCATCATTTCCATCGTGACGGCCACGGCAAGGTCGCGTTGAGCCACGTCATAGGCCAGCCCGTCCGCGCCCATCTTGAACGCGAAATCGCCGCCCGCTGACGAGGTGTTCATCACATAATTGCCATTCTCGGGGTCCTTGATGTCAAATTCGGAACGGCCCGATGAGTATCCCAAGTTGCCCGTCACATCGAAACCACCGGCCATCATCGCGGCCATGTCGGCACCCTGTGCGATCTCAAGCGGGATTTCACCCTGCCCGGCAAAGGTTATGCCGCCCATTGTGCCTTTGATTGCGCCTTGCGCGTTCTCTTTCTCGGAATCTTTAACAAACACGTCAAAGCTGAGGTCGTCGATACTGCCGCTTTGGTCATAGCCGCGCATGTCACCGATCGTCATGCTTGTTGTGCTGCTGAGATTCGTGCCGGCAAAGTTGATCCGTGCGTCCTGAGCGGTCAGTTCCTTGTCGCCCACCATCATGCGGGTCATGTCCATCGCGAAGCTTTGCGCGGTATAAAGATAGGTCATCGCGTCGGGAGTGCCGCTGGCCTTGATGGCATGGCCGGTCTGGGAGAAGTTCATCGTCATGGTAAAGGGCGCGCCGCCCGCTGCGCTGTCGGTGCCGGACATGGTGAACGGCACGCTATCGGGCAGGACAATCGCGACGGTGCCATCGCGGTTCTGGTTGAAATCTATCGTTCCCAGCGCCATCGACAGCGCCCCGTCGGTATCGGGCAGCGCGAAACTGAACGTGATGTCGCTGACCGTCAGGTCGTCGCCCTTCGCCGTTTCGGTCGCGGCGATTTCATACCCCATACCTTCCATATAGGACCGCCAGTCGCCCCAGACGTCCTGCGGTGTCAGATCAGCCCAAGCGGCTTGTGTAACAAGGGAAAACGGCAAGGCCAGGCCAAATGCAATCGGCGTGAAACGGGACATGGGAAATTCCTTTTAGGCAAAGTTTGCGCAAAGTCTGTCATAGGCCGGACAAGGTCAAGCCGTCTGGTCGGGGGTGGACCAATCATCGGCGGAAGATTACCACATGCGGCAAGGGAAATGCAAAAAACCACGAAAAGCCACAGAGGGAATGCCGCACCATGGAGATGCAAAACAAGACTGTGATGATTACCGGCGCAAGCCGTGGGATCGGGGCCGAAGCCGCACGGATTTTCGCCAAAGCGGGTGCGAATGTGGCCTTGCTGGCACGGTCAGAGGCGGCGTTAAACGAACTGGTCGCAGAAATTGGCGAGGCGGCCATCGCGATCCCTTGCGACGTTGCGAGCTATGCCGACATGGCCGCCGCCGTCGAAGCAACGGTGCAGCGCTTTGGCGGTCTGGACGTGCTGATCAACAACGCGGGGGTGATCGAACCGGTTTCGCATCTGTCCGAGGCTGACCCTGACGCATGGGGGCAGGTGATCGACATCAATCTTAAGGGTGTGTTCAACGGAATGCGTGCCGCACTGCCGGTGATGAAGGGCAAGGGCGGTGGTTCGATCCTGACCATTTCATCCGGTGCTGCGCATGGCGCTGTCGAGGCGTGGAGCCATTATTGCGCCTCCAAGGCGGCGGTGCATATGCTGACAAAATGTGTCCATCTGGAAGAAGCTGCGCATGGCATCCGCGCGATTGGCCTGTCGCCCGGAACGGTTGCCACGCAGATGCAGCGCGAGATCAAGGCGTCGGGCATCAATCCGGTCAGCAAACTGGCGTGGGAAGATCATATTCCTGCGGACTGGCCCGCCAAATGCCTGTTGTGGATGTGTAGCGCCGAGGCGGATGAATACGCGGGCGAGGAAATATCGCTGCGCGATGAAGGCATCCGCCGCGCGGTTGGTTTGTCATGATCGAGCTGCAAAAAGACGCGGAAATCTGGACGGTCACGATCAACCGGCCGGACAAGGCCAATTCGCTGACCCATGCCATGTTGACCGAACTGGCCGAGATCATGGAAAGCGCCAGCACCGCCCGCGCCGTGATTTTGACAGGTCAGGGCAAGGTGTTCAGCGCGGGCGCGGATCTGGAGGAAGCGGTTGCAGGGCTGGCGACATCGGATGTCTGGGAACGCCTGTCGGGGGCTATTGCCGCCTTGCCGGGGCTCAGCATTGCCGCACTGAACGGCACGCTTGCGGGCGGCGCGATGGGCATGGTGCTGGCCTGTGATCTGCGTATTGCGGTGCCAACGGCCAAGTTTTTCTATCCGGTGATGAAGCTGGGCTTCCTACCGCAACCTTCTGATCCCAAACGCATGGCTGCGTTGATCGGCCCGTCGCGGACCAAACTGATCCTGATGGGCGGGCAAAAGATCGACGCGACCGAAGCGCTTGCCTTTGGTCTGATCGACCGGATCGTTGAGGGCAGCGAGATGCTGGATCACGCAGGCGATCTTTGCGCCCTGACCGTGGCAGCCAAACCGGACATTGCCGCAGAAATCAAACGGATGTGCAGCCTTTAGATCAGCGGCACAAAAGGCACGTCGCAGGCGGCAAGGGTCAGCAGGGCGGAAAGTGTCAGAAAGATACGCATGAGGTGCCTCGTTTTGTTTTCGGGCACCGTCTGTGTTGGGGCCGGTCCTGTCAAGACAAGGGGGGGCTGTGCCGCGATAAAGCTTGCGGACGCTAAGGCAAATCGGCCTGATTTCCGCAAAAAACTTGAACCTTGCCCCCAACGCGGGCAAGAGCAGGGCGCGACTGGCCCGTAAAACAAGGCGATACCATGCAGTTTGATCTCTCTTCCCAACCGGAAATTGTGCAACAGGCCTACGGGTACGCCCTACAGGGTTGGGAATTGGCGATGAGTTGGCTGTTAAGCCCCGCCGCTTGGTCGCAATTCGCGCTTCTCGTTCTGGCGTGGTTCCTTGCGGGGGTGATCGCGCGCCGGTTGCGGCCCGCTTTGGCGCAACTGATCGATCCCAAGGAAAAAGAGAACATCTTTTCCACCCCGCGTCGGTTCGTCCTGCCCTATCTGGCGCTGATTTCGCCGCTGCTCGCTTATGCGCTGACGGGCATCGGCGAAGGCATCGTGCGATCGCTGTTTGATTCCGGTGCGGTGATTGCCTTTGGCAAACGTCTGTTCCTGTTTCTTGCGGCCCGCGCGCTGGTGCGCGACATCATCAAGGATTCGTTCCTTAATTTGCTGGGCCGCTATATCCTTTTGCCGATCATGGCGATCTATGCGCTTGGGTTGCTGGATGTCGCCAGTACCGCGCTGACCGATACGGTTGTCGGCGTTGGTAACATCCGCTTTTCGCTGATGACGCTGGTGCGTGGATTGATCGCGGGTTCGTTGCTGTTCTGGCTGGGGCAGTGGTCGAATACACAAACAACCGCGCTGATCACCAAAAACGAGGAAATGCGCCCGTCGATCCGCCAGTTGCTGATCAAGACCGCCGAATTCTCGATCTTTGCAATCGCGTTCCTGTTGCTGATGAACATCATGGGCATCAACCTCAGCGCTTTGGCCGTTTTAGGGGGGGCGATTGGTGTTGGTCTTGGTTTCGGCCTGCAAAAGATCGCATCGAACTTTATCTCCGGTGTGATCCTGCTGGTCGAAGGGCAGGCAACGGTTGGCGATTACGTGGAACTGGACGGGGGCGAGCAGGGCAAGATCGTCAAGATGATGGCCCGCGCCGCTATTCTGGAAACCTTCGACGGGCGCTGGATTGTTGTGCCGAACGAGGATTTCATCACGACACGGGTGGTCAATTATTCCGACAGCGGCTCTGCCAACCGGTATGAAGCGCCGTTTTCCGTCAGCTATGATACGGACATCAACCTTGTCCCGCCTCTGATCGAAGCGGCCGTGGCAAAGCACCCCGAAGTGCTGGATCTGCCTTATCCCCCAGACTGCGAACTGCGCGGGTTTGGCGACAACGGCATTGATTTTGCTGTGGAGTTCTGGGTCAACGGGTTGGATGACGGGCCGAATAAATACACCTCTGACGTATTGTTCCTGATCTGGAACGCGCTGAAAGACGCAGGCATCGAAATTCCCTATCCGCAACGTGTGGTCGAGATTAAGGGCGGATTGCCGAAGGTGGATGCATGAAACATGCTGTGGTGATTGGTGCCGGCCCTGCGGGGTTAATGGCTGCTGAAGTCATGGCACAGGCGGGCATGCGCGTGACGATTTGCGAGGGAAAACCGTCGGTCGGGCGCAAGTTCCTGATGGCGGGGAAGTCGGGATTGAACCTGACCAAGGACGAGCCTTTCGTGCCCTTTATGGAGTCCTTTGCCGAGGCCCGCAGCCCGCTGACACCAATGATCGAAAGCTTTAACGCCGAAGCAGTGCAAGACTGGGCGCGCGGTTTGCAGCAAGAGGTTTTCACCGGTTCGACGGGTCGGGTGTTTCCCAAGGCGATGAAGGCCTCGCCGTTGCTGCGCGCATGGATGGGGCGGCTGGGTGATCTGGGCGTCAACGTCAATACGCGCTGGTTGTGGCAGGGATGGAACGGTACGGCGCTGGCGTATGAAACACCGGCAGGGGAGCAGACATTGACGCCGGACGTGACCGTTCTGGCGATGGGCGGTGCCAGCTGGTCGCGGTTGGGTGCAACCGGTAAATGGGCCGATGTGCTGGCACAAAAAGGTGTGGCGCTTGCCCCCTTTGCCGGCTCTAACGCGGGCGTTCAGGTGCCGTGGTCGGATCACATGACGAAACATCTGGGCACACCGTTGAAAGGTGTCGCTTGGCAGGCCGGTCCCTATCATTCACGTGGCGAGGCGACGTTGTCCGCGCAGGGGCTTGAGGGTGGCGGTATCTATTCCGTGTCGCGCGGCGTGCGCGAAGGGCATGACCTGTTTCTTGACCTGCTGCCCGATATGACCGTGCCGGAAGTCACCACCAAATTGCAGGCACCACGGGGCAAGGCCAGCTTGTCCAACCACCTTCGCAAAACTTTGCGGCTGACGCCTGCGCAGATTGCGTTGGTGCAGGAAATGGCGCGCCCCTTGCCGGACCGGTTGCGGGCAACGGCGCGGCTGTTAAAGGCGCTGCCGATCAAAAACGCAGGCCTGCGCCCGATGGATGAGGCAATTTCGACCGCCGGTGGCATCAAATTTGCAGCGATGGATGCGGGGCTGATGTTGCGCGATCTCCCCGGCGTTTTTGCCGCCGGTGAAATGCTGGATTGGGAAGCGCCGACCGGCGGCTACCTGATTTCAGCCTGTCTTGCGACTGGGCGTTGGGCAGGGCAACACGCGGTTGAATGGGCCGCGTCGGCGGAGTAACCGCCGCGCCTTACGCGGGCTGCTTGGCCTGTGCGGCCTTGAACGCATCGCGGTGGCGCATGGCGGCGGCCCATTGGCCCAGCTCGTCGTTAACCCGCGGAAACCCCGCGCCAATTGACCAGTTGATGCAATGCACCGCCAGAATGTCAGCGTGGGTCATCTGGTCGCCCAACAGGAACGGCCCCTGCAAACGCCGTGCCAGCAGGTCAGCCGCGCGGGTGAATTCGGCCTTCAGGCTGTCTTTGACCTCTGGCACGCGCTGCTCTTCGGGAAAGACAAAGCTGTGTTTCGCCGCTGCCCAAAGAATCGCGTCAAATTCATCGATCAACCAAAAAGTCATCGCGTCCTGACGCGCGCGGGCGATGGTACCGGCGGGGGCGGTCAGCTTGCCGTGTTTGTCCCCCAGATAAGTCATGATCGCAACGCTGTCGGTCAGCACCTCGTCGCCGTCCAGCAACGCAGGGATTTTACCCGTGGGATTATATTCTTTCGCCTCGGGGGACCGTGGGCCTGCATCAATCTGGGTATAGCTTTCGCCCAGTTCCTCAAGCATCCAAATAACGCGAAAAGCGCGGGATTTCGTGGCACCAACAACAGTATACATGGGATTTCCTTTCAACGGTTTTTCTGGGCACCCAGCATGGCAAGGCGGATAAAGGCACGTTCGACCAGCGCGATGGCAGGCGCGTTCTGCCCCGCAGAGCGCAGCGTAAGATCGGTATCGGTCAGCACGCTTAGGGCGGTTTCCAGTTTGGCCGCGCCCCAGCTGTTGGATTGGCGCGTGACGCGGTCACGGTCGCGTACACCGTAAACCGGCGCACCGGGGTTGGCCGCGATCCGGTAGAGCGTGCGGAAGTGGCGGGTTGCCATGATGGTCAGGGTGACGGCGGTGACCCCCTGGGCTTGCAGTTTGCTCATCACCGGTCCGATATCGCGCGCGCGCGCTTCGGCAACCACATGCAGGATGTCATCTACATCCGCCTCGGTCGAGGTGGGGGCGCAAGCGGCAATGTCATCCGCGCCAAGCGGGCTGGAGTCGTTAAGCTTGTACAGCGACAGCTTTTCCAGCGTCTGGCGAAAATCGCCCGGATCAATGGCGCGGGCCAGATCGACCAAACTTGCCATGGCGTCATTGTCAGGCGTCAATTTGGCATCCGCCAACATCCGTTCGATCTCGCCTCGGTCGGGCGGGTTGTCGTAGATCGCGGCGGCATAGGCGTTTGGATGGGCCTCGAACGCCTTGCGCACCTTCGACGTTTTCTTGAGGTCGCCGCCGGTCACAACAATCTGGGCATCGCCCTGCTGCCAGTCTTTCAACGTGTCGAGCAAGATTTTGGCGATATTATCGTTGGCGTCTTCGACAAAAGCCGCGCGCGGACCGGGGAAAAACCCGATGGCTTTGATCGCGTCCAGCAGCATTGCAGGTTCGCGGCGCAGCTCGGCGGCAGGGATGCGGGTCAGGCGCATTTCTTCTTCGGCTTGTGGACCCAGCAGCGCCTTGAGGAATTCCTGCCGTTTCAAGGCCACGCGCATGGCGTCACTGCCAAAGATCAACAGGCCGGTCTTGTCCCTGTCCGGCTTTTTGAAATAGGCGTTTGCGTCGCGCGGGCTGAGTTTCATGCGGGAATATCGGCCGCATAGAGGCGACTGACGATCTGGTCGGCCATGATATTCATCAACCGCTCTTGTGCGGCCTGTTCGCCCGCCAAGGTTTCAACCGTGGTGCCGGTCGCGGAATACCCGACAAAGTTCTCAACCTTGCCCGAGGTCAGGATTTGACCGTTCGCCAGACTGCGCAGGCTGTATTGCACGCTGGCAATCCGGTTGAACCGGCCTGTGTCGCCTTCGCGGTCAATGGCCAGCTGCGCTTCTGAGGTATTGATGACCATCGAAAGGGCAAAGGCGGGATCGGTGCTGCGGCCCAGCCGCGTTTCCAACCCGCGCACCAGAAGATAACTGTCCTGACTGCCGGGGGGGTCGACAGCGACGCGGTTTTGCAGGGCGGTGCCTGAACCGCCGGGGCCGTAGACAGGTTCGAACCCGCAGGCCGCAAGGGCCAGCGGGGCAAGGAGCATAAAGCGGCGGTTAAGCGACAACATTCACAATCCGTCCGGGCACGACGATCACCTTTTTGGGTGTCGCACCATCAAGGGTTCGGATCACAGCTTCATGGGCGAGGGCGATTTTTTCAACCTCTTCTTTTGACATATCCGCCGGTACGCTGATTTCCGCACGGCGCTTGCCGTTGATCTGGATCGGCAGCGTGACGGTATCATCCACCAGCATTTTCTCGTCGGCTTGCGGCCATGGCGCGGTAACAATCAGGCCCTCGCCGCCTTGATGCGCCCAGATATCTTCGGCCAGATGCGGCGTCATCGGCGACATCAGCTGTGCCAGTGTCATAATCGCCTCGCGCTGTGCGCTGTGGCCGGCCTTGGATTTCTGCAAAGTGGCGGTGAAGGCGTAGAGCTTGGCGATGGCAGCGTTAAAGCCAAAGGATTCCACACCCATTGTTACATCGTGGATTGTTTTATGCATGGCGCGCAGCAGCTCTTCGTCACCCTCTCCTTTGGAATCGGGGCTCATCGCACCGATACGGTCGCAGATGTTCCACACGCGGTTCAGGTGTTTGAACGCGGCTTCGGCACCCGAGGCGGTCCATTCGACGTCCCGTTCGGGGGGCGAATCGGACAGCACGAACCAACGCGCGGTATCCGCGCCATAGTTCGAGATGATGCTCAGCGGGTCGACGACGTTGTTTTTGGATTTCGACATTTTGGCAGAGGGGATGATTTCCACCTCGCTGTCGGTTTCCTTGAGAAACGCCTTACCGTCGCGCAGATCAACGGCTTCGGGGTAATGATACGTCGGGCGTCCGTCCGGATTGGGCGTTTGATAAATCGCGTGGGTCACCATCCCTTGGGTGAACAATGCGTCAAACGGTTCAATCGCTGATTCCGGCAAATGTCCGGTGATCTGCATCGCGCGGGCGAAGAAGCGTGAATACAGCAGGTGCAGAATCGCATGCTCGATGCCGCCGATGTACTGATCGACGTTCATCCAGTATTTCGCGTCTTCCATATTGGTTGGCGTTTCCGCGTCCGGCGCGGTGAAACGGGCGAAATACCATGACGAATCGACAAAGGTATCCATCGTGTCGGTTTCGCGGTTGGCCGGCTTGCCGCAGGACGGGCAGGCGCAGTCGCGCCATGTGGGGTGTCGGTCAAGCGGGTTGCCGGGGGTGTCAAAGTTCACGTCATAGGGCAGCTCGATCGGCAGGTTTTCTTTCTTTTCGGGCACGACGCCGCAGGCATCGCAATGCACAACAGGGATCGGGCAGCCCCAATAGCGTTGGCGCGAAAGCCCCCAATCACGCAGGCGGAATTTGGTCACGCCTTGGCCAACGCCATTTTCCTCGCAGAACGCGATTGCCGCATCGATGGCTTCGTTTCCGGTTTGCCATTGCGCGCCCGCGAAACCGCGGTTGTAGAATACCTTGTCGGTTTTGGCGGGCACGTATGCCTCGGCCAGTGTCTCGTCGCTTTCTTCGCTGGGCAGATAGGTCGAGATGATCGGCAGCCCGTATTTTGTTGCGAATTCAAAGTCGCGCGGGTCATGCGCAGGGCAGCCGAAAATCGCGCCGGTGCCGTAATCCATAAGGATGAAGTTGGCGATGTACACGGGCAATTCATGTGCGGTATCAAAGGGATGGCGCACGGTGATGCCGGTGTCGAAGCCCAGCTTTTCTGCTGTTTCGATGGCTTCTTCCGTGGTGCCGCCCTTGCGACACTCGGCGCAGAAGGCGGCAAGGTCGGGGTTCTCTTTTTCAAGCAGTTTGGCCAGCGGATGATCCGGCGAGATGCCGACAAAGGACGCTCCGAGCAAGGTGTCGGGTCGGGTTGTGTAAACCTCGATCCGGTCATATCCTTCGGGTGCGTCAACGGTTGAGAAGGCAAATTGCAACCCGCGTGATTTGCCGATCCAGTTTGCCTGCATCAGCTTGACCTTGGCGGGCCAGTTATCCAGCGAATCGAGTGCATCAAGCAGTTCTTCGGAATGTTCGGAGATTTTAAAGAACCACTGCGTCAGCTCGCGCCGTTCGACCAAAGCGCCCGAACGCCAGCCGCGCCCCGCCTCGACCTGTTCGTTTGCCAGCACGGTCATATCCACCGGATCCCAGTTCACGATGGCGTTCTTGCGATACACCAGACCTTCGGCAAGGAAATCAATGAACAAGGCCTGCTGCTGTCCGTAATATTCAGGATCACAGGTGGCAAATTCGCGGGTCCAGTCGATGGAAAGACCCAGCGGTTTCATCTGTTTTTTCATCTCGGCGATATTGCCGTAGGTCCAATCCTTGGGGTGACCGCCAATCGCCATCGCAGCATTTTCTGCAGGCATCCCAAAAGCGTCCCAGCCCATCGGGTGCAGTACGTTGTGACCTGTTGCGATCTTGTAGCGCGCGATCACATCACCCATCGTATAGTTGCGCACATGGCCCATGTGGATGCGGCCCGACGGATAGGGGAACATCTCCAGCACATAGTACTTGGGCTTGTCGGCTGTGCGCACCGCCTTGAAGATTGCATCGTTTTCCCAGGCTTGCTGCCAGCGGGCTTCGATCTCGGCAGGGGTGTATTGGGACATTGTTTGGACCTTTACGAAGGGGGCTTGCGACCCTGTAGAATGGAAAACGCCGGGCTGTGTATCGACAGGGCCCGGCGTGAAATAGCGTGAATGGGTATGGGCTCAGAACTTGTTATCTGCGATGCGCAGTTCGCGCGCGCGGCTTAGGATGGCGTCTTCGACAGCGCGTGCGGTTGCCTTGCTGACGGCGCGGCCGCCACGGGTTTGCAATGCGACATTCAGGGAACGGGCATCAAGTGCCGGATCATCAACCAGCACAGTTGCGCGGTAGGCTTTGCCGCCGCCGGGGGGCGTACCATAGCCGGTGACGATGACGCCGGTGAAAGGGTCAACAGATTGAACAGGCAGGAAGGACAACACTTCCAAAGAAGCAGACCAGAGGTATTTGTTGACGGCGATCGTATTGTCGCCCGTCTTGCTGTTGAAGATCGACCAGATGGTATTGCTGGTGTCGGTTTCGATGTTGCCCGGGATATTCGGGTTATTCGCACTTGCCGATGGCTGTTGGCTGCCGCCCCCCAACGAGCGCAGGGCACCACAGCCACCAAGCGACGCCGCGAGGACAGTAATAAGGGCGATTCTGCATATGGTGGTACGGGCCATGCCAGCGATCCTTTGCCTGTTTTGCAATGGTCTATCCAAGCTCTGCCGCGTGAGCAAGGCATATGTATGTGGGCGATTCCCTATGTAAACCGCAGTCTTGGGCCGATGCGGGGCGTCAGATGCGGGGGGCAGGTGGCAAAACTGTGGCAAAGCTGCACCATTGATCAGGGCAATGCCCCGAAGCGTTTCAGGCTTCTTGCCAATCAAGGGCCATCGGGGGCAAACACCCTGCATACCCTTTCCGGATTCCCCGGCTTGGGCATGTGAATTATAAACCGAGGGTAAACTCATGAAAAAAGTTCTCTTCGCTACAACAGCTCTGGTTGCGACCGCCGGCGTTGCAGCAGCAGACGTTACTTTCGGCGGCTACGGTCGCTTTGGTATCATCTATAACGACACAGCCGCTGGCGACTCCACAGACGTGACTTCACGTTTCCGCCTGCAGATCGACGCAACAGCAGAATCTGACGCAGGCGTCACATTCGGTGCACGTGCTCGCATCCAGCAGAACAACACAGACAACGCTGGCTCCCCTGCCGGTACAGGCATCAACGGCGTTCGTTTCTTCGCACGTTCCGGTGGTCTTGAAGTCGGTGTTGGTAACATCTTCGGCGCTCTGGAATTCATGCCTGGCATGTACCCAATCGACCTGGGTCTGACCGGTTTGGGCTATGACTACACAGCCTACAACTTCCGCGGCGACGCGTACTCTTCCGGTGGTAGCGGCGCAGCTGGTTCCAACGGTGTTGAAGTAATGTACTCCGCAGGCGACCTGTCCGTACACGTTTCTGCTTCTGACACATCCGACCGTATCGCAGCACACGTTGCGTACACGTTCTCCGGTTGGACAGTTGCTTTGGGTGCACAGGACTCCGACAACGCAGCGGACACTGAGTTCGCAGCATCTGTTGGCGGCAACATCGGCCCAGCAAACGTTACACTGGCATACGCAGACAACGGCACAGATGGCGATCACATCGTTCTGGCCGGTCGTTTTGACGTAGGCGCAGCAACAAACGTTGAAGTTTACGTTGCTGACGCGGACTACGGTTCCGACACAGGCTACGGTGTTGACTTCAACCACGACCTGGGCGGCGGTACATCCCTGCGCGGTGGTGTTGCGAAGCGTTTGAACGGCGACACACGCGCCGATCTGGGTGTTCGCTTCAACTTCTAAGTTGAACAACAACCAAACGATTTGGGGTGGGCCTTTGGCCTGCCCCTTTTCTTTTGCGCCATGCTGATGGTATTCCCCGCTTAACCACAGGGGACAACACGCATGAGCCTGCACGACATTCAAAACAGCATTACATCCGCCGAAGCTGCCGCAGGCCGTCCTGCCGGTTCGGTGTCTTTGATCGCCGTCAGCAAAGTCCAGCCGAATGCGCGGGTAGAGGCGGTGTTGACCGAGGGCCACCGGTGTTTCGGCGAAAACAAGGTGCAGGAAGCTGCGGGTAAATGGCCCGATTTCCGCGAACGGTTTGGCAAGGTTGATCTACATCTGATCGGACCGTTGCAAACGAACAAGGCGCGGCAGGCCATCGAACTGTTTGACGCCATCCATTCTGTTGATCGTCCGAAACTGGCCAAAACACTTGCCCGCCTTGCGCAGGAAGTGGGCCGCTGCCCTGAACTGTTTGTGCAGGTGAATACGGGTGAGGAAGACCAAAAAGCGGGGATCATGCCCGCCGATGCAGATTCGTTTATTGCCGAATGTCTTGCGATGGACCTGCCCGTCAAAGGGCTGATGTGCATTCCACCCGTCAACGAAGAACCGAGCCTGCATTTCGCGTTGTTGGCCAAGATCGCGGCCCGCAACGGTGTAGCGGGCCTGTCGATGGGAATGAGCAGTGACTTTGAACGCGCGATTGCCCTTGGTGCGACGCATGTGCGCGTGGGCTCCGCGATTTTTGGCGAGCGTGTGGCGGGGTGAACCCCGCCCTACGGGATGACCAGCCGTGTATTTCGGGTAATTCTGCGGGCAATGGCGTGCAGATTGGTCCGGCTGAGAGCGATACACCCTTCGGTGGGATAACCCGCACGCCGCCACTGGTGGATGAAAATAGCCGAACCGCGCCCCGCAACCGCATCGGGCCAGTTCCAATCGGTGAGCAGGACAAGATCATACAAGGGATCAGCGCGGCGTAGGGCCTCGTGGCTGTGCGGATAGGGCGCACGCACCAACGTGTTATAGGCGCGCTCCGTTGGGTCATCAGACCACAAATCACCCGGACCAATGGGCACAGCCCAGTCGACAGGTTGGGTGATCCTGTCGGGACGAAACAGCATGCCCACAATACGGTGAGTGCCCCGCGGTGTGGCCCCGTCCCCCTCGCGTTTTGTACTGCTTACGCCGCCCTTGCCGATGGTGCAGGGATAGGTTTGCCCGCCAAAACGCAAACCCGTCGGGGTCAGTACCATATCGTGCAGACCCGCCATTCGCGTCACAAAAGATGCCCCGATTTGGCCGCCTTGGTCGCCAGATACGCGGTGTTAAAAGCGTTTTCGCCGACACGCAGCGGCACGCGTTCGGCCACTTTGATGCCGCTCGCCTCCATCATTTCGACCTTGCGCGGATTGTTCGTCAGCAAGCGCACCGATGAAAAACCCATGGACGCCAGAATATCAGAGCCCAGCCGGAAATCGCGTTCGTCATCCTCAAAGCCCAACCGGTGGTTGGCCTCCACGGTATCAAATCCTTGATCTTGCAGCGAATAGGCCCGCATTTTATTGGCCAGACCAATGCCGCGCCCTTCCTGATTGAGGTAGAGTAAAACCCCTTGGCCTTCTGCCCCCATCTGGGCCAGCGCGCCGCGCAACTGCGGACCGCAATCGCATTTCAGACTGCCCAGAACATCACCGGTAAAACAGGCGGAGTGCAATCGCGCGAGCACCGGTTTGCTGCGGTCGGGGCGACCGACCTCGATGGCGTAATGTTCTTCGCCGCCGTCTTCGGGGCGGTAAATGTGCAACCGGCCTGCTTCGGATGCTTCAATCGGCAGGCGGGCGTGAACAACCGGATGCAACGGACTGCGCGTCGACAGCGCGGCAGAGGCGCTTTCCAGATTGATCCGTGTCAGCCCGTGCTCTGCGGCAAATTTGAAGCTGTCGGCGATCTCAAGCACCAGAACGGCCGGCAGCAAACGTGCGGTTTTGGCCAGGCTCAGCGCGGTGCGATGCAAGACAGCATCGCCCTCGCGGTCGCAGGAAAACGGCCCCTTCATCGGGGTGCGCAAATCATCCGCAGGATCGGCGATACTGTGTATCCATGCCAAATTCGCATCCGCCGGCAGGACGAGCCGCGCAAGATCACCGTCATAAACCCGCGCCTTCAACGTTTCTGCCCGCCGTGCGGTGATGGTCAGAACCGGCTGCCCGTCCAAGGCCTGAATATCCGCCAGACGCTCTGCCGATAACGTCTCTGCAGCGATCACAACGGCAGAGGTTGGGCCGGTCATCACCACCGGCACGCCCATGCGCAAATCGGCGCGGGCGCGGGCAAGTTGTTCTGTTATATCGGGCGCAAGGCTCATGACGGTGTTACAACTTTACGAACTGTTTGCAGGATATCTATGTCAGTGCGGCGGGAAATGAAACATTTCAACCTGTTTCGTACACGCGCCTGTGAAACCGCGGCGTCAAACCTTGTCCAATGGCGCTTGCGGATACATCTCTATTAGAACGGACAAGGAGACGACCGATGGCACAGCTCAAGAAAATCCTGCTGGTGGATGATGACGAGGACCTGCGCGAAGCGCTCAGCGAGCAGCTGATCATGACAGAGGACTTCGATGTTTTCGAGGCAGGCAACGGGAGCGATGCCATGGCCCGCGCTAAAGAAGCGCTTTACGATCTGGTCATTCTGGACGTGGGGCTGCCCGACACCGATGGCCGCGAATTGTGCCGTTTGATGCGCAAACAGGGGGTGAAAAGCCCGATCATGATGCTGACCGGTCATGATGGCGACGCCGATACCATTCTGGGTCTTGATGCGGGCGCGAATGATTATGTCTCCAAACCGTTCAAGTTTCCCGTTTTATTGGCACGCATCCGTGCACAACTGCGCCAGCATGAACAATCCGAAGATGCGATTTTCCAGCTGGGGCCCTATACGTTCAAACCGTCGATGAAGATGTTGATCACCGAAGACGATAAAAAGGTCCGCCTGACCGAGAAAGAAACCAATATCCTGAAGTTTCTCTATCGTTCGACCGACGGTGTGGTGCCACGTGATGTGCTGCTGCACGAGGTCTGGGGATATAATGCCGGTGTCACGACACATACGTTGGAAACCCATATCTATCGTCTGCGCCAAAAGATCGAGCCTGATCCCTCTAATGCCCGTCTGCTGGTCACCGAATCGGGTGGCTACAGATTAATGACCTAAGTCGGGAACCAATTTCCCGATCGACGGTTGGTCAGACGGAGCGCTTTTTTCATGAGTTTCCGCTCCGTACTGATCCCGAAGTTTGTGTCCGGGCAATGACACATCCCTGCCTGTTAAACTTGGCCGGACCTCAGTGTCCGGCCATTTTTTTTGATGACGCGGGCCGGTTCTGACCCTTCCGGTTTGCTGACCAAAAAACGATGCCTTTCTTCGTGGCGGCGGGCGTTGGCACAAGGTAAAGTCGACCCAAATCAATTTGCCGGAGATACGCATGCCTTTCACGCTTGCCACATGGAACATCAATTCAGTCCGCCTGCGCGAGCCGCTGGTTTTGCGGATGCTGGCCGAACACGGGCCGGATGTTCTGTGCCTGCAAGAATGCAAAAGTCCCGTCGACAAGATCCCCCTCGAAGGGTTCAAGGCTGCCGGTTACGCGCATATGGTTGCACGGGGGCAAAAGGGCTATAACGGCGTTGCGATCCTGTCAAAATTGCCGCTGCAGGATGTGGGCGACAAGGATTTTGCACAGCTCGGTCACGCCCGCCACGTTGCCGCGCAGCTGGAAAACGGCACGACGATCCACAACTTTTATGTGCCAGCAGGCGGCGACAAACCCGACCGCGCCATCAACGAAAAATTCGGTCAGAAAATGGATTACCTTGCCGAGATGCGCGACTGGTTCCACGCAGAAGCACCTGAAAAATCAATCCTTGTGGGGGATTTGAACATCGCCCCGCGTGAAGATGACGTTTGGGACCACAAAAAGTTGTTGAAAGTTGTCAGCCACACGCCTGTCGAGGTCGAAGCCCTTGGTGCAACCCAGGACGCGGGCAAGTGGGTCGATGTGACCCGTCAGGACATTCCCGAAGGCAAATTATATTCATGGTGGTCCTACCGCGCGCGCGATTGGGACACCGCGGACAAAGGCCGCCGGCTTGATCATATCTGGGCTACACCCGACATTTCAAATGCTGCGCATTCGAGCCACATCGGCCGTGCGGTGCGCGGTTGGGAGCAACCCAGTGATCACGCGCCGGTCTTTGCCACGTTTGATCTTTGATTGGCCTTTGATTCCGGCGGCAAAGCGCCCATATACCCTCAAACGCGACCAAGCGAGGAATAAGACATGGAACTGAACCTAACCGGTGTGACGGACGACGACCTGATCAAGGACAGCGACGAAGCCAGCTTTATGGCCGATGTGGTGGATGCCTCGCAGCATACGCCGATCATCGTTGATTTCTGGGCACCATGGTGTGGCCCATGCAGAACCCTTGGTCCGCAGTTGGAAGAGGCGGTGAAAGCTGCCAAAGGCGCGGTCAAGATGGTCAAGGTCAATGCCGACGAGGCGCAGATGATCATGGGTCAGCTGCAAATCCAGTCGTTGCCGACTGTTTACGCCTTTTACAAAGGTCAGCCGGTTGACGGGTTTCAAGGTGCGGTACCAGCGTCCGAGATCAAGGATTTCATCGACCGTGTGATCAAAGCGTCCGGCGGCGAAGCGCCAGACGACGGGCTGAATGCGGCGGTTGACGCAGCAGAGGAAATGCTGGGCGAAGGCGCGTTCGAGGATGCGGTACAGACCTTTGCGGCGGTGTTGGGCGAAGACCCCAACAATGCGAAAGCTTACGGCGGACAGGTGCGTGCGCTGATCGCGATGGGCGAACTGGATCAGGCAGAGGCCCTGTTGAACGGTGCCCCGATCGAGATTTCGAAAGCCCCCGAACTGGAAGCGGCCCACGCACAACTTCTGTTGGCCCGCCAAGCAGCGGATGCGGGGCCTGTGGCCGAGTTGACTGCGGCGGTAGAGGCGGCACCGGATGATCTGCAAGCGCGGTTTGATCTGGCACAGGCGCTTTATGCCAATGGCGATGCGCAGGGCGCGGTGGATCACCTGTTGGAACTGTTCAAGCAGGATCGCGAGTGGAACGAGGGCGCTGCCAAAGCCCAGCTGTTCACAGTCTTCGACGCCCTCAAGCCTGAGGATCCGATTGTTTTGAACGGCAGGCGCAAGCTTAGCTCATTGATATTTGCCTGATGGGCACCCCGCGCTAGGTCCCTTGATATGAACAAGAACACAGACCTGCCAGACACAATTTCGATCTTCCCGTTGGGCGGCGCACTGCTGCTGCCCCGCGCGCGATTGCCGTTGCACATCTTTGAACCACGGTATTTGCAGATGGTCGAAGACGCCTTGAAAACCGATGAACGGCTGATTGGAATGATCCAGCCCAACGAGGTGTCCGGGCGCGACGGCACCGGATTGCAGACCATCGGTTGTGCCGGTCGCATCACCCAGTTTTCCGAAACGGAGGACGGGCGATATATGATCACGCTGGGCGGTATGTCGCGGTTTCGTGTCGTGAACGAAGTCGAGGGGTTCAGCCCCTACCGCAAATGCGATGTCAGTTGGGACGGGTTCGAACGCGACTTGGGACGGGATGAGGAAGACGCCGGAT
Organism: Sulfitobacter geojensis; assembly: GCF_000622325.1. Classification (NCBI taxonomy): domain Bacteria; kingdom Pseudomonadati; phylum Pseudomonadota; class Alphaproteobacteria; order Rhodobacterales; family Roseobacteraceae; genus Sulfitobacter; species Sulfitobacter geojensis. The sequence goes on from NZ_JASE01000005.1 coordinate 600,238, forward strand.
TTAACCGCGAGAACTTTCTTGATCTGCTGGGCCGCTACTTTGATGCGCAGGGGCTGTCGGCTGATTGGGACACCATGAAAGAAGCCGAGGACGAATTGTTGATCAATTCCCTGTCGATGATGCTGGAACTGGATCCCGAAGATAAACAGGCCCTGCTTGAGGCCCCCTCTCTTGTGACCCGCCGCGAAACATTGGTGACGCTGATTGAATACGCGCTGCGGGGCGGTTTGGACGAAGGAGTGATGCAATGAGCGACACAAGTGTGAAATTTGACCGTCGTATGCTGGAAGCGCTGATTTGCCCGCGCAGCCAGACCACGCTGAGCTATGATGCTGAACGGCAGGAGCTGATCTCCAAAACCGCCGGTCTTGCCTATCCCATCCGTAACGGCATCCCCGTGATGCTGGTCGACGAAGCGCGGGTGCTGGATTAAAGCGGTTTACCCTGCATCAGCCGTGGCAAATCGCCGGTCAGCCCTGCCGCCTCGCGGATAAAACCACGCCGCAAACCGGGCAGGGCGGTGACGGCGGCCATCCCGATATCACGTGCCATACGGATCAGCGGGTTATCGTTGGAAAACAGCCGGTTAAAGCTGTCCGTGGCCAGTGCCAAGGTGGTGTTGTCAAACCGGCGCCATTCCTGATAGCGCGCCAATGCCGCGTCCGACCCTACATCTTCGCCCCGCCTTGCGGCATCTGCGATGACTTCTGCGAGGGCCGCAATGTCGCGCAACCCCGCGTTCAATCCCTGCCCTGCGATAGGGTGCACACCATGCGCCGCGTCCCCCACCAACGCCACACGTGGCGCAACCATGTCATGGGCCAAAGACAGGCCTAAAGGGTAGGTATAGCGTTTGCCCGCCAGTTTGAAATCGCCCAGAAAACTGCCGAACCGAGGGCGCAGAACGTCAAGATAGGCGTCGTCGGAGAGGGCATGGATGGCCTTGGCCGCCGCGTCGGTTTCACTCCATACGATAGAGGACCGGTTGCCGGTCAGCGGAAGAATTGCCAGCGGTCCGGGGGGCATAAAGAACTGATGCGCGACGCCGTGATGCGGCAAGCTGTGTTCGATCGCACAGACCAGCGCCGTCTGCCCGTAGGCCCAACCAATCCGCTTGATCCCGGCGCGTTCCCCTGTGCCGGTGTTGCGCCCGTCCGCGCCAACAGCAAGCCGCGCCTGCAATGTTTCGCCGGACCCAAGCGTCAGGGTGACGCCATTCATGCGGGCCTCTTGTGCCACAACGGTTTCACCGTCCAGCACAGTGATCGCGTCGGTTCCCGAAACAGCCGCCTGTAGCGCCTGACGCAGATACCGGTCCTCGACCATAAACCCCATGGGGCCTTCTTCGATCTCCGCGTGGTCGAAATGCATGAACATCGGGGATGGCCCGTCGCCTGCACGCCCGTCTGTAACCTTGATCTCCAACATCGGCTGGGCGTTTTCGGCCACGCCGTCCCAAACGCCAACCGCATCCAGCAGCCGGGTGGATGTCAGGGCCAAAGCATAAGAGCGCCCGTCAAATTCGGGATCCTCGCGCAGTGCGGCCAGTTGCGCATCAATCAGGGTGACCCGTTGACCCGCCTGCGCCAGAGCAAGTGCAAGCGTTGTGCCATTCAGCCCGCCGCCGATGATCGCGATATCTGTGTCAAATTCCATACCCTTCAATATGGTGAGCCGCCGGGGATTGTCCATGTGCGCAAGCGTCGCTAGTTTCGCCGGGAACATGAGGCAAAAGGGGACGCGCCATGCAAGACTGGCTGACAATGACCGCAGCGGATTTGGGGCGCGGGATTGGCGCGGGCGAAATTGATCCGGTTACCCTGACACAAACCTATCTGGACGCGATTGACGCACATCCCCTGCGCGACCGCATCTATGCGCGGGTGACCGCAGAACGCGCGCTGGCCGAAGCAACGGCCGCGGCGAACCGTGCGGTTTCCGGCAACCGGTTGTCGCCTTTGGACGGTGTGCCGATTTCGTGGAAGGACCTGTTCGATACGGCGGGCACAGGCACCGAAGCCGGATCGAAGCTGCTGGAAGGGCGCGTGCCGGACCGCGACGCGGTTGTCTTGGCAAATGCAACGGCGGCCGGTCTGGTCTGTCTGGGCAAAACCCACATGAGCGAACTGGCGTTTTCAGGGCTGGGCCATAACCCCAGCACAGCAACCCCGCCCTGCGTCAATGACGCGGATGCGGTGTCCGGCGGGTCATCGTCGGGGGCTGCGGCATCGGTTGCGTTTAATCTGGCCGCCGCGGCCATCGGATCGGATACCGGCGGGTCGGTGCGCATTCCGGCCGCGTGGAATGATCTGGTCGGGCTGAAAACCACTTCTGGGCGGTTGATGCTGGAAGGGGTTGTGCCGCTGGCCATGAAATTCGACACGATTGGCCCGCTGTGCAGGTCTGTTGAGGATGCGGGGCTGTTGCTTGCCGCGCTTGAGGGCGGCGCAGCACCGGATCTGCGTCAGGCAGGGTTGGAAGGACGGCGGTTTGCCATTCTAAACAACGTCGCCATGGAAGATCTGCGCGACGCCCCGCGCGCGGCTTTTGAAACCGCCATTGGCAAGCTGCGCGAGGCGGGCGCGATCATCGAAGAGATCGAAGTGCCAGAGGTCGGCGAAGCAATGGACCTTGCCGGATGCCTATTCACAACAGAGGCTTACGGGCTGTGGCGCGAGGTGATCGAGGCGAACCCTGATGCCATGTATCACGAAATTCTCGCACGTTTCCGTCTTGGAATGGGGCATTCGGGCGCAGATTACGTCGCCGCCTGCGCCAAGCTTGATGCGCTGCGGGCGGGATATGATGCGGCTGTGGCCGGATATGACGCGGTTTTGATGCCAACGGCACCGATCCTGCCGCCGAATTTGACGAGGCTCGAAGAGGACCATGCGTATTATCTGGCAGAAAACCTGTTGGCGTTGCGCAACACGCGTATCGGCAATCTTTTGGGGCTTAGCGCCTTAACCCTGCCCACAGACACGCCCTCTTGTGGTCTGATGCTGTGTTGCCCACCAGATATGGAAGAACTGCTGCTTAGGTTCGGGGCCGCTGCCGAAGAGGCGCTGCGCTGACTTTGGCCTAAATGCCACAAACCCCTGTTAGCGTTCCGGTTTTTCTGGACGCCACGCGGGGGCTTGGGTACTTTGACGGTAACGGGGCGATAATGATCCCGAACCGAGGCAGTTGTAGATGTTTTACCCCGAGCGGTTTTCGAACCTTCCGGCTCATGCTTGGCCACGCCTGCGCGCCCTTTTGGATGCGCATGAGGGTGGCGGGCCGCTGATCCAGATGACCATAGGCGAGCCGAAACATGCGTTTCCGGCTTGGGTCACTGACGTGATCACGAAAAACGCTGCCGGTTTTAACAGCTATCCGCCCAACGACGGTTCGCCCGAACTTAAAAGCGCCATCGCGGCATGGATAAAGCGGCGGTACGGCGTTGCGATGGACGCCGAAACCGAGGTGATGGCGCTGAACGGGACGCGCGAAGGGCTGTATAACGCAGTTATCGCGCTGTGTCCCGAAACCAAAAACGGTGAGAAGCCGGCGATCCTGATGCCGAACCCGTTTTATCAGGTCTATATGATTGCTGCGATTTCCGGCGCATGTGACCCGATCATGGTGAACGCGACCAGCGAAACCGGACATCTGCCGGATTTTCACAGCCTTCCCGAGGAGACACTGAAGCGCACCACTGCCGCCTATATCTGTTCCCCGGCCAACCCGCAGGGCGCTGTGGCGGACCGCGCCTATTGGACGGCGTTGATCAAACTGGCCGAAAAATACGACTTCAGGATTTTCGCGGACGAGTGTTATTCAGAGATTTATCGCGATACACCGCCCGTTGGCGCCTTGCAGGTCGCCAATGAACTTGGCACCGATCGCAACCGTGTCGTGATCTTCCATTCGCTGAGCAAGCGTTCAAACCTGCCGGGCTTGCGTGCGGGTTTTGTGGCCACCGGCGCGGATGCGATGCGCGAGATCAAACAGTTGCGCAACTATGCCGGCGCACCTTTGCCATTGCCCATGCAACAGGCCGCCGCGGCCGTTTGGGATGACGAGGCGCATGTGATCGAAAGCCGCGCACTGTACCAAGAGAAATTCGAAATTGCGGACCGCATCTTTGGCAACGTGGCCGGATATGTCAGCCCAGAGGCCGGATTTTTCCTGTGGTTGCCGGTCGAGAATGACGAAGAGGCAGCGTTGAAGCTGTGGCGTGAAACCGGTGTTAAGGTTTTGCCGGGGGGCTATCTGGCCCAAACTGTGGATGGGGAAAACCCCGGTAACAAGTATATACGGGTGGCCCTCGTGGCCCCCAAGGACGAGACAGAGCGCGGGCTGCAATTGATCCGCGACTGCCTTTATGCCGATTAAGAACAAGGGACGAAGCATGGCTTATCAGACACGCGGACGCGATCCATTGCTGGACAGCAACATGGCAGAAGCCATCGAAAAACGTGGCAAGGAATTGCTGGGGCTGGTCCTGACGTTGTTCGGTGTGATGGCCGCAATGATGATTTTCAGCTATACGCCGGATGATCCCAACTGGATGGTCTCCACCGATGCGCCTGTCCAGAACTGGATGGGCCGGATGGGCGCGTCAATTGCTGCGCCGCTGTTCATGATTGTCGGCTGGGGTGCATGGGGCGTGGCGATTGTGCTGCTGTTCTGGGGCGCGCGGTTTGCGTTGCACTGGGGACAGGACCGTGCCGTGGGCCGGTTGATCTTTGCGCCGATTGCTGTGGCCTTGGGCGCGATTTATGCCGCGACGTTGGCACCGGGTGCCGAGTGGCTGCAAACCCATAGCTTTGGGTTGGGTGGCTTGTTCGGCGATACGGTCATGGGCGCGATCCTGACGATCTTGCCCATCGGATCGTCATTTACAGTCAAACTGATGTCCCTGCTGATGGGCGTTGCGATCCTGGCGCTTGGTGCGTTTGTCCTGGGGTTCACCAAGGTTGAATTGCAACGTCTGGCGCGGTTCCTTCTGGTCGGTGTGATCATGGCCTATGCGATGTTCATGAACCTGATCGGACGCGGGGCAAGTGGTGCCGTCCATGCAGCACAGACCTTGCAGGCCCGTCAGGCCGAACGCCGCGAACAGCGCCGGGTTGAAGCCGAGGAGCTTGCCGAATGGCAGGCCAACCAACCCGCATTCAATGCACCACCCGCACCCGAAGTATACCCCGAACCGATGTATGCGGAAGAAGCACCGGAGCCGAAAACGGGCTTGTTGGCGCGCATGCCTGCGCTCATCAAACGGCCCGAACCCATGCCGGAGCAGGAACTGGTCGAAAGCTATAGTGACGCCGTGGTTGATGAAGGGCCGGGCGAAGAGCGGATCAAGTCCAAGATCGCCGATGTGATCAAGAACCGCGTGCGCACGGCGACGGCTGTGCATACGCCTGTTACGGCACCGCTGACCAAAGGACGCGGGCGTGGTCCTGATGCCTTGTTGCTAGACACAACGCCGCGCAGCCAACTGCCGCCGGAACCGCCGTTGACCGCACCGGCCAGCCGCGTTGAACCCCGTCTGTCGATTAACACCGTCGCCCCGTCGGCGCCGATCCCCGTGGCCCCGACGCCTGCGGCCGCCGCGATGCCAGCCGCCGCGCCGGAAATCGACGTGGCAGATCCCGTGGTAGAACCTTTGCCGCTTCAGGAAGCCGCCGCGCCTGTCGTGCCGCCCATTCCGGTCCCCGAACCGCGCAAGGTTGTGCAGCAACCCGTGCGTAAACCGACCCCACCGTCAAAACAGGCCATTGCCGAAGCGCAACCGGCGCTGAGCTTTGAAGACACCCACCCCGGTTTCGAACTGCCGCCCTTGAACCTGTTGGAAAACCCCGAAGACGTGCAACGTCTGCACCTTTCCGACGAGGCGCTTGAGGAAAATGCGCGGATGCTGGAAAGCGTGCTTGATGATTACGGCGTGAAGGGCGAGATCGTCGCCGTCCGTCCCGGCCCCGTTGTCACGATGTACGAACTTGAGCCTGCCCCGGGTCTTAAGGCCAGCCGCGTGATTGGCCTTGCTGACGATATCGCGCGTTCAATGGCGGCGCTCTCTGCGCGTGTGTCCACTGTGCCGGGCCGCTCCGTTATCGGTATCGAACTGCCGAACGAGAACCGCGAAAAAGTTGTCCTGCGCGAAATCCTGTCAGCCCGCGATTTCGGCGACAGCAACATGCGCCTGCCGCTTGCCTTGGGCAAGGACATTGGCGGTGATCCCGTTGTCGCGAACCTTGCCAAGATGCCTCACCTCTTGATTGCGGGTACCACTGGCTCCGGTAAATCTGTGGCGATCAACACGATGATCCTGTCGCTGCTCTACAAGCTGACGCCGGAAGAATGCCGCCTGATCATGATTGACCCCAAGATGCTGGAACTGTCTGTTTATGACGGCATTCCGCACCTGCTGTCCCCCGTTGTGACCGACCCGAAAAAGGCGGTTGTCGCGCTCAAGTGGACCGTGGGCGAAATGGAAGAACGCTATCGCAAGATGTCGAAGATGGGCGTGCGCAACATCGAAGGCTACAACGGCCGCGTGCGCGATGCGCTGGCCAAAGGTGAGATGTTCAGCCGCACGGTTCAAACCGGTTTTGACGATGACACTGGCGAGCCTATTTTCGAGACAGAAGAGAACACACCAGAGGCGCTGCCCTATATCGTCGTGATCGTTGACGAAATGGCGGACCTGATGATGGTTGCGGGCAAAGAGATCGAAGCTTGCATCCAGCGTCTGGCACAGATGGCGCGTGCGTCAGGCATCCACCTGATCATGGCGACACAGCGTCCCTCCGTGGACGTTATCACCGGCACGATCAAAGCGAACTTCCCCACGCGTATCTCGTTTCAGGTAACGTCGAAAATCGACAGCCGCACGATCCTGGGCGAGATGGGGGCCGAACAGCTGCTGGGCATGGGTGACATGCTGTATATGGCGGGCGGTGCCAAGATTACCCGCTGCCACGGTCCGTTCGTCAGCGACGAAGAGGTCGAGGAAATCGTGAACCACCTCAAGCAATTCGGCGAACCGGATTACGTCGGTGGTGTTGTCGACGGGCCAAGTGATGACAACGAGGCCAGCATTGATGCGGTGCTTGGTCTGGGCGGCAATACCGATGGCGAAGATGCGCTGTATGACACTGCCGTTGCGATTGTGATCAAGGATCGCAAATGTTCGACGTCCTATATCCAGCGCAAACTGGCGATTGGATATAACAAAGCCGCACGACTGGTGGAGCAGATGGAGGAGCAGGGTCTTGTTTCTCCGGCCAATCATGTGGGCAAACGCGAAATACTTGTGCCGGAACAGGGCTAAGGCTTACCTCCTTCCGACCTGTTGATGCACACAATCACCGCCGGGCACATCCCCCGGCGGTTTTTTTGTGGGCTGTTGAGGAAGGTCCGTATTTGCAAAAGTCTGGACCGATACGCGTCAGATCGGGTAGCATCCCCGCATGGGCTCCTATTTCGCGGGCCATAAAACTAATTCTTGAACGCTATTTTAGCACAATTTCATTTGCCGGACGGTCGGGCTTTTCTGCGAATACTCTGCGGTGGACTGTTTTTACGTCCCCGAACTTGCAGTTCAATCACGGCCCTGACGGCAGCCTGAAAAGGAAAACACGCATGGCCGAAGATAATGACCCGACCAAGAAATTTCTGGACGCGACAGAGAAATATCAAGAGCGATTGCACAAGCTTTGGAAAGTCGTTTTCAAAAAAGTCTCGGCGCATCTTAAAAACATGGTCAGTTTTACGCGGCTTGTTGCGAATGTCGCAAAAGAGATTGCAGCGATCATCGGTAAATCGGTTGTCGATAGGGTAATCAACGCCGCTCAAACGGTAGAGGGTTTGATCACAAACATCCCCGTGTTGTTAAGAACCGCATTGCTTTTGGGCCGCCGTATCATCGCCAAGATCAAAAAGGCCGCTGATCCGAACGAGGTTATCCCGACGCTGAAAAAACTGTTCACGCGCTACGTCCGTATGATCAAACAAGTCTTTGCTTTCATCACAAACCTGATCCAGCAGCTTGATATCCTTGGCACGGTCTTTGGCGTGATCGGCACGTTCCAAAGCGTGCTGCGGGCGCTTTTCTCGTGGATCACCGATGTTACCGGTGCGAAAGACGGGGCGGTCAAGGCGCAGCGAATGCTCAGGAAAGTTTGGAAAGAGATGAAAAGAGAGGTCAAAGAAGCGGAGTTGCTGCGTAAACAGGTGATGAAGCTGAAAGCCAAGCCCACATAAATAAAGGAAAAATCGCCGGCCGTTAGCAATAAACCGCCGCGTGATATCGCATATCACCGCCCAACGCCCTATGTCTTATCCAACACAGGCAAACAGGTAACCATTATGCGTATTCTTTCCACCGCCGTTCTTTCTCTTGGGTTGGCGCTTGCTCTTCCGTTGGCAGCTGCGGCACAAAAACTGCCGTTAAATGACATCTCGGCGTATTTGAACAAGCTTCAGACAGCCAAGGGCGAATTCACCCAGATCAATGATGACGGTTCGATCAGCACTGGCACGATCTATATCAAACGACCCGGCAAGGTGCGTTTCGAATACAACCCGCCCGAAACTGCGCTGGTGATTGCGGGCAGCAACACGGTTGTGATCTTTGACAAGAAATCGAACCAGCCCGCCGAAAGCTACCCGTTGGCGCGCACCCCTTTGTCGATCATTCTGGCGCGCAATGTGGATTTAGGTAAGGCCAATATGGTTACCGGACACAGCTTTGACGGCACCGCAACAGTGGTCAAAGCCCAAGACCCCGAAAACCCGCAGTACGGCAATATCCAGCTGAAATTCACCGGCAATCCGGTTGAATTGCGTCAGTGGGTGATCAATGACGGGAACGGGTCGCAGACCACCGTCGTCCTCGGTGATCTGCAAAAGGGCGGTAGCCTGCCCAACAGCCTGTTCAACGTCGGCAGCCCCGGCAGTACCGGCAACCGTTAACGCAGGCGGCACGCCGACAGTTGCGCGCGATACATTTGCGAGCGGGCATCCACCTTGCCCGCAACGCCGACAAGCCATGACTTGCGATTGTAGGTCTGTTTGCGAAAACCGGTGTGGCCCTCGTGGTAGGCTAGGTACTGGTTGCGCGCATCCGACAGTGACACGCCGTTGCGATCACGGGTCTGGTTCATATACCAGCCCATAAAATCGGTGGCGTCATTGATCCGGTTCCGCTTGGCCGAGCGGCGGTTTTGATCCGCTCGATACTCGTCCCACGTGGCGTCCAAAGCTTGCGAATAGCCGTAGGCGCTGGATTGGCGGCCCATCGGTATCACCCCCGCAACATAGCGAAACGGCGTACGTGCATCGGCGATGAATTTGCTTTCCTGATGAATCGTGGCCATCATGACGTGCATGGGAACACCCCACTTACGTTCCACTTTGCGGAATGCTTTCAGGTATTGCGGGCGCTCTCTGAGGAGGTTGCAGGCATTGTCCAGATCACGCGGCGCAGACGACTGTCCACCGCCGCAGGATCCAACCAGCAACACAAGTATCAGGGCGCGAAGGGTTCTGCTCATGTGCCTCTCGCTTTTCGTTTATTTTATTTTGACAGCAGTTTAGCCGATTTTTCGTCGGCGTCACATCACATTTTTCACAACAAAACAGCCAAAAGCAGCGGCAATGCGCCGATAGACATCAATGTCGACACCACAACAAGCCCTGCAACGGAATCTGCATCCGCCCCGTATTTCGCCGCCAGCATGTAGGATGTGACCGCAACCGGTGTGGCGACTTGCAGGACTAGGATGCCAAATGCGGTCTTGTCCAAGCCAAAGAGGCCGGCAGCAAGCCATGCTCCCCCGACGCAAATGACCAGCTTTAGGGCTGACAGGACAATGGCCCGCCCGATCCCGCTGGGCGACAGCCGCGCCATGGCAACCCCGAGTGTGATCAACATCAGCGGAATCGCCATCTGCCCGATCAACCCCATGGTGTTGTCAACAAAGGTGGGCAGTTCCCAGCCCTGCCATAAAAACAGCGCCCCGCCGACCGTTGCCCAGACCAGTGGCTCCTTTAGAACCTTGCCGAAAGATCCGGCACCGGCGACCAGCCAGATGCCAAAAGTAAACGACAGGATTGCCATGACGGCGAACACAACAACGGCATATTCCAGCCCGACTTCGCCAAAGGCAAACAAGGCCAGCGGCAGGCCAATGTTGCCGGTATTGCCGAATATAAGCGGCGCGGAAAACGTGCGTTGGTTCAACCGCAACGCCCAAATCAGGGCCAGCACAACAGCCGAAACCGCCACGTAAGCGACAAGGCTGGCCAATGTCAGCGTGGTCAACGCAGCCGGATCAAGTGTGGTATTTACCAGTGCAGTGAAGATCAGGCAGGGCACGGCCAATGTCATCGCCAGTCGGGTGACAAATTCAAGTCGGTACTCAAAGCCTAGCTTGACCCAGGCAAACCCGATACCGGCCAAAAGAAAGACAGGTGCCACAATTTCCAGCACGGTGAAAATGAGGGTCAACAGACTGTTTCCTTTAAATTGTGTGACGTGATTGGACAAAAGCCCCTTGAACCCGTTACTAACGAACGGTAGGGGCTGCAAGTTATGCTACGCACACGCGCAAAATATCATCTGGGCCAAGTTGTCCGGCACAAGAAACACCCCTTTCGCGGGGTGATTTTTGACGTGGACCCTGAATTTGCCAATACTGACGAATGGTACGAGGCGATCCCAGAGGAAAGCCGTCCGGTCAAGGACCAGCCGTATTATCATCTGCTGGCTGAAAATGACCAAAGCTACTATGTGGCGTATGTGTCAGAACAAAATCTGGTCGCAGATTATTCCGGTGAACCTGTAGAACACCCTGATATCCCTGACCTTTTTGGCCCGTTTACCGATGGTGCCTATCCGCTGCATTTCCAACTGAACTGACGTTCTTGCGCGCTAGAATTGGCGCGCGCTATTCGTCCGTTTGATGGCGTGAAATGTCTGGGGAATAGTGCCTCGGCACCGCGCACTGGGTGGGGGCTATTAAGCGTGATGCCGAGGGAAGCCATATGCAGCTACAAGCTCATCTATGCCCTTCGACGATGGCCGCTTTGTGATCGGATCACGGCGATTTCGGGATATTTCAGGGCGGTAATGCGGCGCCGCCCATTATCGTCAAAATGTTTCTTTCCTGGGGGAAAAGCCCCGCATTCCCTGTTGTTGCGACAGGCGTGAGCCTACCGCATCATTGCGGAAAGCCGACAGCAATCCGAAGGCTTAGCCGGTTCTGTCCGTCACTGCGTGTATATCTGACATCTCTCGACAGATCCTTAATCAGAAACCAGCCAAACCCTCCCTCGGGTAGATCGGCAATGTTACAATCAACGCGTTCACGGTGCCCCTTAGGAAGCCTGTCATCCTTCATGGCCCGTCCCCGATCTGACAGCCGAACATGCAGCCCGTCGGCGCAATGCCGCAGCTGCAGATGTATCGGGCCGTCGGCATCAGGTGCTGGATATGCGTGTTCGACAATGTTGTTCAACGCTTCGGCGAGCACCAGTTCGACCGTGCTGGTTTCTTCCACATCAAGCGACAGAGGCGCCAACTGGTCGAACACCCCCTGCAAGGCGGCGCGCACGGCGCGGGGGCCGCTGGTGACCTTTACTTCAAAAGGGGGCAACAGGTCGGCAGGCTTGATCTTTTGAGTACTTCGACTCGTTTCATTCACAATGCGCACGCAAAGCTTCCTCAAGTGTGAGGTGTATTTCGAAAACCGAATCCATCCGTGTCAGGCGGAAAACCTTTTCAACCGGGGGCGTTAAGCCCGCCAGAACAAGTCGGCGTTCGGGGGCAAGATGTTTCATCGTTGCGACGATCGCGCCCAAACCACTGGAATCGATAAACCGAACTTGGGTAAGGTCCAGCACGACCTCTGCAGGCGCGGCCTGAGTTCCCAGGCGCACCGCCTCTTTGAAATCCAGCGCGACGGCTGCATCAATCCGGTCTTCACCGATGCTGACAATACAAACACCGGCTTCTGTTTTGATCTGTAGTTCCATAAAAAAATGCCCCATACCTGACCGACAGAAAAATACTTAGGCTCAATTTCTTACCAACTGATGAGCAACTGCACCAAAGGAGACGGAAATGAAGAACGTTGTTATTGCCGGAGCGGCCCGCACGCCGATGGGCGGCTTTCAAGGTGCCTTTGACGGTCTTAGCGCCTCTGCGCTTGGGGGGCATGCGATCAAGGCTGCACTGGACAACGCCAAAACTGCCACGGTGCAAGAAGTATTGATGGGGTGTGTTCTGCCTGCCGGACAGGGTCAGGCACCGGCACGTCAGGCGGGTTTCGCTGCAGGTCTGGGCGAAGAGGTGCCCGCCACAACGCTGAACAAAATGTGCGGATCGGGCATGAAAGCGGCGATGATCGGTTTTGACCAGATTGCATTGGGCCATACAGATGTGATGGTCGCGGGCGGCATGGAAAGCATGACCAGCGCACCATATGTCCTGCCGAAAATGCGCGGCGGCGCACGTCTGGGCCACGCTGCAGTGGTCGATCACATGTTTCTTGACGGCTTGGAAGATGCTTATGACAAGGGCCGCCTGATGGGCACTTTTGCCGAAGATTGCGCCGAAACCTTCCAGTTTACACGCGAAAAGCAGGATGAATATGCGCTGGCTTCTCTGTCGCGCGCGCTAGAGGCGCAATCAAACGGTGCGTTTGCCGATGAAATCGCCAGCGTCGAAATGAAAACGCGCAAGGGCAATGTGACGGTAAACACAGACGAACAGCCCGCCAATGCCCGTCCCGACAAAATCCCGCAGCTGAAACCGGCGTTTCGCGAAGGGGGCACAGTAACGGCAGCCAATTCTTCCTCCATCTCGGACGGTGCCGCCGCCCTTGTGCTTGCCTCTGAGGATGCCGCAAACGCGCAAGGCATGAACATCCGTGCGCGTATCCTTGGACATGCCAGCCACGCGCAGGCACCGGGTCTTTTTACCACCGCACCCGTGCCTGCCGCGCAAAAGCTGCTGGAACAAATCGGTTGGAGCAAAGACGACGTCGACCTGTGGGAAGTGAACGAAGCCTTTGCGGTTGTCCCCATGGCTTTCATGCATGAGATGGGTCTTGATCACGCCATCGTAAACGTCAACGGCGGGGCTTGTGCCCTGGGCCATCCCATCGGTGCATCCGGTGCCCGTATCATGGTGACCTTGCTTAACGCGCTGGAGAAACGCGGTCTGAAACGTGGCATTGCGGCCATCTGCATCGGCGGCGGCGAAGGCACAGCCATTGCGATTGAACGCGTCTAGCCCCTCTTTTTGGCCTTATATACTGTCCGCAACCAGCCCCAGGGAGCCGTCCTATGAAAGTGGATTACGATACCCTTGCCAAGTCCATCGCGTCGCTGACCGAGGGTGAAACAGACGCTGTGGCCCTCATGGCGACTGTCGCTTGTGAGGTGCACCATGCCGACGACCGGTTCGACTGGACGGGGTTTTACCGCGTTGTCGCACCGGAACTGCTCAAGATCGGGCCTTACCAAGGGGGCCACGGCTGTCTGGTGATCCCGTTCGCGCGCGGCGTCTGTGGCGCGGCGGCGCGCACGGGCGAGGTCCAGCTGGTTGCGGATGTCGATGCCTTTCCCGGACATATCGCCTGCGCATCGTCCACACGCTCGGAACTGGTGCTGCCGGTTTTCGACGGGGCGGGCAGCCTGATCGGGGTGTTCGACATCGACAGCAACCAACCGGATGCCTTTGACACCTTGGACGCGACGGCGTTGACGGAAATATTGCAGCGCGTCTTCGCTCAAGCAAAATAGCGATTCCGTGAAATAATTCTGGATTTTTTCACGAACCTGTTGTTACGTGAAAAGCAGAGGCATTTTTTCACGGAATCGCAATGCACCATAGTTTGCCAGACACGCCAAAAACGCTTGGTGCCGACCTTAGAGCGCTGCGCAAGTCGCGCGGCCTGACGCTCGCGGATCTGGCGGAAACGCTGGGCCGGTCGGTGGGCTGGCTCAGTCAGGTCGAACGCGATATTTCCGATCCTTCGATCACGGATCTGCGGGACATTGCGGCCAAGCTGGATGTTTCGGTATCCATGCTGTTTCGCCACACTGCCGCACCGGCGCATGAGGCGGGATTTGTCGTGCGCAAAGGGTCCCGCCGGACCATCGGATCTCAGGTCGCAGGATTGGTCGAGGAACTTTTGTCCCCCGACCTGACCGATGATTTTGAAATGGTGCACTCCACTTTTGCTCCGCACAGCCGCATCAAAGAACCGGTGACACGCCCCACACAAGAGGTCGGTTATGTGCTGTCAGGCCAGTTGGAGGTCGAGATTGCGGGTGTGACCCACTTGATCAACCCCGGTGACAGTTTCCGCATCCGCGGCGAGGCGTTTCGCTGGGCCAACCCCTTTGGTGCACCTGCGGTGGCCATCTGGGTCATCGCGCCGCCAGTGTATTGAATGAACCATGCAACCCGCCAGAAAGGATCACAAATGATCAAAGGAAGTTGCCTTTGTGGCGGTGTGACCTTCGAACTTGTTGGACCGTTGCGCAATTCCGTCGCTTGCCACTGTATTCAGTGCCGCAAAACCAGCGGGCACTACGTATCGGCCACCCAAGTTTCCGCCGAACGGTTACGCATCATCAAGGACGACACCCTGCAGTGGTACCAGTCCAGCCCCGAAGCTGCGCGCGGGTTCTGCAACATCTGCGGCTCTTCCCTGTTCTGGCGGCATGACGGGGACAACGGCGCGACTTCGGTCATGTCCGGCACCCTTGACGCGCCCACGGGCATCGCAACCGAAAAGCATATCTTCGTCGCTGACAAGCGCGACTATTACACCATCGCTGACGGCCTGCCGCAGCAAGACCAATAACGGAGCATTCACAATGGCAGATTTCCCAACAACGGCCCGTGTGGTCATCATCGGCGGCGGCGTCGTCGGCACATCAACGCTTTACCACCTCGCCAAAGCGGGCTGGAAAGACTGCGTTCTGGTCGAGAAAAACGAACTGACGGCGGGCTCCACGTGGCACGCGGCGGGTAACGTTCCAAACTTTGCAGGTTCATGGGCGGTGATGAACATGCAGCGCTACTCGGCGGCCATGTACCGGACGCTGGGCGAAGACGTTGACTATCCGATGAACTACCACGTGACAGGTGCGATCCGTCTGGCCCATACCAAAGAGCGGATGCAGGAATTCGAAAAGGTCGCCTCGATGGGGCGCTATCAGGGTTTGCAAATGGACATCTGCACGCCGGCCGAACTTAAAGAGCACAACCCGTTTATGGAAACACATTCCCTTGCAGGCGGTCTTTGGGACCCGCTTGATGGTGATATCGATCCGGCACAGCTGACCCAAGCGTTGGCAAAAGGCGCGCGCGAAGCGGGCGGGCGGATTGAACGGTTCTGCCCTGTGACAGGTGTAGACCGCGATGGCGACGAGTGGATCGTTAAAACCGAAAAAGGCGAGATCCGCTGCGAATTCGTGGTCAACTGTGCGGGTTATTATGCCCAGCGGGTGGGCGAAATGTTCAAACCCTTTGGCGGGCGTACCGTGCCAATGGTGACCATGTCGCACCAGTACTTCCTGACAGAGCCAATCGCCGAGCTTGAGGCATGGACCAAGGAAAAAGGGCATAAAATGCCGATGATCCGCGACGTGGATGTCAGCTATTACTTGCGTCAGGATAAATACGGCCTGAACCTCGGCCCCTATGAGCGCAACTGTCAGGCAGCCTGGGTCAAACCAGACGATCCGATGCCTGAAGATTTCAGTTTCCAGCTTTATCCCGACGATCTGGAACGCCTCGAATTCTATATCGAGGACGCGATGGAACGTGTGCCGGCGCTTGGCACAGCGGGTGTCGGCCGAAATATCAACGGCCCCATTCCATACGCCCCCGACGGCCTGCCGATGATCGGCCCGATGCCGGGTGTGAAGAACGCGTTCGAAGGTCATTCGTTTACCTTCGGCATCGCGCAGGGCGGCGGGGCTGGCAAAGTCCTGTCGGAATGGATCATGCACGGTGAAACCGAACTGGACATGTGGGCCGTCGATCCGCGCCGCTACACCGATTACACCGACCACGATCACTGCCTTGCCAAGGCGCTGGAAACCTACGGACACGAATACGCCATGCACTTCCCGCACCACGCATGGCCTGCCGGACGCGACAAGAAACTGTCGCCCGTGCATGACAAGATCATCGCGGCAGGCGGGCAGATGGGGGCCTACAACGGCTGGGAACGCGCCAACTGGTTTGCGAAAGACGGCGATGACACCTCCGAAGAGGCGACCCAGACATGGGACCGTAACGGCCCTTGGTCGATCCGCGTAAAGGAAGAAGTCGAGGCCGTGCGCGATGGCGTCGGTGTGCTGGATCTGCCCGGTTTCTCACGCTTTAATCTGTCCGGTGAGGGGGCGGCCGAATGGCTTCGCGGGCGCATTTCCGGCGCCTTGCCCAAAGTCGGACGCATGAACCTTGCCTATTTCCCCGACAGCCGCGGTCGTATCCTGACGGAGATGTCGGTGATGCGCCACGGGGAGGATAGCTTTACCCTAATCACCGCCGCGCTTGCGCAATGGCACGACTTCGAACTGCTTAAGAAAAATCTCCCCAACGGGCTTAGCCTGACCGATCATACGACCGAATACTCGACATTGATTGTCACG
Organism: Sulfitobacter geojensis; assembly: GCF_000622325.1. NCBI lineage: Bacteria > Pseudomonadati > Pseudomonadota > Alphaproteobacteria > Rhodobacterales > Roseobacteraceae > Sulfitobacter > Sulfitobacter geojensis. Next base: position 616,909 of record NZ_JASE01000005.1, read on the forward strand.
GGTCCCAAATCACGCGAGCTGTTCGAAGCGCTGGATACCCAAGCAGATCTGGGTGCTTCCTGGCTTTCAACCCAGCCTGCAAAAGTTGCCGGTACGGACTGCGCCTTGGCGCGGGTTTCTTTTGCCGGTGAACTGGGATGGGAAATCCATGCCGCGAACGCGGAAATTCCTGCGCTTTACGACGCAGTGACGGGTGCGGGCGCAAAACCCTTCGGGATGTTTGCCCTGAATTCCATGCGCATCGAAAAGGGCTATCGCGCGTGGAAGGGCGATCTGTCCACCGACTATTCCCTGATCGAGGCAGGGTTGGACAGGTTTATCAAGTTCGACAAGCAGCAGGATTTTCCGGGCAAGGCTGCGTTGCAGGCGGAAAAGCAGGCCGGCAGCAAGAAACGTTTCGTCACGATGACAGTTGATGCGGGCGATCAGGACGCGCCCTATATGTCGACCGTGTGGCACCAAGGCGAGGTCGTGGGCGAAACCACCAGCGGGGATTGGGGCTACCGCATCAATAAATCCGTGGCGCTCGGCACCATTCGTGCCGATCTGGCGGTGGCCGGTACCGAAGTTGAGATCAACATCTTCGGCAAGATGTGCAAAGCGACCGTGCAGCCCGACCAACCCCTTTGGGACCCTGAAAACGAAAGGATCCGTGCATGAGCGATATCACCCTGCTGGATGGCGGCATGGGGCAGGAATTGATCCACCGCGCCGGCGACCGGCCCACGCCTCTTTGGTCTACCCAAGTGATGCTGGAACACCCTGGGCTGGTCAGCGAAGTCCACCGTGATTTCACGCAAGCCGGGGCAACCATTGCCACGACGAACACCTATGCCATCCATCGCGACCGGTTGGTTGACACCGATGTGGCGGATCGCTTTGCCGACCTGCTGACAATGGCCATCGCCGAGGCGCGCACCAGTGGCTCGGCGCGTATTGCGGGGGCCATCGGCCCCATCGCCGCCTCTTATCGCCCTGACCTGCATCCCGACGCGGACACCGGTGCGCCGATTTACGCAGAGATTGCACAGATGATTGCGCCCGCCTGCGACATGTTGCTGTGCGAAACCGTGGTGTCGGTCACCCATGCCGAAAGCGTGCTGCGCGGGGCTGCTGCGGGCGACAAACCGGTCTGGCTGGCCGTCAGTGTGGATGACCGTGACGGCACCAAACTGCGTTCGGGCGAACCTTTGTCGGCCATTCTGCCCTATGCCCAAGCTGGTGCCGCCGCGGTGCTGGTCAACTGTTCCGCCCCGGAGGCGATCCTGCCCGCGCTTGATATTCTGGCGCAAGCGGGCATTCCGTACGGTGCTTATGCCAACGGGTTTGAACAGATCACTGAGGGTTTTCTGGAAGCCAAGCCAACGGTTGATGCATTGACCCTGCGCAATGATTTCACCCCCGATGCTTATGCCGATCACGCGATGGCCTGGGTTGACCAGGGGGCCACAATCATTGGCGGCTGTTGCGAAGTATCCCCCGCGCATATCGCCGAAATCGCCCGCCGGCTAAAAGCCGCAGGGCACACCATTGTCTAGAACTCCCGCCCCGCGACACCATTTTTGCGCACCTGAGGGTGGATATCATTTTGCGCACCACCGGTGCGACGTCTAAAGGATCAGCTAAATGTCTAACGTTCCGTCCCATGCCCGCGTTGTCATCATCGGTGGTGGCGTCATCGGGTGTTCTGTTGCCTATCACCTGACAAAACTGGGGTGGAAAGATGTGGTTCTGCTGGAACGCAAACAGCTGACCTCGGGCACGACGTGGCATGCGGCGGGGTTGATTGCCCAGCTGCGCGCGACCGCGAATATGACCAAGCTGGCGAAATATTCACAGGAGCTTTACGGCAATCTGGAGGATGAAACAGGTGTCGCCACCGGCTTCAAACGCTGTGGTTCGATCACCGTTGCGCTGACGGACGAGCGGCGCGAAGAAATCTACCGTCAGGCGGGCATGGCCCGTGCTTTCGGTGTGGATGTAGAAGAGATCAGCCCGAAAGAAGTGCTTGAGAAATACGAGCATCTGAATATCGAAGGGGTGACCGGCGCGGTATACCTCGACAAGGACGGGCAGGGCGATCCTGCGAACATCGCACTGGCCTTGGCCAAGGGTGCGCGTCAACGCGGGGCGCAGGTGATCGAGCGGACCAAAGCCACCGGCGTGACCCGTGAGGGGCGGCGCATCACCGGTGTTGACTGGGAGCAGGGGAGCGAAACCGGCCACATCACTTGCGATCATGTGGTGAACTGCGGTGGCATGTGGGGGCATGAGGTCGGGCGGATGCTGAACACCAACGTCCCCCTGCAAGCCTGCGAGCATTTCTATATCGTGACCGAAGCGATCGCAGGGTTGAAACAACTGCCCGTCCTGCGCGTGCCCGACGAATGCGCCTATTACAAAGAAGACGCCGGCAAAATGCTGCTTGGCGCGTTCGAACCGCTGGCAAAGCCATGGGCGCTTGACGGTATCCCCGCCGATTTCGAGTTTGACCAACTGCCCGAAGATTTCGACCACTTCGAACCCATTCTCGAAGCGGCAGTAGAACGTTTGCCGATGCTGGCCGACGCGGGCATTCATACCTTCTTTAACGGTCCTGAATCCTTTACCCCCGATGATGCCTACCACCTTGGCCTTGCACCAGAGATGGACAATGTCTGGGTCGCCGCCGGTTTCAACTCTATCGGTATCCAGTCGGCGGGCGGGGCGGGCATGGCGCTGGCGCAGTGGATGGAAGATGGCGCGAAACCTTTTGATCTGGGTGATGTGGACATCAATCGCATGCAGCCGTTTCAGGGCAATAAAACCTATCTTGCCGAGCGGTCCAAAGAAACGCTGGGCCTGCTGTATGCCGATCATTTCCCCTATCGCCAAAAGGCGACGGCGCGGGGTATCCGGCGCACGCCGTTTCATCACCACCTGCTTGAGCGGGGTGCGGTGATGGGCGAACTTGCCGGTTGGGAACGCGCCAACTGGTTCGCCCGCGACGGGCAAAACGCGGCTTATGAATACAGCTGGCAACGGCAGAATTTCTTTGACAACATCCGCGATGAACATATGGCCGTGCGCGAAAATGTCGGCATGTACGACATGACGTCTTTCGGCAAGATCCGTGTCGAAGGACCGGACGCCGAGGCCTTCCTGAACTATGTCGGCGGTGGCGATTATTCGGTGCCGAACGGCAAGATCGTTTATACCCAGTTCCTGAATGAAAGGGGCGGGATCGAGGCGGACGTGACGGTGACCCGCCTGACCGATACCGCCTATCTGGTCGTGACCCCTGCCGCCACGCGACTGGCGGACCAGACATGGATGATGCGCAACAAAGGCGATTTTAATGTGGTGATCACCGACGTGACCGCTGGCGAAGGGGTGCTGGCGATCATGGGCCCACGGTCGCGCGAATTGCTTAACCTCGTTTCTCCCAATGATTTCTCGAATGCGACCAACCCCTTTGGCACGGCGCAAGAGATCGAAATCGGTATGGCTGTCGCCCGCGCACATCGCGTGACCTATGTGGGCGAACTGGGGTGGGAAATCTATGTCCCGTCAGACATGTGCGGCCACGTCTTCGAAACGCTGGCAGAGGCGGGCGCGGATATGAACCTCAAGCTGTGTGGCATGCATATGATGGACACCTGCCGCATCGAAAAAGGGTTCCGCCATTTCGGCCATGACATCACTGCCGAGGATCATGTGATGGAAGCGGGCCTTGGCTTTGCCGTGAAAAAGGACAAGCCCGACTTTATTGGGCGCGCCGCCGTGCTGGATAAGCAGGAACAGGGCCTGAACGCGCGTATGCTCCAGTTCAAACTGACCGATCCCGAACCGCTGCTGTATCACAACGAACCGATCGTACGGAACGGCGAGATCGTCGGCTACCTGTCCTCCGGTGCTTATGGTCATGCATTGGGCGGGGCGATGGGGCTGGGTTATGTGCCGTGCAAAGGCGAAAGCGCGGCAGATGTATTGGCATCATCCTTTGAAATCGACGTGGCCGGCGTGCGCGTCAAAGCCGAAGCATCGCTGAAACCGATGTACGACGCAAAATCCGAACGGGTGAAAGTGTAACAGGTACAATCTAACCCTTTCGGGGGCCGCCGCTTTGCCCTACCTCCTTGGGCAAACGGAGACCCCCGATGCGCAACCCTGACAGTCTGCCCCCCAAGGCCAACGAAGACACGCCGCAAGGGCTGGCCTTTGCGCTGACGGCCTATGTGATGTGGGGGTTTCTGCCGCTCTATATGAAGCTGCTGTCGCATATTTCGCCCGCCGAAGTGGTCACACATCGCATCCTGTGGTCCTTGCCCATCGCTGCCGTTGTGCTGATCATCCTGCGCCGAACCGACGCCCTGCGTGAGGCGCTGCGCAGCCCGCGTATGCTGGCCATGGGCTGTGTCACCGCCGCGCTGATTTCGATCAACTGGGGCATCTATGTCTATGCAATCGCGACCGGCAACGCGCTGGCGGCTTCTTTGGGATATTACATCAACCCCTTGTTCAGCGTCTTTCTGGCGGCTGTGTTCCTGGGCGAACGCCCCAACCGCGCCCAGATGGTCGCCATTGCACTCGCTGCCCTTGCGGTTCTCGTGATTGCCGTGGAAGCGGGGCAGGTGCCATGGGTCGCTTTGGCGCTCACCCTGTCTTGGGGGTTCTATGCGCTTGCCAAAAAAAGCCTGCCCATCGGACCCAATCAGGGCTTTCTGCTTGAGGTGCTGATCCTGCTGATCCCCGCATTGGGCTATTTTGCCTACCTCACTTCCACCGGCCAATCCCACTTTTCCCTCGACTTTGACCGCGACAGTTGGCTGCTGATTGGTTGTGGTCTTGTTACCGCCGTGCCGTTGATGATCTATGCCAACGGCGCGAAACTGCTGCGGCTGTCGACCATTGGCGTGCTGCAATACATCGCCCCGACCATGATTTTTCTGGTGGCTGTATTTGTGTTCGACGAACCGTTTGGCAGGGCGCGCATGATTGCGTTCCCGATGATCTGGCTTGCGCTGATCATCTATACCACCTCGATGCTGCGCCAGATGCGACAGGCGCGTGCAGACGTGGGTTGAAAACCTGCCGCGCATCTGTGACGACACGCCATGGATACACATTACGCCCCCCCGCAAGACCCGCTGGTTGTCCTGCACGAAGATGCCGAAGTTTTGCTGGTCGATAAACCGGCCGGCCTGCTGAGCGTGCCGGGCAAAGGACCGCATCTGGCCGATTGCCTGATGAGCCGCATTCAGGCGGTTTTCCCGCAAGCGTTGCTGGTGCACCGGCTGGACCGCGACACCTCGGGGGTGATGATTTTCGCGATGACGCCTTACGCGCAACGTCATCTGGGTTTGCAATTCGAGAAACGGATGACGCGCAAAACCTATGTGGCGCGGGTTTGGGGCGTACCACAGGAAAAATCCGGCGAGATTGATTTGCCGCTGATTGTGGACTGGCCCAATCGCCCGCTGCAAATGGTCTGTCACGAAACAGGCAAACCGGCGCAAACCGAATGGAAGCGGATTAAGGATGATGGTGTCACCTCCCGCATCCGTCTGCACCCCAGAACAGGCCGCAGCCATCAGCTTCGGGTGCACATGCTGGCCATCGGCCATCCGATTCTGGGGGATCCGTTTTACGCCAAAGGCCCCGCTTTGGATTTCCCACGCCTGATGCTGCATTCCGAAGAGTTGCGTTTCAATCACCCGCAGGGTGGGCGGTCCGTGAAAGTTCGCGCCAAAGCACCGTTTTGACAGGCCGAGATTGAGTTAAAGGGGCACACCCCACCACCAGACATGAAAAGGGCCGCCCGAAAGCGGCCCTTTTTGTCGTTCTATGACGCGAAAAGTTTACTCGGCCGCCCAACCGGACACGGCCTTCACCTCAAGGAATTCTTCCAACCCGAACGCGCCGCCTTCGCGACCGTTGCCGGATTGTTTGTAGCCCCCGAATGGTGAGCCCTGTGCAAAGCCGACACCGTTGGTTTCGACCATGCCGGAGCGCAACCGGCGCGCAACGCGGCGGCGCAATTCATCGTCTTCGGTCTGGACATAGTTGGTCAGCCCGTAAGGCGTGTCATTGGCGATGGCGACCGCTTCTTCTTCGGTCTCGAACGGGATGATCGACAGCACAGGGCCAAAGATTTCTTCCTGCGCAATTGTCATGTCGTTGGTGACATCGGCAAAGACAGTCGGTTTGACATAATAGCCGCGGTTCAACCCGTCAGGCCGGCCCAAACCGCCCGCGACCATGCGCGCTTCTGCCATGCCCTTTTCGATCAGGCCCTGGATCTTGTTGAACTGCACCTCAGAGACAACCGGCCCGATGTGTTTACCCTCTTCGGACGCGGGTCCGACATGGGTGTTGTTGGCCACATCCGCCGCCATTTCGACAGCTTCATCGTAGCGGGATTTGTGCACCAGCATCCGTGTCGGTGCGTTACAGGACTGGCCGGAGTTGCGGAAACAGCGGATCGCGCCCTGCTTGGCTGCTTTGGGGTTCGCATCGGCGAAGATGATATTCGCGCCCTTGCCGCCCAGTTCCAGCGATACACGCTTGAGCGTGTCAGCCGCGGCCTTGGAGATCGCGATGCCCGCCCGGGTGGAGCCGGTAAAGCTGACCATGTCCACATCGGGGTGGCTGGACAATTGCGACCCAACGCCCGGACCGTCACCGTTCAACATGTTGAATACGCCCGCAGGAAAGCCCGCTTCGTGCATGAACTCTGCGAACAAGTGACCCGACAGGGGGGCCACTTCGGATGGCTTCAGGATGACGGTACAGCCGGTGGCGATCGCCGGGATCGCCTTGAGGATGATTTGGTTCATCGGCCAGTTCCACGGCGTGATCAGCGCGCAAACGCCAATAGGTTCCAGCAGGGTTTTCTCGGTCGCGGTGAAGTCTTTCTCAAAGGAGAAGTCCTTGAACGCTTTAAGGAAACCGCCGATGTGCCAGCTGCCTGCACCGACTTGCTGTGCGCGGCTCAATGCGATTGGCGCGCCCATTTCCATCGACATGGCTTGCGCCATTTCTTCTTGCCGCGCGTCATAAACCGCAGCCAGTTTTTCCAGCAGCGCCATGCGTTCTTCGCGCGAGGTTTGCGACCAGCTGTCAAATGCAGTGCGTGCGGCGGAAACGGCGGCATCCGTATCGGCCTGACCGCCCAGTGAGATGACCGCGCATTGTTCTTCGGTAGACGGGTCTATGACGGCAAAGTCGTTGGCAGCGGCGGGTGAAACCCACGCACCGTTGATATAGAAATCACGTTTTTCCAACATGGTGGAACTCCTCCTGAGGGGGGCATCCCGATGGGATCGGCCCGAATTCGCGCCACTGTGTCACCCCGCAGCGGCCGCCGCAAGGGGCTGGTACACGACAGATTAATCACTACATATGCAAGATAATTCCCATCCAAAAGGAGGCCACCATGGGCTTGCGCATCAACGACACGATCCCCGATTTGACGGTTGAAACAGACCAAGGCACATTCTCGCTGCATGAGTTTGTCGGCGACAGCTGGGCCATTCTGTTTTCGCACCCCAAAGATTTCACACCGGTTTGCACCACCGAATTCGGGGCTGTCGCGCAGCTGGCCGATGAATGGGAAAAGCGCGGCACGAAAGTGATCGGCGTCAGCGTTGACGGGGTCGAGGACCACAAGAAATGGAAAGGCGACATCGAAAAAGTCGCAGGCACCACCGCCGGTTTTCCAATTATCGCCGATGGCGGTCTGGAAGTGTCCAAAGCTTTCGACATGTTGCCTGCCGATGCGTATCTTCCTGATGGCCGCACGCCCGCAGACAGCGCCACAGTGCGTTCCGTGTTCATCATCGGGCCAGACAAGCAGCTAAAGCTGTCGATGACCTATCCCATGACAGTGGGCCGCAACTTTGCCGAAGTGCTGCGCGCGCTGGACGGGTTGCAGATGTCGACAGGCAATGGCGTGGCGACACCGGCGAACTGGAATGTGGGCGATGACGTGATCATCCCTGCGACCCTATCGGATGCGGATGCCAAGGCAAAGTTCGGCGATTTCGAAACAGTATTGCCCTACCTGCGCAAGACCAAAGCCCCGGGCTAAGCCTTTTGCGGCCGACGCTTGATTTGTGCGCGATACCGCGCACGCCGCATTTCCCGCATCAGCACATCGCTGGTGCGGGTTTTTCGCTGGATGGTGCTGGGACCGGCGACCTCGGACACACCGCTGGGCATGATCGCATGCACTTTCTGGCCGGTCACCCAATGCATTTGCAGGGTGGTGTCGACGGGGCGGTCAATCACTTCGCTTGCGGCCAGTAACCGGCGCGCGGCGCGACGTCCGACAATCTGGCAAACCAGTTGCAAACCGATGGTGCGCGGCACGAACAGGGCCGCATCCCCCTCATAGGCGATGGCACCGACCACGCGTTCGCGCGGTTTTGCGGGCAGGCGGATATAGCTGTCTTCATCGGCATATCCTGCCACCAGTTTCATGGCATTGGCGAAAGGCACAGGATCAATCGCCAGATCATCCTCGGCAATCAGTGCGTAAGGCGCATCACCATCGGCAATCATCTGCCAGCATAAGCGATGGCTCATGAAACATCCCACCTCGGCGGCGTTCAGGCTGAAGGGGTAGGGCGGATGATGCAGGGTGCCCGCCACCTGCTTGATCTGTGCAGGCACCGCAGGGTCATTCCCGTCGACGGCTTCCACGACCTCGGCAGAGGGGAGATCCCGCAGCAAGCGGGACACGTTCTCAGTACGACCTCCGGCACTGGACAAGTGAATGATGAGCGACCTCATGCAGCGGTCATATCTGTATTTTTCGACCAGTCAAACCTCGGTTCGCGCATTTCTGCTCTGGTATCGAAAGTTAACCATTCCTGCGGACCGTCTGCTACCTGATATTTCCGCCGCCGCTGCAATATGGGGCACCCGGCTTTCATCGCAGATATTCGGTCGGGAACGCGCTCAACGCAAAAAGACCGGCGTGCCTTTTTCAACACGTTCATACAGGTCTTCGACATGCGCGTTGATCATGCGTACACAGCCGCTGGAGGTGGCCGTTTCTACCAGCCACGGCTGCGTGGTACCGTGAATGCGCAGCAGGCTGTCGCGCGCCCCGTTGTAGAGGTAGATAGCGCGTGACCCAAGTGGGTTATCCGGCCCGCCGGGGACACCGCCGGCAAATTCTGCAAAGAATTCAGGGTTGCGTCGAATCATCCGTTGGGTCGGGGTCCAGCTGGGCCATTCTGCCTTGCGACCGACCGTGAAGGCACCGTCGTAATATTGGCCGGGCAGACCGATTGCCACTGGATAACGGATCGCTTGCCCGTCTTCCAATGTCCAGTAAAGCGCGAACCGGCTGGGATCGACATGGATTTCGCCGGCTGCGAAGCCGTTTTCCAGCTGAACCACCCGCGCGCGGTGTTTTTCCGGTATTTCATAAGGCTCAATTGTCGCGGCAAATGCCGGACCTGCGCATAGGGTTGCCATGCCGGTCGCCAGAAAACCACGTCTGTTCAGCTGCGCCATGATGTTGCTCTTCCTCTGCGTTGCCCCACGCGGTGGAGCTTCAATACCTGAAATATTTGTTAAAAACACTTTAAGGCAATGTTAGGGCCTTGGACCGGTCGGGTAAAGCCCGTCATAAAAAAGGCCCCGGCGTTTGCACCGGGGCCTTTCAAACTTCAAAAGATCAGCGGATCAATCTTCCGCTTTCTCTTCCTTAACTTCTTCGCCGGTTTCCTGATCGACAACTTTCATCGACAGGCGCACCTTACCGCGGTCGTCAAAGCCCAAAAGCTTCACTTTCACTTCCTGACCTTCTTTCAGAACATCTGAAGGGTGGTTCAGGCGGCGGTTTTCGATCTGGGACACGTGCACCAGACCGTCGCGCTTGCCAAAGAAGTTCACGAAGGCACCGAAGTCGACGATTTTCACGACGGTACCGGTGTAAATCATGCCTTCTTCTGGCTCGGCCACGATCGAGTGGATCATGTCGTAGGCTTTCTTGATCGCTTCGCCGTTCGGGCTTGCAATCTTGATGATGCCTTCGTCGTTGATGTCGACCTTCGCGCCGGACACTTCGACGATCTCGCGGATGACTTTACCGCCGGAACCGATCACTTCGCGGATTTTATCCGTCGGGATCTGCATGGTCTCGATACGTGGTGCGTGCTCGGAGAATTCAGCGGCACCGGACAGCGCTTTGTTCATCTCGCCAAGGATATGAAGACGGCCTGCTTTGGCCTGAGCCAATGCTTTTTCCATGATCTCTGGCGTGATGCCCGCGATCTTGATGTCCATCTGCAAGGACGTGATGCCTGTTTCTGTACCGGCAACCTTAAAGTCCATGTCGCCAAGGTGGTCTTCGTCACCAAGGATGTCGGACAGGATCGCATATGACCCGTCTTCTTCCATGATCAGACCCATCGCAACACCGGCAACGGCTGATTTCAACGGAACGCCCGCGTCCATCATGGACAAGGAACCACCACAGACGGACGCCATTGAAGACGAACCGTTTGATTCAGTGATCTCTGACACAACGCGCACGGTGTATGGGAAATCAGTTGGTGCTGGCAGAACTGCCTGCAACGCACGCCACGCCAGCTTGCCGTGACCGATTTCACGACGGCCTGGAGGGCCCACGCGACCAACTTCACCAACCGAGTAGGGAGGGAAGTTATAGTGCAGCAGGAAGTTGGATTTGAAGTTGCCGTGCAGCGCGTCAATGAATTGCTCGTCGTCACCGGTGCCCAGTGTGGTCACAACCAGACCCTGTGTTTCACCACGGGTGAACAAGGCCGAACCGTGGGTCCGTGGCAGAACGCCTGTCTCGGATACGATATCGCGGATCTCGTCCGTTTTACGACCGTCGATGCGCTTGCCGGTTTTCACCACATCGCCGCGCAGGATAGACGCCTCAAGGCCCTTCATCGCGGAACCAAGGTTGCCGTCAGCCAGCTCGTCCTCGGACAGCTTGGATTTGATCAGCTCGCGGGCTTCAGCCACAGCTGTTGTACGCTCTTGCTTGTCCGCAATCGCAAACGCGGCGCGCATTTCTTTCTCGCCGGCTTTCTTCACGGCTGCGGACAGCGCGGAATAATCAACAGGCTGGAAATCAAACGGCTCTTTCGCAGCGGATTCGGCCAGATCAATGATCAGGTCGATGACGGGCTGGATGCTGTCATGCGCAAACTTAACCGCGCCCAGCATTTCCTCTTCGGTCAGCTCGTAAGCTTCGGATTCAACCATCATCACGGCGTCTTTGGTGCCGGCAACAACCAGATCCAAACGCTGATCGGGGTTCATACGCAGGTTCTGCATGTCGTCGATTTCAGGGTTCAGGATGTATTCGCCACCCTCATAACCCACGCGGCATGCCGCAATCGGGCCCATGAACGGCGCGCCGGAAATGGTCAGCGCGGCAGAGGCAGCGATCATCGCAACCATGTCGGGGTCGTTAACCAGATCGTGCGACAGAACTGTACACATCACCAGAACTTCGTTTTTGAAGCCGGGAACGAACAGCGGGCGGATCGGACGGTCGATCAGACGGCTTGTCAGTGTTTCTTTTTCAGTCGGACGCGCTTCGCGCTTGAAAAAGCCGCCGGGGATTTTACCCGCAGCGTAGTATTTCTCGTTGTAGTGCACGGTCAGGGGAAAGAAGTCCTGACCCGGCTTTTGTGCCCGTGCAAAAGTCACGTTTGCCATGACGCTGGTTTCGCCCAGTGTCGCAATGACAGAACCGTCCGCCTGACGGGCAACCTTGCCGGTTTCGAGTGTCAGCGTCTCTTCGCCCCACTCCATCGATTTTTTCGTTACGTTAAACATCTACGTTTCCTGTGTTGGCCCACGTCGGGCCATTTGCATAGAGGCCGAATTGCCTCTGACTCCGGTATCTTATTTGGTCGGCGCTGGAGTCCGGGCGCCGGCTTTCAGATGTCGCGCGTGTACAGGAGTTTGGGGGAGAGGGGAAGGGTTGGTAAAAACGGCCCGTTTTGCGCAAATCCGTTTCACGTCGTCCCCTGATGGAGCGCAATGCGTCGGTACGATACTCAGGCATGTTTTTATCGAGACTTGTAAAAATCTTTAAAGGCAATGCGACAGCTCTTTTTGTGCCGCTGCACGTCTCTTCCAGATCGCGAAGTGGCCCTTTTTTACAAGCTATGCCTTATTTTCGTGCAGCGTCTATCCAATCCCAGACAGCAAGAGCAACAAATGGCCGATCCGGCTAAGTTTACCTATCATTAACCACAGGCGGGCGACAAAATGTTACTATAACGGGAATCGCAGCTGGGAGGATGCAACGATGACGACGCATGATTTGGAACGACAGATTGAGCAGTTGGAACGCGCGTTTGAAGCGGCTCCGCCGGATGAGCGGATGAGGCTGGCCTCAAAGTTTCAGCAGATTGCTGGCCGCCTTGACACAAATGTTGAGCCAATGCCGCGCACGAGGCGAAGTTTTCAGGCGTCTTATGAGCAGGACACGTCAGTAGACTTTTTCGACAACATGCCTGTCTGAACACAAACGCCTGAGCGTACATCCTGCCATCCCCGCAGAACACTGCTGCGAGGATGGACATCACTGGTTTCAGGCTGACAGGCTCGGGAAATAATCCTCACAAACCCCTTCACGGTGCACATCCGCCGTGCAGCAGTGCAGCCCGCCGCCGAACGCATAGGCATCGCGCAGCTCGACCTCGACCACTTCCATGCCCAGCTTGTCCATCTGCTCGGCTTGATAGACCTCGGACTTTTCAACACATACGGTTTTCGGGTCCAGCACCAGCACATTCATGCTCAGCCACGTCGATGAATAACACAGCGGCGGCGGCGTGTTATGGGCGGGCTGGGCGGCATCGACGATCTCCCAACCGTTCGCCTCAAACATCCCGCGCTGGTCTTCGGGTAAGCGTCGCTGCGGGTTGTTCAGGATCAGACCGGGACGCAGCGGTGTAAAGGTCGCATCAATGTGGATCGGATAGGGATCGCCGGGAAAGTTCACCGTATGCACGCGGTGATCGGGGAAGTGACGGCGCAGCCATTCGATCCCCTTAAGGTTCGTCGTAAACCCGTGCTGTACCACCAGATCACGGCCAAAGCGCAGCACATCCGCCGCATCAAACAACGGCTCTTCTTCGGTGGTGACAAAGAACTTCTTGGCCGCCCATTCCAGCCGCTTGGCGTCGCCAATCTTCTCGGAGAGGTAATCGGGATGATAATCGGCATCCGTCAGCCGCGGCTTGGGCGCGGATTCGTGCCGGAAATTCGGGTCTTCATCAAAATACTGCTGCATCAGCGGGCGGTAATTCAGGTATTCGAACCACCGGCAGCGATAGGACATCGTCGCCTCAAGCATCTCTGACCCCACGGTCAGCAATACATCGCGCGGCGGCATGCAACCGAACTGGCTTTCTGTATGAAAATCGGGCGTCGTAGCGGGCAGGGAATGGTCAATCGAAGTTGGCCGATCCACCCGCACGCCGCGCTTTTCCAGCATGCCTGCAAAATTATCCAACAGTTCGTTCGCACGATCGATGGTTTCTTGCGGGCGGCGTCCCCACTGGCCACGCATGTCGCTGTCCTCAGGGACCTTGGCATCCAGCGCAGGTTCTTCTGGTGGGATATGACAATCATCGGCGCGACCGACGATCACATGTTTCAGCGGGTCCCATTCGTTCCAGCTGTTCACCACTGTCTTCTGCATCTTGGTCTCCCGATTTCAAAACTTCGAAAGGGGTAAAAGCAAAGTTGCAACTGTGCAAGACAAGTCGTTCGTGCCAGTCTGAACTGAAACGGAGGGGTCTATGGAATTGTTCGAACGCAGTGCAACGCAAATCGCCAAAGCTGTCAAAGCCGGCGATGTGACCGCGCGCGAAGTCACACAGGCGGTCCTTGCGCGGATGGACGCCGTGAACCCTGCGATCAACGCGGTTGTGGCGCGCAATGACGAAGAGGCGCTGCAAGCGGCGGATGAGGTGGACCGCGCCCGTGCCGCCGGCGCAACATTAGGGCCGATGGCGGGGGTGCCTGTCACGACAAAGGAAAACGTTGACCAGACCGGCTTTGCCACGACCAACGGTTTGCAAATCCAGAAAGACCTGATTGCCACCACAGATAGCCCCGTCGTTGCCAACCTGCGCCGCGCGGGGGCGGTCATTGTCGGGCGCACCAACACGCCCGCGTTTTCATTGCGCTGGTTCACACGCAATTCCCTGCATGGGCACACGAAAAATCCCCACAATCCCGCGATCACACCCGGCGGATCGTCTGGCGGTGCGGCTGCGGCCACGGCGGCGGGGATCGGGGCAATGGGTCATGGCACCGACATCGGCGGGTCGATCCGCTATCCTGCCTATGCCTGCGGGCTACAGGGCATCCGCCCGACCTTGGGGCGTGTCGCGGCGCGCAACGCTTCTGCGCCGGACCGTCATATCGGTGCGCAGTTGATGGCCGTGTCTGGCCCGCATGCACGTTCTGTTGCGGATTTGCGGCTGACCTTGGATGTGATGGCACAGCCCGATCTACAAGACCCCTGGCACGTACCCGCCCCGATGAAGGGTGCGGCATACCCCCGCCGTGCGGCACTCTGCGTGAATCCCGAAGGGCTGAACACGCACCCCTTGGTGGAGCAATCCCTGCGCCGCGCGGCCGAGCGGCTGATTGATGCAGGATGGGACGTGACCGAGGTGGACAGCCCGCCCTTTCGTGCCCCCGCCCGTTTGCAAGCGCAGCTTTGGCTTGCAGAGATGGAGCGCGGGGCCAAGGCGATGTTCGCGCAGGAAGCCGACCCTGATGCGC